>PHCO01000016.1 GCA_002842265.1 Betaproteobacteria bacterium HGW-Betaproteobacteria-18 | reverse complement strand
CGGCCATTCCTGGCCGACCCGCTGTTTGTGCAAAAGGCCGCTGCTGGCAAGGCCGATGAGATCAACACCTGCATCGGCTGCAACCAGGCCTGCCTGGATCACACCTTTGCCGGCAAGGTCACCTCTTGCCTGGTGAACCCGCGCGCCTGCCACGAGACGCTGATCAACATCACCCCCGCGCCAAGTCGCGAGCGCATCGCCGTAGTGGGCGCCGGCCCGGCCGGTTTGAGCTTTGCCACCACCGCCGCCCAGCGGGGCTTCGACGTGACGTTGTTCGATGCGGCCACCGAGATTGGCGGCCAGTTCAACATTGCCAAACAAGTGCCGGGCAAGGAAGAGTTTTTCGAGACGCTGCGCTATTTTGGCAAACAGATCGAGTTGACCGGGGTCACCTTGCAACTCAAAACCAAGGTCGGCGTCATTGCAAGCCGCCCAAATCGGGTATCGATACCGCACGCGGAGCATGAACCCTGTGGGGCGGACTTCAGTCCGCCATGGTCGACTGAAGTCGACCCTACAACAAGCCGGGTCAGCATCGAGGAATTGGTGTCGCGTGGCTTCAAGCAGGTGGTGCTGGCCACTGGCGTAACCCCGCGCACGCCGCCCATTGAAGGCATTGGCCATGCCAAAGTGCTCAGTTACCTGGACGTACTGCGCGACAAAAAACCGGTGGGCAAAACGGTGGCGCTGATTGGCGCCGGTGGCATTGGTTTTGACACCGCCGAATACCTGCTGCACGAGGGCACCAGCCCCAGTCTGGACAAGGCCAAATTTTTTGCCGAATGGGGCGTGGACACCAGCTATGCCGAGCGCGGCGGACTGACGCCGGCGCACATCGACAAGAGCCCGCGCAAGATATACCTGCTACAGCGCAAAACCGGCAAGGTCGGCGATGGCCTGGGCAAGACCACCGGCTGGATTCACCGCACCTCGCTCAAAAACCGCCACGTGGAGATGCTCGCCGGGGTGACTTACCGCCGAATCGACGATGCCGGTCTGCACATCACGGTCAACGGTGAAGAGCGCACGCTGGTGGTGGACAACGTGGTGATTTGCGCGGGCCAGGAGCCGCAACGCGAACTGCAGGCCGAACTGCAAGCGGCAGGCCTGCAAGTGCATCTGATTGGCGGCGCCGACGAGGCCGCCGAGCTCGATGCCAAACGCGCCATCAAGCAGGGTCTGGAACTGGCTGTGGCGCTGGCGGCAGCGCCCAAAGCGGCTGATGCACCAGCCAGTGCTGCCTGCGTCACTATCGCCGCAGGCAGCATTCAAAAAAATGGCACCACGCCCTTTGAGACCCTCACCGTCAGCCTTGTTGACCACATTGCCACCATCCGCCTGAACCGCCCCGACAAGGCGAACGCCATGAACCTGGCCATGTGGCACGAAATTTGCCAGGCCTTCCAGTGGGTCGATGCCACGCCCGGGGCACGCGTGGCGATTCTGGAGGGCGAGGGCAAGCTGTTTACCTCGGGCATTGACCTGCAAATGATGATGGGCATGGGCGACCAGATCCAGAACGACTGCGAAGCCCGCACCCGTGAAAACCTGCGCCAGGTCATTCTGGACCTGCAAGACACGCTGACCTCTCTTGAACGTTGTCGCAAGCCGGTGCTGGCCGCCATCCACGGCGCCTGCATTGGCGGCGGCATTGACCTGATCTGCTGCGCCGACATGCGTTATTGCTCGGCGGATGCGAGTTTTTGCATCAAGGAAATCGACATCGGCATGACCGCCGACGTCGGCACGCTGCAGCGCCTGCCCAAGCTCATTGGCGAAGGCATGGCGCGTGAACTGGCCTACACCGCGCGCAAGTTCGATGCTTCTGAGGCGCTGCAAATGAAGCTGGTGAACCGCGTGTTCGACACGCGCGAGGCGTTACTAAAAGGTGTGAGAGAAATAGCCACAACGATTGCCGCCAAGTCGCCCTTGTCCATCCGCGGTGTGAAAGAGATGATCAGCTACGCCCGGGATCACACGGTGGCCGACGGCCTGAACTATGTGGCCACCTGGAACGCCGCCATGTTGCTCAGCAACGACCTGCAGGAAGCCATGATGGCCAACATGGGCAAACGCCCACCAGAATTCAAGGATTGAGTGCGGTTGTTGTCGCTAAATCAGACGGTCGTCGCTGCCCAGGGCAGCGTCCAGCCGCATGAGCAATTGCTTGACTTTGGCCGTTTCGTCGGGTTGCGACAGCGCGGCTGTCAGCGGGTCCGGTGCTGGCGTGTTGGCTTGCTCGGGCATGTCAAAGGCCAGGTTGAGCGCCGCCAGCACGGCAATGCGGTCACGGGCTCGCACTTTGCCAGCTTCGCGAATTTTGCACATGGCATCATCCACGCGCGCCACCACATTCATCAGCCGCGCCTCACCGCCTTCGGGGCAGCCAAGCAAATAGCTTTGCCCCATGATATGGACCTCAAGCTGTTTCATAGGGAACCTCGTGGGGCGTTCAAGGAGGCGGCACTGGCAGCGCCGGCATCAGGCAGGCGTGCCAGCAGCGCGTCCACACGTGCCCGCGCAGCGCTCAGGCGCGATCTGAGAGAGTCGCGATCTTGCGACAGCGCCTCGATTTCTTTGTAAAGCAGTGCGTTGGTGCGGTTGAGTTCTTCGTAGCGCAACAACAAGCGCTCAACCCGTTCTGCAATTTGGTCAATGGGGGTCAGATCTGACATAGGTGAGCATTGTAGGATTGAGACAAGCCATTTTATTGGGTTGACGGGGCATGAATAGCATACAAAAAAACAGTCAGTTGATGCAGATTATTTTAATGACCAATTGGTTATTAAAATATGCACCAATTCAAATCATGACAAGCGGCAGCCGGTCACTTTATTTTTACAGGGGATGAATGAACATGCGCAACGATTCGGCTATCAAAGCGGGGTGGGTCCTTGTTCTTGCGGCGGCCCTGGCCGCCTGTTCCAGGCCCTCGCCACCCACCGAGCCGATTCGTGCGGTCAAGGTGATCACGGTCGGTGTGCAAAGCACCGGCGGCACGCTGGAATACGCTGGCGAAGTCCGCGCCCGGGTCGAATCGCGGCTGGGCTTTCGGGTCGGTGGCAAGCTGATCGAAAGACCGGTCGAGTTGGGCCAGCGTGTCAAAGTCGGCCAATTGCTGGCCCGACTCGACCCGCAGGATTTCAAACTGGCCACCGATGCAGTCCGTGCCCAGGTGGCTGCCGCGCGCACCAACCGCGATCTGGCGGCGGCCGATCTCAAGCGCTACACCGAGCTCAGGAACCAGAACTTCATTGGCGCTGCCGAACTGGAGCGGCGCGATGCCGTGTTCAAGGCCGCGCAGGCGCAGCTTGACCAGGCGCAGGCGCAACTGTCGGCGCAGGGCAATCAGGCCGGTTACGCCAACTTGCATGCTGATGCGGCGGGCGTGGTGACGGCCGTGCTGGCCGAGCGTGGTCAGGTGGTGGCGGCGGGCATTCCGGTGCTGCAAATTGCCCAGGACGGCGCGCGCGACGTGGTCTTTGCTGTGCCAGAGGACAAAGTGGCTGCCATCCGACCGGGCACGCCAGCCCAGGTGCGGGTTTGGTCCAGCGCCGGCACGCTCAAGGGTGTGGTGCGCGAGGTGGCCGCCAGTGCCGACCCCGTCACGCGCACCTTTACCGTCAAGGTGGCACTGCAGGCCAAAGACGATCTGGCGCTGGGCAGCACGGTGTCGGTGTTGCCAGCCGCGCTGCAGCATGCCGGCACGCCGGTGATCAAGCTGCCCACCAGCGCCCTGTGGCAGCAGGGCCAGGCCACCGCCGTGTGGGTGCTCGATAGCGCCAGCATGACCGTCAAGCCGCAGACGGTGCAAATTTCCACCGCCGACGGCAACGACGTGGTGGTGGTGGGCGGCTTGCAACCAGGCATGCAGGTGGTGGTGGCGGGCGTGCACGTGCTGGCACCGGGCCAAAAGGTCACGCTGTACCAGGCCAACAAGTCGATCGACGCCACCAGCCCGGCACAGTCCGTGTCTGGCAATGCCGCACCTGCCAATGTGGCACCTGCCAGGTGAGCCGGCCATGAGAGAAAGCCACCTGCATCCTGAAAAAAACTTTAACCTGTCACGCTGGGCCATCGCGCATGCGCCGCTGACCCGTTTTTTGATGATTGTGCTGCTGGTGCTGGGCGCCGCCAGCTACTTTCAGCTCGGCCAGGACGAAGACCCGCCGTTCACCTTTCGCGCCATGGTGGTGCGCGCCTATTGGCCGGGCGCCAGCGCCCAGCAAATGGCCGAGCAGGTCACCGACAAGCTCGAGCGCACGCTGCAGGAGGTGCCCTACGCCGACAAAATCCGCAGCTACTCCAAGCCGGGCGAGGCGCAGATCATTTTCCAGATCAAGGACTTTGCCCGGGGTGCCGAGGTGGTCAACGTCTGGTACCAGGTGCGCAAAAAGATCGGCGACATGCAGGGCAGCTTGCCGCAAGGTGTGGTGGGGCCATTCTTTAACGACGATTTTGGCGATGTATTTGGCGTCATTTACGCGCTGCAGGCGCCTGGCTTCAGCTACGCCGAGGTTAAAACCTTTGCCGACGACGTGCGCCAGCAGCTGCTGCGCGTCCCCGACGTGGCCAAGGTCGAGCTGTTTGGCGTGCAGGACGAAAAACTGTACATCGAAATCTCGCAAAAGCGACTGGCTCAGTTGGGGCTGGACCTGAACGCGGTGCTGGCCCAATTGAACCAGCAAAACGCGGTGGCCTCGGCCGGTGCGGTGCAAACGCCGCTGGATGTGGTGCAGGTGCGCGTGGCCGGCCAGTTCCAGGCGGTGGACGACTTGCGCGCCATGCCGATTCGCGCCGGCAGCAACCAATTGCGCCTGGGCGACATCGCCACCATCAGGCGCGATTACGTTGATCCGCCCACGGTCAAGGTGCACTTTCAGGGGCAGGAAGTGATTGCGCTGGGGGTCTCCATGAGCAAGGGCGGCGACATCATCGCGCTGGGCAAAGCCCTGACCGCTGCCACCCGGCAGATCGAGAAAACCCTGCCGCTGGGCGTCAGCCTGGGGCAGATCCAGGACCAGCCCGAATCGGTGGCCACCTCGGTCAATGAATTTATCAAGGTCCTGATCGAAGCGGTGGCAATCGTGCTGGCGGTGAGCTTTATCAGCCTGGGCTTGCACAAACGTCCGGGCCGGCAACCCCTGTGGAAGCGCTGGACACTCGACATGCGCCCCGGCCTGGTGGTGGGCATCACCATTCCGCTGGTGCTGGCCATGACGTTTCTGGCCATGAACTACTGGGGCATTGGCCTGCACAAAATCTCGCTCGGTTCGCTCATCATTGCGCTCGGGCTGCTGGTGGACGACGCCATCATTGCGGTGGAAATGATGGTGCGCAAAATGGAAGAGGGCTATGACAAGGTGCGCGCCGCCACCTTTGCCTACGAGATTACCGCCATGCCCATGCTCACCGGCACGCTGATCACCGCCGCCGGCTTTTTACCCATTGGCCTTGCCAGGTCAATGACCGGCGAATACACCTTTGCGATTTTTGCCGTGACGGTGATTGCGCTGTGCCTGAGCTGGATTGTGTCGGTCTATTTTGTGCCTTACCTGGGCACGCTGCTGCTCAAAACACCGCCGCATGTGCTGGCGCAAATGCAGGCGCATGAGGCTGGTCAGGCGCAGCCGAACGACATGTACGACACCGCTTTTTACAACGCGTTTCGAAGAGCCGTGAATGCCTGCATCCGCCACCGCTGGCTCACCATTGCCGCCACCGTGGCGCTGTTCGGCCTGGGGCTGGTCGGCATGGGCCAGGTGCAGCAGCAGTTTTTCCCCGATTCGAGCCGGCCCGAGATCACGGTCGAATTGTGGTCGCCCGAAGGCTCCTCGTTTGTCGCCACCGAAGACGTGGCCAAACGGGTCGAGGCGCGCCTGATGGCCGAGCCCGGCGTGACCTCGGTCACGCAGTGGATCGGCTCCGGCGTGCCGCGCTTTTATTTGCCGCTGGAGCAGGTATTTCCGCAAACCAATGTGTCGCAACTGATCGTGCTGCCCAAAGACCTGTCCGCGCGTGAGGCGCTGCGGCACAAGCTTCCCTTTATGCTGGCGCAGGAGTTCCCCGAGGTGCGTGGCCGCGTCAAGCTGCTGGCCAACGGCCCGCCAGTGCCGTACCCGGTGCAGTTCCGCGTCATCGGACTCGACCCGCTGGTGCTGCGCGAGCGCGCTGACGAGGTCAAGGCGGTGATGCGACAAAACGCCAACACCCGCGGCGTCAATGACAACTGGAACGAATCCATCAAGGTCATGCGCCTGGAAGTGGACCAGGACAAGGCGCGCGCGCTGGGCGTCTCCAGCCAGTCGATCGCGCAGGCCGCCAAAACCATTCTGAGCGGCACCACTGTGGGCCAGTTTCGCGAGGGCGACTTGACTGTCGACATGGTGCTGCGCCAGCCGCTCGACGAGCGCAACGCCATCACCGACATTGCCAATGCCTACCTGCCCACCGCTTCGGGCCGGTCGATCCCGCTGACGCAAATTGCCAAACCCGTGTTCACTTGGGAGCCCGGTGTGATGTGGCGCGAGGGCCGCGACTACGCCATCACCGTTCAGTGCGACATTGCCGAGGGCCTGCAAGGCGCCACCGTCACCAACCAGCTCTTGCCGGAGCTGAAACGCCTGGAAGCCCAATGGGCGCAAGCCGGGCAGGGCGCTTACCGCATCGAGGTGGCCGGTGTTGTGGCCGAGAGCGCCAAGGGCTCGTCAAGCATTGTGGCGGGCATCCCCGTCATGCTGTTCATCACCTTCACCCTGTTGATGCTGCAACTGCACAGCTTCAGCCGCGCCGTGCTGGTGTTCTTGACCGGGCCATTGGGCATTGCCGGGGTGGCGGGCGCGCTGCTGTTGCTGAACCGCCCGTTTGGCTTTGTGGCCTTGCTGGGCGTGATTGCACTGATGGGCATGATCCAGCGCAATTCGGTCATTTTGATCGACCAGATCGAGCAGGACCGCACCCGCGGCGTGCTGGCCTGGGAGGCCATCGTGGGCGCCGCCACGCGCCGCCTGCGCCCCATCGTGCTGACCGCCGCCGCGGCCGTGCTGGCCATGATTCCGCTGAGTCGCTCGGTGTTCTGGGGGCCGATGGCGGTGGCCCTCATGGGCGGCCTGATCGTGGCCACGGTGCTCACGCTGCTGGCCTTGCCGGCCATGTACGCGGCCTGGTTCAGGGTGACGCCCAGCAGCAAGTGAACTACTTGTCGTGAGCTTGGCAAGTTATGACGTCTTGGCGGGTTAAAATCCCCGGTTGACCGATTTCATGGGGTGGTTTTATTGACTGCCCCGTTTATTTTGCGCGGGTGGCGAAATTGGTAGACGCACCAGGTTTAGGTCCTGACGTCCGCAAGGATGTGCGGGTTCGAGTCCCGCCCCGCGCACCACGATGAGAGTTTGCCTGACAGGGCGCCGCTGTATTGCAGCAGTGCGATGTCTTTATTTTTGTGTAATTTGGAGTAACACCATGGCAGTCACTGTAGAAACCCTTGAAAAACTCGAACGAAAAATGCTTTTGAATTTGCCTTTGGCATCCATTCAATCCGAAGTGAATGCCCGTTTGAAGAAGATGGCGCGCACCGTCAAGATGGACGGCTTCCGTCCGGGCAAAGTTCCGATGAATGTCGTGTCGCAGCGCTATGGCTACTCGGTCCAGTATGAAGTGATGAACGACAAGGTGGGCGAAGCCTTTGCCAATGCCGCCAATGAAGCCCAACTGCGCGTGGCCGGCCAGCCAAAAATCAGTGAAAAAGAAGGCGCGCCAGAAGGCGAGTTGACTTTTGAGGCGGTGTTTGAGGTGTATCCGGAAGTCGTGATTGGCGACCTGACGACGGCTGAGGTCGAAAAAATCACGACCGATGTGTCAGATGCTGCCATTGACAAAACCATCGACATCCTGCGCAAACAGCGCCGTACCTTCGCGCTGCGCCCGCGTGATGCCGCTGCCGAAGATGGCGACCGCGTGACGGTGGACTTCGAAGGCAAGATTGACGGCGAAACCTTTGCCGGCGGCAAAGCCGAAGACTTCCAGTTCATCCTGGGCGACGGCCAGATGCTGAAAGAATTCGAAGAAGCCACACGTGGCATGAAGGCTGGCGAAAGCAAGACCTTCCCGCTGGCTTTTCCGGCCGACTACCACGGCCAGGACGTGGCCGGAAAAACGGCTGACTTCATGGTGACGGTCAAGAAAATCGAGGCAGCGCATCTGCCCGAAGTCAACGAGGCACTGGCCAAATCCCTGGGCATTGAAGATGCGACCGTTGAGGGTTTGCGCGCCGACATCAAGAAAAATCTGGAACGCGAAGTCAAGTTCCGTTTGTTGACGCGCAACAAGACGGCCGTCATGGATGCGCTGGTGGCCAAAGCCGAGCTCGACTTGCCCAACGCCAGCGTGCAGGCAGAAATGGCGCGCTTGCTCGAAGGGGCCCGTGCCGACCTGAAAAAGCGCGGCATCAAGGACGCTGACAAGGTGACCATTCCTGATGACGTGTTCCGCCCGCAGGCTGAGCGCCGCGTGCGCCTCGGGTTGGTGGTGGCTGAACTGGTGCGTGCCAACAACCTGCAGGCCACGCTGGACCAGCTCAAGGCCCACATCCAGGAACTGGCTTCGAGCTACGAAAAGCCCTCCGAAGTGGAGCGCTGGTATTTCAGCGACAACAACCGCATGGCCGAGGTGGAAACTGTGGTTCTTGAAAACAACGTGACAGATTTTGTTTTGTCCAAGGCCAATGTCAGCGAAAAAGCGGTTACCTTTGACGAGCTGATGGCGCAGAATTGATCAGCTTGCCGTTTTATAGATTCGGCCCGATGATGTTTTAAGTTCCGTTCGGGCTGAGCCGGTCGAAGCCCTTCGACCGGCTCAGGGCGGAACGGTTCATACTTCATCGGACCGTAGCAATAACGGGTTGTATGGGGCTTGTGCCGGGTTTTTAGTCCGGCATGCAAGCCCCATTTGCTTGGAGGCTATGATTTTTTAGCTACAGTAGCATCAAATTAATGGAGTCATGATGAATTTACCGATGAGTGCAATGGATACACAGGCTTTGGGCATGGTGCCCATGGTGATCGAGCAGTCGGGCCGGGGCGAGCGGTCTTATGACATTTACTCGCGCCTGCTCAAGGAGCGCGTGATTTTTCTGGTGGGTCCGGTCAATGACCATGTGGCCAACCTGGTGGTGGCACAGTTGCTGTTCCTTGAAAGTGAAAATCCTGACAAGGACATTTCTTTTTATATCAATTCGCCCGGGGGCTCGGTGAGTTCTGGCATGGCGATTTTTGACACCATGAATTTCATCAAGCCTGACGTGTCCACGCTGTGCACCGGCATGGCCGCCAGCATGGGCGCTTTTTTACTGGCCGCAGGCGCCAAGGGCAAGCGTTTTTCGCTGCCCAATTCAAAGATCATGATTCACCAGCCCTCGGGTGGCAGCCAGGGCCAGGCGACCGAAATCGAAATCCAGGCGCGTGAAATTTTGAAAACGCGTGAGCAACTCAACAAGATTTTGGCCGAATGCACGGGCCAGCCTTTGGAGCGCATTGAGCGCGACACCGAGCGTGACTATTACATGTCGGCTCAGGAAACCAAAGAATATGGTCTGATCGACCAGGTTATTTCCAAGAGGGCGTAAGGTCATGGCCAAAGGCTCTTCTGGTGAAAAAACCCTGTATTGCTCTTTTTGTGGCAAGAGTCAGCACGAGGTCAAAAAGCTGATTGCGGGTCCGTCTGTCTTTGTGTGCGATGAATGCGTTGAACTTTGCAATGAAATCATTCGCGACGAATTGCCGCCCACCACGGCAACCGAAGAAAAAAGCAATTTGCCGACGCCGGCAGAAATCAAGGCCAATCTGGACAACTATGTGATTGGCCAGGAGGCCGCCAAGCGCATTTTGGCGGTGGCGGTTTACAACCATTACAAGCGGCTGCGGCACCAGGAAAAATCCACCAAGGATGAAGTCGAACTCTCCAAAAGCAACATTTTGTTGATTGGCCCCACGGGTTCCGGCAAAACGCTGCTGGCCCAAACGCTGGCACGCATGCTCGACGTGCCCTTTGTCATGGCCGACGCGACCACGCTGACCGAAGCGGGTTATGTGGGTGAAGACGTTGAAAACATCGTTCTCAAGCTGTTGCAGAGCTGCAATTACGAAGTGGAGCGGGCTCAGCGTGGCATTGTTTACATCGATGAGATCGACAAGATTTCACGCAAATCAGACAACCCTTCCATCACCCGCGATGTGTCGGGTGAAGGGGTGCAGCAAGCCTTGCTCAAGCTGATTGAAGGCACCATGGCGAGCGTGCCGCCACAAGGCGGGCGCAAGCACCCGAATCAGGATTTTGTGCAGGTGGACACCACCAACATCCTGTTCATTTGTGGCGGCGCTTTCTCCGGGCTGGAAAAAGTGATTGAAAACCGCACAGAGTCCTCGGGCATCGGGTTTGGTGCGGCCGTTCACAGCAAGCAAAACCGCAACCTGACCGATGTTTTCAAAGAGGTGGAACCAGAGGATCTGATCAAATTTGGCCTGATTCCTGAACTGGTCGGCCGCATGCCGGTGGTGGCCACCCTGGGTGAACTCAGCGAAGAAACCCTGGTGCAAATCCTGACCGAACCCAAAAATGCACTGGTCAAGCAATACAACAAACTGCTGGCCATGGAGGGCGTTGAGCTGGAAATTCGGCCCAGCGCCCTGAAGGCCATTGCCAAAAAAGCGCTGATCCGGAAAACGGGTGCTCGCGGCTTGCGTTCCATCCTTGAATTGGCGTTGATCGACACCATGTTCGATCTTCCCAATCTCACGAATGTCGAAAAAGTTGTGCTGGACGAGTCAAGCATCGAAGAAAACAAGCCGCCTTTGCTGGTTTACCGCGAACTTGCCAAAAAGGCTTGATTGCCCAGGCCATTCAATTCATTGTCATATCGGTAACCAAAGGACCTTTTATGTCTGGCCATTCATTTTTACCCGCTATCCCTGTGGACTTTCCCTTGTTGCCGTTGCGCGATGTGGTTGTCTTTCCGCACATGGTGATTCCCTTGTTTGTGGGGCGCCCCAAGAGCATCAAGGCCCTCGAGGCCGCCATGAACGCCAACCGCCAAATCATGCTGGTAGCGCAAAAAGCGGCTGCCAAGGATGACCCGGTGGTCTCTGACATGTTTGACATGGGTTGCATCTCCACCATCCTGCAAATGCTCAAGTTGCCCGATGGCACGGTCAAGGTGCTGGTGGAAGGCCAGCAGCGCGCTGTGGTCAATCACATTGAAGATGGTGAACAGTTTTTTACCGCCACCGTAACACCGGTGGAGTTGCCTGCCGAGCCAGAGGTCAAAACCAAGGCGCAGGTCAGTGAAATTGAAGCCTTGCGCCGTGCCGTGATGCAACAGTTTGACCAGTATGTCAAACTCAACAAAAAGATCCCGCCAGAAATCCTCACCTCGATCTCCAGCATCGATGACCCGGGGCGTCTGGCCGATACCATTGCGGCGCATTTGCCCCTGAAACTGGAAAGCAAACAGGCGGTGCTCGACCTGGCCAGTGTTCGTGATCGCCTGGAAAATCTGTTTGCACAAATTGACCGGGAGGTGGACATCCTCAATGTGGATAAGAAAATCCGGGGTCGCGTGAAGCGGCAGATGGAAAAGAATCAGCGTGATTTTTATTTGAACGAGCAGGTCAAAGCTATTCAAAAAGAACTGGGCGAGGGCGAAGATGGTGCTGACATCGACGAGATCGAAAAAAAGATCAAGGCTGCCAAGATGCCCAAGGAGGCGCTGAAAAAGGCCGAGGGCGAGTTGAAAAAGCTCAAGCTGATGTCGCCGATGTCAGCCGAAGCCACGGTGATACGCAACTACATTGATGTGCTCACCGGCCTGCCATGGGCCAACAAGACCAAGATCAAGCACAACCTGCTCAACGCCGAAACTGTGCTCAACGAAGACCATTACGGCCTGGACAAGGTGAAAGACCGCATTCTGGAATACCTGGCGGTGCAGCAGCGCGTGGACAAGGTCAAGGCGCCCATTCTGTGCCTGGTCGGGCCAC
The DNA here is from genome assembly GCA_002842265.1 of Betaproteobacteria bacterium HGW-Betaproteobacteria-18. Taxonomy (GTDB): domain Bacteria; phylum Pseudomonadota; class Gammaproteobacteria; order Burkholderiales; family Burkholderiaceae_C; genus Rhodoferax. The sequence goes on along the minus strand of PHCO01000016.1, from coordinate 11,313 downwards.
CCGGCGTGGGCAAAACGTCGCTGGGGCAATCGATCGCCAAGGCGACCGGGCGCAAGTACGTGCGCATGGCGCTTGGTGGCATGCGCGACGAAGCCGAAATTCGCGGCCATCGCCGTACCTACATCGGTGCCATGCCGGGCAAGGTGCTGCAAAGCCTGAGCAAGGTCGGCACCCGCAACCCGTTGTTTTTGCTGGACGAAATCGACAAACTGGGCACCGACTTTCGCGGCGATCCATCGAGCGCCTTGCTGGAGGTGCTTGACCCCGAGCAAAACCACAAGTTTGCCGACCACTACGTCGAGGTTGATTTTGACCTGAGCGACGTCATGTTTGTGGCCACCTCGAATTCCATGAACATTCCCCCCGCGTTGTTGGACCGGATGGAAGTGATTCGTTTGTCGGGTTACACCGAAGACGAAAAAACCAATATTGCGCTGCGCTACCTGTTGCCCAAGCAACTGGGTAACAACGGCGTCAAGGAATCCGAACTCCAGGTCACGGAAGATGCGGTGCGCGACATTGTGCGTTACTACACCCGTGAAGCGGGCGTGCGTTCACTGGAGCGGGACATTTCAAAAATTTGTCGCAAAGTGGTCAAGGGTCTGCAACTCAAACAAATGACGGGGCAGGTGGTGGTTTCGGCAGCTAATTTAAGTGAGTTTTTGGGGGTGCGAAAATTTGACTACGGTCGCGCTGAAAAAATGAACCAGGTGGGCCAGGTGGTGGGGCTGGCCTGGACCGAGGTGGGCGGCGACCTGCTCACCATCGAGGCCGCCATGGTGCCTGGCAAAGGCGTCATCACCCGCACCGGCTCGCTGGGCGATGTGATGAAGGAATCGGTGGAAGCGGCCCGTACCGTGGTGCGCAGCCGTTCGCACCGGCTCGGCATCAAGGATGAATTCTTTGAGAAAAAAGACATTCACATCCACGTGCCTGACGGCGCCACACCCAAGGATGGCCCCAGCGCGGGCGCCGCCATGACCACCGCTTTTGTCTCGGCCATGACCGGCATTCCGGTGCGCTGTGGTGTCGCCATGACCGGCGAAATCACCCTGCGCGGCGAGGTGACGGCCATTGGTGGTTTGAAGGAAAAATTGCTGGCTGCGCTGCGCGGTGGCATCAAGACTGTTTTGATCCCGGAAGACAATGCCAAAGACTTGCAGGAAATTCCTGAGAATGTGAAAAACGGGCTTGAAATTGTGCCGGTGCGCTGGATCGACAAGGTGCTGGAAGTTGCGCTGGAACGCATGCCAACGGCGTTGCCGGAAGATGTTCCTGCCGCGGTAACGCCATCGACCATCACGCTGGCCGCTCCGGCAACCACCGATGCGGTCAAACATTGAGAAAATTGGTTTCTTGAGAGGTGAATCGCTGTAAATTGCTTTATAATTTGCGGCTTGCAATGCGGGAATAGCTCAGTTGGTAGAGCGATACCTTGCCAAGGTATAGGTCGAGAGTTCGAGTCTCTTTTCCCGCTCCAGGTTTTTACTTGGTGTTGATGAAAGTTGGCACCATACGCGGGAATAGCTCAGTTGGTAGAGCGCAACCTTGCCAAGGTTGAGGTCGAGAGTTCGAGACTCTTTTCCCGCTCCAGTTTATTGAAAAAGGGAAGCAATGCTTCCCTTTTTTTGCAAAGTTATCGGCGCGATAGCAAATCGGTTATGCAACGGATTGCAAATCCGTCTAGCCCAGTTCGACTCTGGGTCGCGCCTCCATTTTTTTGTTTCGTATCAAGCCTCGTATTTTCGCAATGACGGGGCTTTTTTGTTTGACAATAGTGGCTTGCCCGAGTGGTGAAATAGGTAGACACATCGGACTTAAAATCCGCCGCTTCGTGAATAACGGGCATACCGGTTCGATTCCGGTCTCGGGCACCAATACTGCAAATCACCGTTCAGCCAGTAGCTCATCAGGATAGAGCACGAACCTTCTAAGTTCGGGGTAGGGGGTTCGAGTCCCTCCTGGCTGGCCAAAAAAAAGCAGGCCGATTGGCCTGCCGATTCATCCCTTTTAACTGCCAAGGCAGTTTGACTGGCTCAGGATTCCACCACGGCCACAGCGGTCTGGCTGACGCCGCAATCCACATAAGAAATTTGCCCGGTCATGCCGGAGGCCAGGTCGCTGAGCAAAAAGGCGGCGACGTTGCCCACTTCATCAATGGTCACGTTGCGCTTCAGGGGCGATGCCGCTGCCGAGATGCCCAGTAGCTTGCCAAAATCCTTGATGCCACTGGCGGCCAGCGTCTTGATGGCACCGGCGCTCAGGCCATTGACGCGTATGCCCCTTGCGCCCACGGCATCGGCCAGGTAGCGCACCGACGATTCGAGTGAGGCCTTGGCCAGACCCATGGTGTTGTAGCTGGGCACCACGCGCACGCCACCCAGGTAGGTCAGTGTCAGCAGCGAGGCCGTGTTGTTCAAATACGGCAAAGCCGCCTTGGCCATGGCCGGAAAGCTGTAGGCGCTGATGTCGTGTGCAATGCGAAAGTTTTCGCGCGTCAGACCATCCAGAAAATTGCCGGCAATGGCCTCGCGCGGGGCAAAACCAATGCTGTGCACAAAGCCGTCAAAGGTGGGCCAATGCTTGGACAGGTCTTTGAACAAATTGTCAATTTGTTCGTCCACCGCTACATCGCAATCAAAAATCAGCGTCGAGTTAAAGTCGGCAGCAAACTCGGTGATGCGCTCTTTGAAGCGCTCACCCACGTAGCTGAAGGCCAGCTCTGCGCCCTGCGCATGGCAGGCCTTGGCAATGCCATAGGCAATGGAGCGGTTGGACAACACACCAGTGATCAGAAATTTTTTGCCTGTCAGGAATCCCATGGTAGCCTCTGCTTTGTAATTTGTTTGTTGGATAAATATCGCTTGTCACTGGGGGTATCGCACAAATTTCAATTCTGCAATTTGAATCCCGTTAGCCGGCAAGAAGCGGAACAATTGATGCAGAATTGTCGCATGCGTTGCGTGGTTTTTTTAATGTGCCTGAGTTGGATGTCCCCTTTGTGGGCGGCGCACGGCTATGCACTCTGGGGTGACCTCAAGTATCCCTCCAATTTCTCTCACTTTGACTACGTGAACCCTGCCGCACCCAAGCGGGGAGAGTTGCGGCTGGTGAGCAATTTGCGGGTGTCCACCTTTGACAAATACAACCCGTTCACCATCAAGGGCTCGGCGCCAGCGTATTTGTCTGATTTGATGTTTGACACCTTACTGACCGGCGCGCTGGATGAAACCGGCTCGGGTTATGGTTTGTTGGCGCAAGAGGTGACGGTGGCAATTGATGGCCTGAGTGCCACCTTCAAGCTGCGGCCAGAAGCGCGCTTTCACAATGGTGATGCAGTGCTGGCTGAAGATGTGAAATACAGCTTTGACGCGCTGATGGGGCCATTCACCTCGCCAGCGTATAAGACCATGCTGGATGACGTGGCAGGTCTGGACGTGTTGGATGAACGCACGGTTCGTTACCGCTTCAAAAAACCCAACCGCGAATTACCACTGACGGTAGGCGGTTTGCCAGTGTTCAGCCGTGCCTGGGGCGCAGAGGATGGCAAGCCAAAACCGTTTGACCAGATCGTCACCGATGTGCCCATTGGCAGCGGGCCTTACAAAATCGGCCCGGTGCGCTTTGGCAAAGACATCACCTATGTGCGTGACCCCAATTACTGGGCCAAAGACCTGAATGTGCGCCGGGGTACTGCCAATTTTGACCGAATCACCGTCAAAATTTACAAAGACGGCACAGCCCGCCTGGAGGCCCTGAAAGCCGGAGAATTTGACCTGATGCGCTTTTTCTCGGCGGGTGACTGGGCCCGGCGCGTCAACGGCAAGCGTTTTGATTCGGGGGAGCTGGTCAAGCGCGAATACCAGCACCGCCTGCCCACCGGTTTTCAGAGCTATGTGCTCAATACCCGGCGCGAGTTGTTCAAAGACGTGCGCGTACGGCAAGCGCTGGGCCTGGCGCTGGATTACGAGTGGATGAACCGGCAGATGTTTTACAACGCCTATCAGCGCGTCAACGGTTTGTTTGGTAATACCGACTGCCAGGCAAGCGGCTTGCCGTCCCCGCAAGAGCTGGCGTTGCTGGAGTCATGGCGCAGTGCCGTGCCGCCTGAGGTCTTTGGCCCCATGACGCAGCCGCCGCACACCGATGCGCCGTCCTCCTTGCGTGCCAACTTGCGTCAGGCGCAAGCCTTGTTGAATGCTGCGGGCTGGCAGGTGCAAGACGGCAAGTTGCGCAATGCGCAGGGCCAGGCGTTCGAGATTGAGTACCTGGACAGCAACGAGGGCAGCGCGCGGGTGGTCACACCCTGGGCGCGCAACCTGGAGAAACTGGGCATCACTTTGAACTTTCGCCCGGTGGACTTTGCCCTGTACCAGCAGCGTCTGCAAAAATTCGAGTTTGACATCACCTCGCTGGCCTATGGTGGCACCCATAATCCGGGCCAGGAATATGCTGATCTGTTTGGTTCCAGAGCGGCTGATCAGGAGGACTCAGGCAACATGTCAGGCACCAAAAACCCGGCAGTGGATGCGCTGATCAGCGCCATGACGCGTGCCAAATTCAAAGCGGAATTGGTGCCCGCCTGCCGCGCGCTGGAGCGGGTGATCGCCCACAGCCATGTGCTGATTCCGCAGTGGTCTGCACCGACACACCGCATTGTGTTCAACAGTTGGCGGCTGGAGCAACCCGCCGCCATGCCGCCTTATTCGCAGGGTGAGGGTTGGGCCATTGACACCTGGTGGGCCAAGGCGGCACAGAAATAAAGCATGCTGAGCTACATCCTCAAACGCCTGTTGTTGATGATCCCCACGTTGTTCGGGGTGTTGCTGCTCACCTTCGTGGTGATCCAGTTCGTGCCGGGTGGCCCGGTGGAGCAGTATTTGGCAGAGGCCAAAGCAGGCACTGGCAAAGGCGCCGCAGCGGAAAGTGGCGGCCTGAGCTACCGCGGTGCGCAAGGGGTGGACCCCAAACGCATTGAGCAGATCAAGGCGCTGTATGGGTTTGACAAACCCGCGCACGAGCGCTTTGTGCAGATGCTGGGGCAATTTGCACGCTTTAACTTGGGCAAGAGTTTTTTCCAGAACAAAAGCGTGTCGGAGTTGATTTGGGAAAAATTGCCGGTATCGATCAGCCTGGGGCTATGGACATTTTTCATCAGCTATTTGATCGCCGTGCCGCTGGGTGTGGCCAAGGCGGTGCGCGCGGGTTCGCGTTTTGACTTTGTCACCACGCTGCTGGTGCTGCTGGGTTATGCCATTCCGGGCTTTGTGCTGGGCGTGGCGTTGCTGGTGATTTTTGGTGGCCAGTTGCAATGGTTCCCACTGCGCGGACTGACCAGCAGCAATTGGGACGAACTCACTTGGGGGGCGCGTGTGGTGGACTATCTGTGGCACATTGCCATGCCCGTCACGGCCATGGTGCTGGGCAGTTTTGCCGTCACCACCATGTTGACCAAAAACGCGTTTCTTGAAGAAATTCGCAAACAATACGTGGTCACCGCGCGCGCCAAGGGGCTCGATGAGCGCCAGGTGTTGTGGGGTCATGTGTTTCGCAACGCGCTCATTCCCATCATCACCGGGTTTCCTGCAGCGTTCATCGGCGCGTTTTTTACCGGGTCGCTGTTGATCGAGACGCTGTTTTCGCTCGATGGCCTGGGGCTGCTGAGTTACGAGAGTGTCATTCGACGTGATTACCCGGTGGTGCTGGGTACGCTGTATTTCTTTACCCTGATCGGCCTGGTCACCAAGCTGATTTCCGATTTGTCATATGTGTGGGTGGACCCGCGTGTCAAGTTCGATTAACCCCTCGCCGCACAGCTTGAGCCTGGGTCGGCGTGCCTGGCTGCGCTTCAGGCGCAATCGGCTGGGTTACTGGAGCCTTGTCATGTTTTGCCTGTTGGTAGGCTTGAGTTTTGTGGCAGAACTGATCAGCAACGACCGGCCCTTGCTGGTGCGCTACCAGGGTGAAACCTATTTCCCCATGCTCAAGGACTATTCCGAGAAGACTTTTGGCGGCGATTTCGATACCAGCACCGATTACCTGGATCCGTTCATTCGCGAGCGCCTCAGTCAAGACGGCAACTGGGCGCTGTTCGCCCCCAACCCCTACGGCCCCAAAACGCTCAACTACTTTGCCAAAGCGCCCAATCCGTCACCGCCCACTGTGGATAACTGGCTGGGCACCGATGACCGCGGCCGCGACTTGCTGGCGCAACTCATCTATGGCTTTCGGGTCAGTGTCCTGTTTGCGCTGGCGCTGACTTTTACCGGCACACTTTTAGGCATCGTCACAGGGGCCATTCAGGGCTTTTTTGGCGGCAAGACGGATTTGGCATTCCAGCGGTTCATTGAAATCTGGGGCTCCATGCCCGAGCTGTATTTGCTGATCATTTTCAGTGCGGTGTTTGCGCCCAGTCTGGCGCTGCTGCTGATTCTGCTGAGTTTGTTTGGCTGGATGGGTTTGTCGGACTACGTGCGCGCCGAGTTTTTGCGCAACCGGCAGCTCGATTACGTGCGTGCCGCGCGCTCGCTGGGGGTCAGCAACTGGCACATCATCACGCGCCATTTGCTGCCCAACAGCATGACCCCGGTGGTGACTTTCTTGCCATTTCGCATGAGCGGCGCGATTCTGGCGCTGACCTCGCTCGACTTTCTGGGCTTGGGCGTGCCACCCGGCACGCCGTCGCTGGGCGAGTTGCTGTCGCAGGGCAAAAACAACATTGATGCCTGGTGGATTTCACTGGCCACCTTTGCCGTGCTGGTGGTTACTTTGCTGCTATTGACCTTTATGGGTGATGCGCTACGCGATGCGCTGGATCCGCGAAAGGCTGACGCATCATGAGTGCAGCACCCTTGTTGAAGGTACGGGGCCTGTCTGTGGCGTTTGGCGATCAGGAGGTGGTGCACAGTCTTGATTTTTCGATGATGCCCGGCGAGCGGGTGGCGCTGGTGGGCGAGTCAGGCTCTGGCAAAACCGTTTCAGCCTTGAGTCTGCTGCGCTTGGTGGCCGATGCCAAAGTGGGTGGTCAAGCCTTGTTCAATGGCAATGACCTGCTCGCATTGCCAGAACGCGAACTGCGTGCCGTGCGGGGCCGTGATATTGCCATGATTTTTCAGGAGCCCATGACGGCGCTCAACCCCTTGATGACCGTGGGTGATCAGATTGCCGAAGTGCTGACGCTGAAAATGGGTCTGGCAAAAGCGCAATCGCTGCAAAAAGCGATTGATTTGCTCGCTGAAACCGGTATTCCCGAGCCTGAGCGCCGCGTTAATGCTTTTCCGCACCAGCTCAGCGGGGGTCAGCGTCAACGCGCCATGATCGCCATGGCGCTGGCCTGTCAGCCCAAATTGCTGCTGGCCGATGAACCCACCACGGCGCTGGATGTGAGCCTGCGTGGCCAGATTCTGGACCTGCTGGCTGGTTTGCAGCAAAGTCATGGCATGGCGGTACTGCTGATTACCCACGACCTGAACCTGGTACGGCGTTTTGCTGACCGCGTCATCGTCATGGAAAACGGCTGGATTGTTGAACAGGGCAACACCACCGAGGTGTTTGCGCAGCCGCAGCACGCCTACACCCGGCGCTTGATCGCCAGCAAGCCCACGCGTGATGTGGTGGCGCCGCGGGCCGATGCTGCACCGCCAGTCGTGCTGGCGGCGCGAGGTCTGCGGGTGGTTTACCCAACGCCGCTGACCGGAATTCGTGGCTGGTTCAAGCGCGGCGAATTCGTGGCCGTGCAGGGTGCCGATTTTGAAATTTCTCCTGGACAAACCCTGGGCATCATGGGTGAGTCGGGTTCCGGCAAATCGACGCTGGCGCTGGCAGCGTTGGGGCTGTTGCCGTTTCAGGGTGAGTTGCAATTTGGCGGGCAAACCTGGAGTGTCAACGGTTTGCGCAACAAAGCCTTGCGACGCCAGGTGCAGGTGGTGTTTCAAGACCCGTTTTCGTCGTTGTCGCCGCGCATGACAGTCGAAGAAATTGTTGGTGAAGGCCTGGGTGTGCACGAACCCGAACTCTCCAAAAGCCAGCGTCAGCAGCGTGTGATGGCCGCTTTGCGAGATGTGGGCCTGGGCGTGGCAGACGACACCGTCATGGCGCAGACCTTGCAACGCTACCCGCATGAATTCTCGGGCGGACAGCGCCAGCGGCTGGCCATTGCCCGGGCCTTGATCATCAACCCCGGCCTGTTGGTACTGGACGAACCCACGAGTGCGCTGGACGTGACGGTGCAAAAACAGGTGCTGCAGTTGCTACAAAATTTGCAGCGTGCGCACAGTTTGAGCTATTTGCTGATCACCCACGATGTGGATGTGATTCGTGCCATGGCGCACCATGTTCTGGTCATGAAAGACGGTGCCGTGGTGGAGTCTGGCCCGGTGCACCAGGTGTTGGCGCAGCCGCAGCATGAATACACCCGGATTTTGGTCAGTGCTGCCGGATAAATCCTTGAAAATCAAGGGCTTCCCCTTGCCTTTTCAGATATAATCCTGCCTTCACGACCAAACGGGCGAGTCACTTCCGCCCGTTTTTTTTGGTCGTTTGTTTTTGACAAAATTAGGTAATCTGGGGTTTTGGTGACGCTAAAAGATATTGTTGAACAAATCGTGACAGGCTTGGGCTATGACTTGGTGGAGATTGATCGCTCTGCCGGTGGCTTGCTGCGCATCACCATTGATTTGCCCTGGTCGCCGCCCTCGGAGGGTGTGATGCAGGGAGCACCAAGCGAGCATTTTGTAACCGTAGAAGATTGTGAAAAAGTGACCCGCCAGTTGCAATATGCGCTGGAGGTGGATGAGGTGGACTACAAACGCCTTGAAGTGTCGTCGCCGGGGATTGACCGGCCGTTGCGGCATGACCAGGACTTTGCGCGCTTTGTCGGCCATGTGGTCGATGTCACGCTAAAGCAGCCGTTGGGCAGCGCCGCAGCTGGGCAGGTGAGCCCGACCCGCAAGAAATTTCGGGGTGTGTTGGAGCGGGTCGAGTCAGTAGCCGATGTTGTGCCGCCAGTTGAGCCGGGTTGGCAGATTGTCTGGCGCGATGAACCGGTCACCAAGCCGGGTCAAAAAGTCAGTAAAAAAAGATTGCCTGCACCGACGCAGGCGCTGGGTTTTGTGTTGAGCGAGCTCAAGGAAGCGCGCTTGGCACCCATTGTGAGTTTCAAGGGCCGGGCGCAAGTGCCCGACCTTGAATCGCAACCATCAGATTTGAATTGAAACAGGAGAGACATGGCATGAATCGCGAAATGTTAATGTTGGTTGACGCCATCTCACGCGAGAAAAACGTGGAGCGTGATGTCGTTTTTGGGGCCGTCGAAGCGGCTTTGGCGCAAGCCACCAAAAAACTTTACCAAGGTGAAGTGGACATCCGTGTCGCGCTCGATCGTGACAGCGGTAACTACGAAACCTTCCGTCGCTGGCATGTGGTGCCCGATGAAGCGGGTTTGCAGTTGCCCGATCAGGAAATCTTGTTGTTTGAAGCCATGGAACAAATTCCTGACATCGAAGTCGATGAGTACATCGAGGAAACCATCGAGTCCGTACCGATTGGCCGCATTGGCGCCATGGCGGCCAAGCAGGTCATTTTGCAAAAGATTCGCGACGCCGAGCGAGAAATGTTGCTCAACGACTTCATGTCGCGCGGCGACAAGATTTTTGTCGGCACCGTCAAGCGCATGGACAAGGGCGATCTGATTGTGGAATCGGGTCGCGTTGAAGGCCGTCTGCGTCGCAATGAAATGATTCCCAAGGAAAACTTCCGCACCGGCGACCGCGTGCGCGCCATGATCATGGAAGTGGACCTGACGCTGCGCGGTGCGCCCATCGTGTTGTCACGCTCGGCGCCCGAGTTCATGAAAGAACTGTTCCGCAACGAAGTACCCGAAATTGAGCAGGGTCTGCTCGAGATCAAATCCTGCGCCCGTGACGCCGGTTCTCGCGCCAAGATTGCGGTGCTGTCGCACGACAAGCGCATTGATCCCATTGGCACCTGTGTCGGTGTGCGTGGCACGCGTGTCAACGCGGTCACCACCGAACTCGCTGGTGAGCGCGTGGACATTGTGCTGTGGAGCGAAGACCCGGCCCAGTTTGTGATTGGTGCCCTGGCGCCGGCCAATGTCAGCAGCATTGTGGTGGACGAAGAACGTCACGCCATGGATGTGGTGGTGGATGAGGAAAATCTGGCCATCGCCATCGGCCGAGGCGGTCAGAATGTGCGTCTGGCAGCGGAACTCACCGGCTGGAAAATCAACATTCTGGATGCCGCGGAATCCGCAGAAAAACAAGCCAGCGAAGTCGATGTCAGCCGCCATTTGTTCATGGAAAAACTCGATGTGGACGAAGAAATTGCAGACCTTCTGATTGCCGAAGGCTTTACCAGCCTGGAGCAGGTCGCTTATGTGCCGTTGGAAGAGATGCTCGAAATCGAGAGCTTTGACGAAGACACCGTGAGCGAATTGCGCACCCGCGCCAAAGATGCCTTGTTGACGATGGAAATCGCCAATGAGGAAAATGTTGGCGGCGTAGCTGAGGAACTGCGTGATCTGGAAGGTCTCAATGCGGAGTTGATCAGCAAGCTGGCCGAAAACGGCGTCCATGTGCTCGATGATCTGGCGGATCTGGCGGTGGATGAACTCACCGAGATCACCGGGCTGTCCGATGACGAGGCCAAGAGCTTGATCATGAAGGCGCGTGAACATTGGTTCGCCAATGACGACGCTTCCACCCAAAGTGAATGACCATGAATTTACAGTAAAAGTCAAGACGTCCATGCCCATGGGCATCCACGTCTGAACCAAAGGTTACCCAAAAAATGTCCAGTATGACCGTTGCCGAGTTTGCCAATGAACTCAAGAAATCCTCCGACACCTTGCTTGAGCAACTGAAGTCGGCAGGTGTTGCCAAATCGGCTGTATCTGACAGACTCACAGAATCCGACAAGCAGCGTCTGTTGAGTTATTTGCAGCTCAGCCACGGCACCAACACGGGCGAGCGCAAAAAGATCACGCTGGTCAAAAAATCGACCACTGAAATCAAGCAGGCCGATGCCACCGGCAAAGCACGCACCATCCAGGTGGAAGTGCGCAAAAAACGCACCTTTGTGCGTCGTGACGAAAGCACGGAAACTGCCACGGTTTTACCGGAAGAAACCGTTGAACAAGAGGCACAGCACTCGGCGACGTTGCAGATTGACCATGCTGAATTGGCGCGCCGTGAAGAGGAAGCATGCCGTCAAGCCGAGTTGATTCGCCGCCAGGAAGAAGAACTGGCCGAGCGACGCCGTCAGCGTGAAGCGCAAGAAGTTGTCGTCCGCGAGGTC
>PHCO01000261.1 GCA_002842265.1 Betaproteobacteria bacterium HGW-Betaproteobacteria-18 | reverse complement strand
GCTGGCTGCCGTGCAGCGCCTTGATGTAATCGCCCGAACGCGAGGTCGCAGCCAGCGTCACTTCGTCCAGCTCACCCTGGAAACCGGCACCGATCTGGATGTCGCCGGCCATGTCGTCGAGCGCGATGTCGGCTGTGCCGGCCTCGGTGCCTTCCATGTAGAAAGTCAGTCGGCCGCCAATCAGGGTCATTGCCACGTGCTGCCAGGTATCGGCCAGCACCGTCGCCGCCGACGGAAATTCCTTGCCGTTGACCACCGCCACCAGTTTGCTGCCATTGACCGCCAGAGCCAGGCCTTTGCCACCCTCGCTTTGCTGGAACAGCGTCCCCGAGGCATTGGCTACCGGCTTGATCCACGCCGTGAAAGTCAGGCCATTGGCAGTAGTCAGCTTCAAAGAGGGAGAGGCTGGAACCGTCAGCGTCGTGCTGCCATCCATACTGGCCGCATCGCCGAGCGGGCCGGCGACGGGCTTGATTGTCGAATTTTGCGGATTATTCCGGTTGACCGTGGAATCCTGCACCGGACCGTTGTCGGAGAAATGCAGCACGAGCCTCTGTGCCGCATCGTAGCTGCCCTTGGCATCGCTGGCCGCTGCCGCCTTTTCATTACCCCACAGCAGGTTGACCGCATCCGTTTTGGCCAACGGCGCCAGTTTGGGCTGTTGCACCCAGATCACCGCCAGTTCGTTGGTCGAGTCATATTTTTCGATATGAAAACGCAGCGGCGTCTTGCCGTCGCCGGCCGTCACGCGCAGATCGCTACCGTCCGGCTTGGCTTCGGCAAAGGGAAAATTGCCGGTATGCAGGCGCAAGGCCAGTGGCAACTGGGTAACACCCTGTTTGAGCTCGACGCCATCAACCGTCGTGTCGATCAATGTCTTCTGCTTGTGCTGCCAGTCGTCCGGATCGAAACCGTCCGCCGCTTGCGCGTTCACGGCAACAAAGCTCGCCGCCGCCATCATCCAGTGTGCAAAGTTTCTCATCATCTTCAATGTTGTTGGGTTGATCTGACTATTATGAAAACCGTTCTTTACAGCCGTGCTACCCCGTCGTCCGGGGTTTGCATTTGCCGTCCTCGACTTTCCCGGACGAACAATCCGGCACGGTCTCGGGTCCGCCATCGAGCACCTCGACGGTCAGCATGCCGCCCGACCCGTCGCGCCTGCCGGCAGCGGGTGCAGCGTCTTCGAGCGCCTGGTTTTCCGAATTGGTCGGCGAGGTCACGGCGGCAACCGGAGCCGCAGTAGCAGCCGCGGCCGGCGCCCCGGTCACCGCGCCGGCCGCTTGAATGTTGCTGGCATTAAGAATGACGCGCGCCCCGAGTGTGATGTTGCCGGTACTGCGCAAGCCGGCGTCGCCAGCGTCGATCGCCCCTTCCGGTGCGAACAGGTCCATGTCGCTGGCCGGCGTATCGTCGCGCGAGGCGAGTACGCCAATGCCGGACCCGGAAACCGAGTTGGCCGTATCAAGAACGATCTGACCGTTGCGTACGACAAGGACCGGCGGCGGCGTCGAGTTCACCGTCTTCGCGCCGCTACCGGCATCGATATTCCCCCGATCGGCCCAGATCATGATGTTGCCGCCATCGAGCGTGAATACCCGCGACTGATTGACCAGGAAATCGTCGGCGACATAGGCCAGGATATCGCCGCCGTTGATGGTGAAGATGCCCTGATCCGAAGCCGCTTTCGACAAGGAGGGCGCGGCCACGCCAACGACGGTGCCGCCGCCCGGCACCAGCAACTGGATATTGCCCTCCTGCTCGGTCTTGATCTGGCTCATCGAGAGCAGGATGTCGCCCTTGCCGACATTGGCATCGGGGAACAAGGCTGCAGCCAGTGTCCGTCCCTTGTCGTACTGTGACGAGTCGCCACGATTCTGCGCTGCCCGCCCGTATTCGGTGAGCTTGGCGTAGAAGACATCAAGTACTTCGGCATCGCTGACCGCTTTGCCGTCGATGATCTTCTGGTGAATGGCCTGCAGGCCGGCATTCCTGCCTAGTTCGGCCGCTGAATAGGATTTGTCCGGGTCGATCAGGTTGACCAGGTCGCTTCGGGCCGAAGCCAGTTCCCTGTACAGCCCCTGATAATCCGGCACGCCACCGGCGATGGCCAGGATATGGGCACCACCTTCCGGCAGATAGGGATTATCCAGATTGCCGCGCGTCACGATGCCCTGGGTATCGGCCAGATCGATCGTGCCTTTTGCCTGAACCCGCAACGAGCCACCGCCACCGACCTGTATACCCTTGAGCGGGTCGGTTACCGGGGTGGGCAAATTCTTCGGATCGGTCACCGTCTGGTAGTCGTACCGGATGTCTCCCCCTGCCTTGATGACACTCACGTCATCGGCATGGTTATGCTGAATATCGAGGCTCATGTTCTCGACGTCGCCCCCCGCCTCGATGAGTACGGCTTCGTTGAACAGATGGGCCTCATCAGCCCCCCTGTACAAACGTCGGTCAACGACATCTCCCGTCAGCGCAACGAGACGGCTGGGCTCGGTATCGTTGAGGTGCCAGTTCTGGCCTGTGTGTTTTTCGAGCGCAGCTCCGGACTGCAAGGCGCTCAACAGCACAAAACCGGTCTCGCCCAGCAAGCCGTTGCCAAGTACGGGATTCCGTACACTCGGCAGGTAGCGCTCCGCCAGGTCAAGTTGCTGAATCGAAGACGAAAGCCCGATCGTGCCCTGCGCCAGCAGGTCCAACTGCCCCGACTGTCCTGGCACTTGAACCACCGACCCACCGATATCGCCATTCAGCGCCGCAACTTTCACCTGCGCCGGCATCAGTCGGTGGGTCTCGCTATCCATGACCCCGTAAACCGTATCCTGAGCGTTCAGACCAACATTGCCGGCCAGTGAAACGACATCGAGCGCCGAACGTTCGCCAAAGGTACCCAGGCGAACGCTGTAGTTGCCGGTCACGGTGACCAATCCTGACGTCGCCTTGGCGCCGGTCGTATAGGTGCCGTTGTAGAGCCAGTTGGTGTTGGCCCACAAGGGGTTGTATACATTGCCCAGTTCGACGTCCTGCCGGCCAACGACATCAACGCTGCTATTACCGATGGCGACAGTCGTGTAGAAATTGTTGTCGACCAGATCGCCATTGCCATTCCTGGTAACGATGACATAGGGCTTGATCGCATCCGCAGTCAGCGTCACCTTGCCGGTTTCGGCATAGAGCATCCCGCCGATGATCGAGCCTTGCGCCTGCACGCTCAG
>PHCO01000015.1 GCA_002842265.1 Betaproteobacteria bacterium HGW-Betaproteobacteria-18 | reverse complement strand
CTTCAAATAGGCGTCATTGAGCTCGCGCGAGACGTCGGCCATCATGGGCTTGAGCAACTCGGCGTGGCGCATGGCCTCGTCATAGACCGCGTCAAACAGCACTTCACCGTCTTTCATGTAGGGCGCCAGCGTCGGGCCGAAGTCAAACGCTTGGGAGCCTAAAAACGTGGTCAGCACATGGTTGTGCAGGGTGAGCAGCACGCGCAGTTTGTTGGCAAAGCGCTCGGGGAACTTGAGGTCTTGCACGCGCAGGGCACGCCGGGCGATTTTGTCCTCGTAGGCCGGGCCGATGCCGCGCCCGGTGGTGCCAATTTTTTCGCTGCCGCCCTGCTCGCGAGCCGCTTCACGGGCCACATCGAGCGCCGCGTGAAACGGCAGGATCAAGGGGCAAGCCTCGCTGATGCGCAGGCGCGAGCGCACGTCAACGCCCACTTTTTCGAGATTGGCTATTTCCTCAAACAACTTGGCCGCTGACAACACCACACCGTTGCCAATGTAGCACTTGACCCCGGGTCGCAAGATGCCGCTGGGAATCAAGTGCAGCGCGGTCTTGACACCGTTAACCACAATGGTATGACCCGCGTTGTGGCCGCCCTGAAAACGCACCACGCCCTGGGCGCTCTCGGTCAACCAATCGACCAGTTTGCCTTTGCCTTCGTCGCCCCATTGGGTGCCGACGACCACCACGTTACGTCCTTTGATAGCTGTCATTTTTTGCTTCGCTTTTCTGTTTCAATTCATCGCTTGAACAACCCATTGCCCGGCGGCTTCAATGAGCTCGCGGTCACAATGGAACTCATCAACTTCACTCTCATGGCCCGGCAGCACGCACACCACGATCTCGCCGCGTGCGCGCAAAGCGGCTATGGACGCGTTCAGGCTGGCGTCATCGCGCCAGGGGGCGCGAATGGCAGCCTGCAAGGCCCGCGGCGCCACCACCGCCACCAGCGCTTTCAGATCCAGGCTGAAACCCGCGGCGGGACGGTTGCGGCCAAACACGGCCCCCACTTCGTCATAACGGCCGCCACGCACCAGTGCGCTACTGGCACCCGGCGCGTAAATGGCAAAACGGGCGCCTGTGTAGTACGCGTAGCCGCGCAAATCTGCCAGATCAAACGTGACCTTGGCAGCCGGCAAGTGCTGCGCCAATTGTTTCAGGCCCTGCAGCGCTTCACGCACTGCAGGCAAGGATGGCAAAGCCTTTTCGGCTTCAGCCAGCACGCGTTCATCTCCGTACAGTTGCACCAGGGCCAGCAAGCCCTGGCGCAACTGGTCTGGCAAATCACGGGTCAGGCCCTTCAGCTCGGCACTGTCTTTGGCCGCCAGCGCCGCGTGCACGGCAGCCAGCCGGGGGGCGCTCAGCGGCACATCGGCGAGCAGGGCTTTAACCAGCCTGGCATCGGCCAGATCGATGCTGGGGGACTGTACTTTGGCAGCGTTGAGGCAATCAAAAGCCAGCGTCAGGATTTCGATGTCGGCCTCCAGCCCGGCGTGGCCATAGATTTCGGCCCCCAATTGCAGGGGTTCGCGGGTGGCATGCGGGTCTGCCGAGAGGGTATGCAGCACCGAGCCGCAGTAGCACAAACGGGTGACACCAGCACGGTTGAGCAGGTGCGCATCGATGCGGGCAACCTGGGTCGTACAGTCAGCACGCAGACCCATCATGCGTCCGGAAAGCTGGTCAACCAGTTTGAAGGTTTGCAGGTCGAGGGCCTCGCCGGCGCCGGTAAGCAGCGATTCGAGGTGTTCGAGCAGGGGTGGCATGACCAGCTCGTAGCCATAGCTGCGTGCGGTGTCGAGCAAGTCGCGGCGAAGTTCTTCGATGTGGCGGGCCTCGGAAGGCAAGACATCGGCAATGTGATCCGGCAGAACCCAGGCGGACATGTGATTGATAGAGACTGTTAAAGACGCGATTTTACCGGGCAAAAGTTCGGTATTTGATTACGTCAGCCACCAAATCAGCGCCACACCGAGCAGCAGACTGCACAAACCGAAAAATCGCAACTGGCCGTCGCTGAGTTTGAGAATCTGGACAAAGGTCTGGCGCCAGGTGCCAGGCGACATGAAAGGCATGAAGCCTTCGATCACCAGCACCAGCGCCATGGCCAGCCAAAAGGTGGTGCTGTCCAAGCCAGCCCCTGTTATTTTTTGGGACTGGCGAGCAGGCCACCGCGCATGGACTTGAAAAATTCAGAACTGGAAGGATCCAGCACCATCACGTCGCTCTTTTTGGAAAATGTCGATTTATAGGCATCCAGGCTTCGGTAAAACTGGGCGAACTGGGGGTCACGGCCAAAGGCATCGGCGTAAAGCCGTGCCGCTTCGGCATCGCCTTCACCTTTGAACTTCTGGGCATCACGGTAGGCATTGGCCACCGTGATTTCACGCTGTCGATCCGCATCGGCGCGAATTTTTTCACCTTCGGCAAAGCCGGTAGAACGTAACTCGTTGGCAACGCGCTTGCGCTCGGCTTCCATACGGCGATACACCGATTCGGTGATGGCATCCACATAATCAACCCGGGTGATGCGCACATCGATCACATCGACGCCCCATGGCTTGGCACCGCGCACCTGATGCAATACTTCAGCCTTGACGTCTTCCATCACTTCTTCACGCTTGGCGGACAACAGTTCCTTGACGGTGCGCTTGTTGACTTCTTCCTGGAAGGCATTGCGCACCACCCGGTTAAGCTGGCTGGCGCCAGCCGCCTCGGTGGTGCCCACGTTGCGAATGTATTCGGTGGGCTCGGAGATGCGCCAGCGCACGTACCAGTCGATGACGACCCGCTGCTTTTCAGCGGTCAGCACCGGTTCGTTGTCGGTGCTGTCGAGCGTGAGCAGACGCTTGTCGATGTAGGACACGTTTTGAAATGGCGGCGGCAATTTGAAGTTCAGTCCCGGCTCGGTGATCACTTCCTTGATCTGTCCCAGGGCCAGCACCACGCCAAACTGGCGCTGATCCACCACAAAGAGCATCGAGCTAAGGATAGCCAGCGCAAAAAGGATGCTTGAAAAAATAAATCCTAGGCGGTTCATGCGTGGCTCCTATCGGGTTTCACGGGTACGGTCACGCGACGCGTCACGGGTGCGCGCATCCGGAATCGCGGCAGCGGCATTGGCAGGACCTGGCGATGTCGTCAATGGCACTGCTGCAGTATCTTGAGTCACTTGCCCGGTCATCTGGATGAGCTTGTCGAGCGGCAAATACAACAGGTTGGAACCCTGCTTTGAATCGATCATGATTTTGGTCACATTGCTGTAAATTTCCTGCATGGCATCGATGTACATGCGGTCACGCGTGACCTGGGGTGCTTTTTGGTACTCGGCCAACACTGATTTAAAGCGCTGCGAATCACCTTGCGCCTGCGCAACAATGCGGGATTTGTAGGCATCCGCCTCTTCTTTCAGACGGGAAGCAGCGCCCACGGCCCGGGGAATCACGTCATTGGCGTAGGCCTGTGCTTCATTCTTGGCGCGCTCGCGCTCCTGGCCGGCCTTGAGCACATCGTCGAACGCAGCCTGCACTTGTTCCGGTGGACGGACGCCGCCTTGTTGCAGGTTGATACCGACCACTTCAATACCTACCTTGTAGCGATCGAGGATTTTCTGCATCATGGCCCGTACCCGCGGCGCGATCTGATCCCGCTCTTCAGACAAAGCGCTGTCCATTTTCATCTTGCCAACCACTTCGCGCACCGCCGTCTCGGCGGCCTGCACCACGGCATCGGCCGGGTTTTTGCTTTCGAACAAAAAGGCGCGCGCATCATTGAGCCGGTATTGCACGGCAAACTTGATCTCGACAATGTTCTCATCCTCGGTCAGCATGGCTGACTCACGCAGTCCTGTCGCCTTGATGACGACATCGCGCCCGACATCGACGGAACGGATTTGCGTCACGAAAATCAGTTCATGGCGTTGAATCGGGTAAGGCAGGCGCCAGTTAAAACCAGCCCCTACGGTTGAGTTGTACTTGCCAAACTGGGTGATGACGGCCTGCTGACCTTCCTGCACAATAAAGAAGCCGGTGCCGAGCCAGATCAACAAAGCAACGACCGCCACCAACCCCACACCAAGGCCAGCACTTTTCATGTCGGGCTGAAAGCCACCGCCACCGCCAGAACCACTGCCACCACCACGAATCGGTGTGGCACCACGGTTGCCGCTTTTAACGTTGCCAAACAAGCCACCCAGTTTGCGGTTGAAGTCACGCCACAACTCATCCAGATCTGGCGGCCCCTGGTTGACACCCCGCTTGGGTCCCCGTTCTGGCGGATTGGGCGGAGGTGTCCCCTCGGGCGCTTGCTCCGGTGGTGGCTCGGTACCCTGCGAATCAGGCGCACCCGGCTTGTCTTCCGAGCGCCCCCAGCGCGGATCATTCAGGTTGAACATGCCACGCAGCCGAGGCGGCAAAAAAGCCAGGCTAAAGGTTGGTCTTTGAAGTTTCATCGAATCACTCATGTTTATTTTGGCTCCATTGTGCCGAAACTGGCGTCAGCCTCATGACTTGCATGGAAATCCGGCAACAACAAGAGTTCAGTTGAAGACCCCTGAATTTTCTCCACCAGCATCTGACGTAACAAGGGCAAACCGTCACCCGTCTGCGCACTCAAAAAAACACGGGGGGTAGGCACACCCGCCAGATCGTAGGTATCTTGCAACACGGTGGGTCGCAGCGCAGGTTCGATCTGATCGAGTTTGTTGAAAATCAACACTTGAGGAATGTCGGCTGCCCCGATTTCGGACAACACACGTTGCACCTCGGCGATTTGCTCAACATGGTTCGGGCTGGAAAAGTCAACCACGTGCAGCAGCAGGTCAGCATCAACCGCTTCCTGCAAGGTGGCCTGAAACGCATTGACCAGCCCGTGCGGCAGGTCGCGGATAAAACCGACGGTGTCCGACAAGGAAACCACGCGCCCCAACTCGCCCAGGTACAGTTGCCGGGTGGTGGTGTCCAGGGTGGCAAACAACTGGTCTGCTGCATAAACACGCGCCTTGACCAGGGCGTTAAAAAGCGTGGACTTGCCCGCATTCGTGTAACCCACCAATGAGATGTTGAAGGCATCGCGCCGGTCACGCTGCCGACGCTGGGTTTGCCGTTGCCGTTTGACCTTGACAAGTCGCTCTTTGATACGCTTGATGCTGTCGCCAATCATGCGTCGATCCAGCTCAATCTGGGTTTCACCAGGCCCACCGCGCATGCCAATACCGCCACTTTGGCGCTCCAGGTGGGACCAGCGGCGCACCAGGCGGGTGCTCAGGTACTGCAAGCGGGCCAGCTCGACCTGCAATTTGCCTTCATGACTGCGCGCGCGTTGGGCAAAAATCTGAAGAATTAAAAGAGTTCTGTCGTTGACAGGCAGTTCCAGATGACGCTCAAGATTGCGCTGCTGAGCCGGGCTCAAACTTTGGTCAAAAAGAATCTCCTGCACACCCAATTGGGTGGCAAGTTGCCTGATTTCATCAGCCTTGCCACTGCCAATGAACAGCGCGGCATCAGGGGCTTTGCGCTTGCAGGTCAGCCGCGCAACAGGTGTCAGCCCAGCCGTCTGGGCCAGCAGACCCAGCTCTTCGAGTTGTCCATCAAAAAAGGGAAGACCGAAATCAACACCCACCAGCAAGGTGGGTGTGATTTGGCGTTCAGACTGCTGCAGGTTGGTCACCCTCAGCGACTGAGAAATTGACGGCCCGACCCGGCACGATGGTCGAAATGGCATGCTTGTAAACCATTTGGGTCACAGTGTTACGCAACAAAACCACATACTGGTCGAAGGATTCAATTTGACCTTGTAACTTGATGCCATTCACCAAATAAATTGAAACGGGCACATGCTCCCGACGCAAAGTGTTCAGAAATGGATCTTGCAAGAGTTGGCCTTTGTTATTCACGATATTCTCCGTGTTCGGAAATTTAAGAAGGGGGAACGATACCACAGTGCCATCACATCATTCCTGCTGCTGATGCCTAAATCCTTAAGAAACAAAAAGGCAGCAGAATCAATCGCCGATCACGCCGTTTTGTCCGTAAAAGGATTGCTCGATGTCTTCATCTCGATGCGCAGTGGTGTGCCCACCAGTTCGAATTCTTTACGGAACCGCCCTTCCAGAAAACGCTTGTAGGCATCTGTCACGTGTTCCAGCGAATTGCCGTGAATGATGATGACAGGCGGATTCATGCCGCCTTGATGGGCATAGCGCAATTTCGGACGGAACATCCCGGCACGTTTGGGGCTCTGGAACTGCACCGCCTCCAGCAGCAGCCGCGTCAGGACAGGGGTTGACATCTTGCAATTGGCCGCCTTGTAAGCCTGCGCAATGGAACTCCATAAAGGCCCCAGACCCTGGCGTTTTTGCGCCGAGATGAAGTGCAAATTGGCAAACTTCAAAAAAGGCAGGCGGGTTTCGATGGAGCGCTTGACCAATTCTCGCTGGTAGTCGTCCACAGCGTCCCATTTGTTGACCGCCAGCACCACGGCACGGCCATTTTCCAGAATGTAGCCGGCAATGTGCGCATCCTGATCCGTCACGCCCTGGGTGGCATCAATCAGTAACAACACCACATGGGCGGATTCAATGGCCTGCAAGGTCTTGACCACCGAAAATTTTTCGATGGCCTCAAAAACCTTGCCGCGACGCCGCAAGCCGGCGGTGTCGATCAATTCAAATTTTTGACCATTGCGCTCAAACGGCACAGAAATCGCATCACGCGTGGTGCCAGGCAAGTCAAACGCCACCAGACGCTCTTCGCCCAACCAGACATTGATCAGGGTTGATTTACCGACATTGGGCCGGCCAGCCACGGCCAGTTTGATGACACCGGGTTGTTCGGGCTCTTCGGTGTCTTCTTCGGTTGGCTGAACAGACTGCAAGGCCAGATCGACCAGGGTACGGATGCCCTGACCGTGCGCTGCCGACACCGGATGTACTTCACCCAGCCCCAGTTCATAGAACTCGACCAGTTGGCTGCCTTCCAACATACCTTCTGCTTTATTGGCAACCAATATACAAGGCTTGCCCAGACGCCGGAGATAGTTGGCAATGTCATGGTCCTGGGCCGAGACACCGGCACGCGCATCAACTATAAAAATCACCACATCCGCTTCGGCAACCGCCTGACGTGTTTGCTTGGCCATTTCTTTGTAAATACCGGCACTGGCATCCGGCTCGAAACCGCCCGTGTCAATCACAATATATTCGTGCTTGCCTTGCTTGCCGTTGCCATAGTGCCGGTCACGTGTCAAACCCGCAAAATCTGCCACGATGGCATCGCGCGATTTGGTCAGGCGGTTGAACAACGTCGATTTGCCGACGTTGGGTCGCCCGACCAATGCCAATACAGGTTTCATGCCGTGCTATCCGTAAAAGAGTCTGTTTTATTCAGGTTGAAAACCATAAACACCACCATTGCGTGTCACCACGACCAAGGTCCCGGCCGCCAGGACGGGCGCTGCCAAAATGGCAGATCCATCGGTTGACAGGCGGGTCAAAGGCGAACCATCAGCGCGTGACAAAAAGTGCACCAGCCCCGTTGCATCACCCACCACCACCGAGCGCCCCAATACCAGCGGTGCACTCAGTTCCCGATAACGCAAACGGTCCGATGTCCAGACCGGTTCACCATCTGCACTCCGCCAAGCGAACACACGCCCATCCCCTTCGACACCGTACACCTGGCTTTCGTCACCATGCAACCCCACGGCACCAACAGCCGGACGTTTCCATGTGACAGTACCGCCAAGCGTATCAATACAACCCACGGCAGTCTGGAAAGCGCGCACGCAAACCTCATTGCCCTGACGGCTGATACCAGCCACCAAATCCACCAATCGTTCAATATCGTTGGTGCCCCGCGGCGAAGCCAGTGGTGCATCCCACACCACATTGCCATTGAGGGGATTCATGCCCACCAGATGGCCAGCCAGTCCGGCCACCAAAGTATTCCCTGCTGCCATGAGGATGCCCGCCTGACGCAAAACCAGCGCTTCGCCGGGCCGCTGTTGTTGCCAAAGTTTGCGCCCGGTCCTGGCATCAAAGGCCGCCACGCTGCGATCGGCACCCATCACAAAGACGCGCTCGCCGGCCACCAACGGGGCCGTGAAGACTTGCGCTGTCAAACGCATACGCCAAGCCACCTGACCCGCCTCCAGTACCACCAATTCGTTGTTGCGCGTGACCACTGCGGCAAAGCGCCCGTCACTGCCCACACCCGCTGAGATCGGCGCACCCACCTGGGTACGCCACAGCGGTGCACCGCTGCGCGCATCCAGCGACACCACAGCACCATCAGCGCCAGCGAGCGTCACGGCAGTGCCAACCACCTTGACCTGCAAAGGGAAATCGACAGGCGCTATTTTGCTGGTCCAGGCTGCACGCACACCCAGCAACGCCGGGTTGGCACCCAAATCTGCAGGCTTGAGTTGATCAGGCCCACCCGCACATGCAGACAACACAGCAATAAGTAAAACAACCAGGACACGGCGGCACGATGCCACAGAATATAGATTTGCCATGATTTTTTTACTTTCCGGCCGCAATGGCCACTTGATCTTGACGCCCAACATCAACGCCTAAAGCATTGAGCTTGACTTCGACCAGACGACGGTACTCGGTCCGTGGGTCAAACAGACGGTGAGCCTTTTCGTATTCGGCAACCGCCTTCGCTTTATCACCTTGCAAAACGAATAAATCACCTTTGCGATCAGCCACCAGCGCGTCAAAGCTGGCCGGATAAGTCATGTTAAGCAGGCTCAAGGCCTCCTCAAAATTCTTCGATTCCATTGAGATTGAAGCCAGGCGCAAACGCGCCAGCGCCTGGTAGCCGGCATCAGAAGACTTTTCGGCCACCCAACCAAGCGCCGCCTTGGCCGAATCCTGCTTGCCTAAATTGATGTACTGCCTGGCAACCAGCAAGCCCGCTTGCTGGGCAAAGGCTGTGGAAGAAAATTTATCTTTCATGTCGCTGAAAACGCGGTCCATGCGCGCGGCATCAACCGATTGAACAGCACGATCAACCTCGTCAAACAGTGCTGCCGCTTGCTGGGCCTGGCTGCGTTGCCAATAATGGTAAAAATTCCAGCTGGCAAAGGCACCCAAAACGACAATGAGCAGCCAGGTGATGCCGTTGCCGTATTGCTTCCAGAAATGCTTGATCTGGTCAAGCTGTTCTTGTTCTTCAAGGTCTAAATGATTGGCCATGGGGGGTTCCGGTTAAGCGGCTGATTGTAGGGTGGCGGCCCAACTTGCCACATCGGCAAGCGAATGCACGCGCTGGGTGGCACTGGCATCGCGCAGCGGTTTGACAGTGACCTGACGGGCCTGGATTTCATCGGGGCCAAATATCAGGGCAAAACGTGCCCCACTGGCATCGGCCCGTTTGAATTGGCTCTTCATGCTGCCCATGGCATCACCCGTGCTGGCATGCATCTGCACGCTGATGCCAGCCGCGCGCAGACGCTGCAGTGTTGACAACACCAGTGGCAAGGCGGCGGCATCGGTCACGATGGCATAGGCATCCAGGCGTGGACTCACTTCAGGCAAACCCGCGTCTTTGGCCAGCGCCAGCACGCGGTCAACGCCCAGTGCCCAACCAACCGCTGGCGCCGGTTTGCCGCCTAACTGCTCAAATAAATAGTCATAACGACCGCCAGCACAGACCGTGCCCTGGGCACCCAGACGGTCGGTGACGAACTCGAACACCGTCAGGTTGTAATAGTCCATGCCGCGCACCAGACGCGGGTTGACGCTGTAGGCCACGCCATTGGCTTCCAGAATATTGGTCAATGCCTTGAAATGCGCCAGCGACTCAGTGCCCAAAAAGTCGAGCAGTTTGGGCGCCGCTTCCACCAGCGCCTGCATGTGCGGGTTTTTGGTATCCAGGATGCGCAGCGGGTTGCTGTAGAGACGACGTTTTGCGTCTTCGTCGAGCAGCTCGGCGTGGTGTTCAAAGTGGGCAATGAGCGCCTTGCGGTGTTCCAGACGCTCTTCGGCTTGACCCAGGCTGTTGAGCTCCAGGCGCACATCGTCCAGTCCAATTTCCTGCCACAGGGCGTGTGCCATCAGAATCAGTTCGGCATCGACCTCGGGCCCGGCAAAGCCCAAAGCCTCGGCGCCGATCTGGTCAAACTGGCGATAACGGCCCTTTTGCGGACGTTCGTGGCGAAACATCGGTCCCATGTAATACAGGCGCTTGCCACCGTCGTACAGCAGGTTGTGTTCCAGCGCCGCGCGCACCACGCCGGCGGTGGCTTCGGGACGCAGCGTCAGCGGGTCGCCATTGAGACGGTCCTCGAAACAGTACATTTCCTTTTCGACAATGTCGGTCACTTCACCCAGCCCGCGGATGAACAGGGGCGTGCGCTCGACGATGGGCGTGCGGATGTTACGGTAGGCGTAACGCGCCATCAGGGCGCGCACCCTGGCCTCCAGCCACTCGACGGTGGCCGAGTCGGGCGGCAACACGTCGTTCATGCCTTTGACGGCCGTCAGTTTTTCCATTTTGGATTGAATTGGTTCAGTCATGACACTTCAAATCAGAGCGACGCTGTAGCTTGCACGCCGAATCGTTTTTCCACGTAATCTTCCACAATCAGCTGAAACTCCTGCGCTATTCGCTCACCGCGCAGGGTCATGCGTTTTTCACCATCAATAAAGACCGGGGCGGCAGGAGCCTCGCCGGTGCCGGGCAGGCTGATGCCAATGTCGGCCTGCTTGCTTTCGCCGGGGCCATTGACGATGCAGCCCATCACCGCCACTTTCATCTTTTCAACGCCGGGATATTTGTTGCGCCAGACCGGCATCTGGGCGCGCAGGAAGGTTTCAATTTGCTGCGTCAGTTCCTGGAACGTGGTGCTGGTGGTGCGGCCACACCCCGGGCAGGCGGTCACGCTGGGCACAAAGGAGCGCAGTTCCAGCGCTTGCAGAATCTCGGCAGCAATCACCACCTCCTGGGTGCGCGACTCGCCAGGTTGCGGTGTCAAAGAGACGCGAATCGTGTCACCTATTCCCTCTTGCAACAAAATCGACAAAGCAGCTGCAGATGCCACCGCGCCTTTGGTTCCCATGCCCGCTTCGGTAAGGCCCAGGTGCAAGGCATAGTTACAACGTTTGGCTAATTCACGATAGACCGAAATCAGATCCTGAACCCCGCTCACTTTGCAGGAAAGAATGATCTGATTCGGATTCAAACCCAGATCAACCGCCTGTTGTGCCGAGTCCAGCGCCGACGTGATCAAGGCTTCATACATCACCGGCTTGGCACCCCAGGGCGGATTACGACGGCTATTTTGATCCATCAGGTCAGCCAGTAACTCCTGGTCCAGGCTGCCCCAGTTGACCCCAATGCGAACCGCCTTGTCCCAGCGTATGGCCGCTTCGATCATGACGCCAAATTGACGGTCATGTTTGTCACCCTTGCCCACATTGCCCGGGTTGATGCGGTACTTGGACAGGGCCTGGGCACACTCCGGGTAATCGGTCAGCAAACGGTGCCCGTTGTAATGAAAGTCGCCAATCAGCGGGACATCAATCCCCATGCGGT
This sequence comes from Betaproteobacteria bacterium HGW-Betaproteobacteria-18, assembly GCA_002842265.1. GTDB lineage: Bacteria > Pseudomonadota > Gammaproteobacteria > Burkholderiales > Burkholderiaceae_C > Rhodoferax. The sequence continues at coordinate 12,328 of PHCO01000015.1, read as the reverse complement.
CGAGTTGCTCACGAATGGGCGCAACGGCCTGGGCGGCCTCTGGCGTGTTGACCGTCAGGCGAACCAATTCCGAGCCAGCCAACGCCAGTTCCTTGACCTGGATCGCGGTACCAATCACATCCACGGTATCCGTGTTGGTCATGGACTGCACCCGCACCGGCGCATCGCCGCCCACCGTCACGGTGCGCTTGCCCCAGACAATCCGGGCCTGACGTGAGCGACGCGGTGCCGCACTGGACATGGGAATAGGCAGGCTTTCTTGCATTACTTCACCTCAAATCGAGCCACGTTATCTTTGGTCGCCGCAGTCACATCCAGACGCTGACCCCTCACGCTCACATCCACTTCATTGGCACGCCCCAACACCACCGACAAGGGCAAAATACCGCCAAGCCGAATCTGCTCACCGGGCGCCAGGGTTTTACGCAATTGCAGCACACCCTGGGCATCTGTGACCTCCACCCAGGACGTGCCACGCGATTGCAACATCAAGGTTTCAGGGGCTGTATCCGAGATGGCCGCAGACGTTGGAGCCGTCTCTTGAACCAGTGTGGACAGGTTCTGGGGGGCGGCCAAAAGCGATGTCTCTGCGGCAGAATTTGCTGTCGATGCAGGCATCACCGAAGTGATCACTTGACTGGTCTTGGTTTCAGGCAAGCCCGCAGCTTCCTTGAATCCAGCATCCGCAGCCTTGTTATCAGGCCATATCAGAATCACAAAAATTCCCAAAACAAGCAGGCCAACACCCAGACCCAGGGGGCTGGTTAATCTGTTTTTGAGTTGCTGACCCCATTCGAATCGACCTGTTTTAAAAGGTGTGTTCAGACCCGATTGGTCTGTCTTGAAGCGGGGAGTTTCAGTCTGTGGCAAGGCTGCCAGAACAGGTACCGGATCGATTTTGAGCACCCGACAAACACTGGCAGCCAGAGCACGCGTGAAAACCATGTCCAATAATTCTTCAAAGCGATCAGCTTCCAATGCTTCAAGCTTGCGCACAGGCACTTTCAGCATGACAGCCAAAGCAGCCACATGCAAGCCTTGCGACTCACGAGCGGCTTTTAACAAAGCACCGGCCGAGGGCCTGCTGGACATCAGATCGACCACTTGCTGCGATTGATCCACCTGGAAGCTCTCACTCATCAAATGCGCCGCGTCGGTAGGCCGCAGCTTCCTTGGACTGCGGAAAGCGTTTTTCCAACTGAGTGGCCAGTTGCAGCATCGCCACTCGATCAGCCATTCGATTTTCAACCTTGACACCTAGCCACAGCGACTCTGCGTTGGCCCACTCACTGTTGTTGAGACGTCGAATATAAAACTGTGCTCTTGCAAAATCAGCATTCTGGAACAGCAGATTAGCCAGGTTGTACCCGGTGACCGGATTCGCTGCATCGAACTCATATGCTTTAAGCAAGCTCTGTTCAGCTTCACGCCGTTGACCCGCCCTGATCTGGCAGAGTCCCTGGGCCATGTAGGTTTTGGCGCGTTCGCCATAGGCGGGATCCGACAAAGCCATGGAAAAATCAGCCAGGGCCTCGGGATAGCGTGCTTGCTGACACCTCAACCACCCCAGGTTATGCAGAATGTTGGGGTCCCGTGGACGTACCGCGAGCGCTTTGAGAAAGCTGTCCTGCGCCAGCGGTAATTCGTTGAGGCGCATGTAAATCAGTCCACGCAAACTGTAAGCATCGGCAAAATCCGGATCGGCGGCCAGCGCCAGTTTGACTTCATCGAGTGCAATCGTGGTCTTGCCTTGCTCCAGATAACCCATCGCCAATTCCACCCGGATACGCGCTCTTTTTCGGGCGCTGGATTCGTCGGAATCAGTCACAAGGTCAGCGCGACTGGCACCGCTAGCCCCCGGCTCTGTGGAACTGGCACACCCTATCAATACAGAAGTGCTGATCAAGGCCATCAACAGGCACAGCCCAAACCAGTGGCGCTGAAAATCGATCACGATCGAGCTCATGCTGAACCTCCTGAAGCCGTTTTGGCAGAAACATTCTGAGTATGAGAATGAGGGCGCAAAGTTCTGTTGCGCTCCATGCGCACCATCACCCGGGTTCGATCTTTCACATCACCAGCCAATTGCCCACAGGCCGCATCGATGTCGTCACCACGGGTTTTGCGAACGGTGGTGGTGATGCCCGCATCATTCAATATCCTGGCAAAGGCCTGCACGCGATCGGGTTTTGAACGCAACAAGCCGGAGGCAGGAAAGGGATTGAACGGTATCAAATTGAATTTGCACCAGGCTCCCGGGTGGGCTTTGACCCGTTCAACCAGTTGACGGGCGCAGGCATCGGTATCGTTGACACCATCGAGCATGCAGTATTCAAAGGTGATGAAATCGCGCGGCGCATAAGCCAGATAGCGATGGCAAGCCGCAACCAATTGGGCCAAGGGGTACTTCAGGTTCAGCGGCACCAAGGTGTCGCGCAAAGCATCGTTAGGCGCGTGCAAAGACACCGCCAGCGCCACGGGACAGTCTTGCGCCAGCCGGTCGATCATGGGAACAATCCCCGAGGTTGACACCGTCACCCGGCGCCGCGACAGGCCGTAACCATGATCATCCAGCATCACTCGAAGTGCGGGGATCAACTCGTTGTAGTTCTGAAGGGGTTCACCCATGCCCATCATCACAACATTGGAAATCACGCGTTCATCGCGCTGCAGGTAATTGCGCAAAAAATGTTCGGCAAACCAAAGCTGGGCAAGCATTTCACCCGTGGTGAGGTTGCGGCTGAAGCCCTGATGCCCGGTTGAACAAAACCGGCAACCGACGGCACAGCCGGCCTGAGACGAAATGCACAAAGTGCCGCGATCTTCTTCGGGGATAAAAACCGTCTCGATGGCGTTGCCGCCACCCACATCGAACAGCCACTTGATGGTGCCGTCTGATGAAATATGCTGCGAGACGACCTCAAGGGGCTGGATCCGGGCGCTGGTTTTGAGTTTCTCGCGCAAGGATTTGGCCAGATCGGTCATCTCGTCAAATTGACGCGCGCCTTTCTGGTGAATCCAGCGGAACAGTTGCACGGCGCGAAAGCGCTTTTCGCCCAACCGCTCACAAAAGACAGTCAAGCCCTCAAGATCGAGATCGAGCAGGTTAACCGTCATGCCTGGCATTAACGTGTGTAAATGTTCATGCCGGGGAAGAAAAACGCCATTTCAACGGCAGCCGTTTCAGCAGCGTCGGAGCCATGCACCGCATTGGCATCGATGCTGTCTGCGAAATCAGCGCGAATGGTGCCTGGGTCGGCCTTTTTCGGGTCGGTCGCACCCATGAGCTCGCGGTTTTTCAAAACTGCGTTCTCGCCTTCCAGCACCTGAATCATGACGGGTCCGGAAATCATGAAATCCACCAAATCCTTGAAGAAGGGGCGTGCCTTGTGCACGGCATAAAAAGCCTCGGCCTCACCACGCGACAGGTGGACCATTCTGGCGGCCACAATTTTCAGGCCCGCGGCTTCAAAACGCGCGTAAATTTGCCCAATCACGTTTTTGGCAACAGCGTCGGGTTTGATGATGGAAAGAGTACGTTCAATGGTCATGATTATTCCTGATAAATGTAAATTTTGACGCGTTTGTCAAAACCTTGGATGTTAACCTGATCTTGTCTGGCTTTGCCCCGTTGATTGAGCCAAACCGCCTGTTCAACGGCTTCTGCCGACGCGTCTGGCGCCCGACGATCCGGAACCCGCGCCTCGCTTGCTGCCCTGCTCCTGTCTTTGCCGGCTGTAACTGTCGGCGCCGATGTAACCAAAATTGGTTTTAAGGGGATCTGGCTGGGAATTGTTGGCAACATTGGCATTGGCATTTGTATTGGGCTTGTTGTTGCTGCCGGTCTGATTTCGCCCCGTTGGGCGTCGGCCACGCAAAGGCGGGCGCGGTAAGCGCTCACGGGTCACGCCACCATCATCCAAAACCGTCGGGGCATCACCCGCTGCCACATAAGCAGAATTTCTGGCTTTTTGCGTCAATGAATTAATGTCGCCCGCGTCAAGCTCCATCCAGGCACCGCGTTTGAGTCCGCGTGGTAAAACCATGGCGCCGTAACGAATCCGGATCAAACGACTCACCGCATGCCCGACAGCTTCGAACATCCGCCGCACTTCCCGGTTACGGCCTTCAGAAATGGTGACCCGGTACCAGCAGTTGGCGCCCTCGCCACCCCCCTCTTCGATCGAACCAAAATTAGCGACGCCATCGTCCAGCTTGACGCCATCAAGCAAACGGTGTTTTTCTTCCTGATTCAAAGCACCCAGCACCCGCACCGCGTATTCCCGCTCCAGGCCAAAACGCGGATGCATCAAATTGTTGGCCAGTTCACCGGAACTGGTAAACAGAAGCAAACCTTCGGTGTTCAGATCCAGACGGCCCACCGCCTGCCACTTGCCCTGAAACAACTTGGGTAATTTGCGAAAAACGGTGGGCCGGTTTTGCGGGTCGTCATTGGACACCACTTCACCAGCCGGCTTGTGATAAGCGATGACCCGCGCCGGAGGGGGCTCGATCCTGAATCGGATCGGTTTGCCGTTGACCTTGACATGGTCACCAAATTGAACCCGTTGCCCGATGTGGGCGGGTTCGTTGTTGACGGTGATACGCCCTTCCATGATCAACTGCTCCATCTCCAGCCTTGACCCCATGCCAGCCTGGGCCAGGACTTTGTGCAGCTTGGGCGACTCGGGTTGCGGCGCCAGCACCCTTTTGAGAGGGACTGAGACTTGCGCGTCTTCAGCATCAAATTGACCCGAAACAACATCTTCGAATCGAATGGCCATGGGTTGTTGGCTTCCTGCTTCTTCATGCTTCATCTTGATTCCTTTGATTCCAAATTCGACATATCCACCATGACCTCACCAGGACAAGCCTCATCAGACCAGTTCAACTCGGGTGTCGATGCCAACGCAAGGGCTTCGCTGCTTTGGTCTGAATCCATGGCCAGACTCAAGCCATCAAAAGCAGAAACCGTCGCGTCCAGCAAGGGTAACTGGTCCAATGAAGCCAAACCCAAATCATCCAAAAATTGGCGTGTGGTGGCAAAAAGCGCTGGCCGCCCAACCGTGTCACGATGACCGATGACCTCGATCCAGCCCCGGTCTTCCAGTTGCTTGATCGTCAGCGAATTGACAGTGACACCACGAATGTCTTCAATATCGCCCCGCGTGACAGGCTGACGGTAGGCAATGATGGCCAAAGTCTCCAGCGTCGCACGGGCATAACGGGGTGGCTTTTCTGGATACAAGCGCTCCAGATACAACCGCATTTCGGCACGGCTTTGAAAACGCCAGCCACTGGCCACTTGCACCAGTTCAACCCCCCGCTGCGACCAGTCTTGTTGCAATTCGTTCAACAAAAGAAGAACCGTCGGCGCGCTGTGCTCTTGCCCCAAAAGCAACTGCATGTCAGGCATCGACATGGGCTGTTGGGCGCAAATCAAGGCGGCCTCAAGAATGCACTTGGCATCCAGCATTTTCATGGTGTCGTCGTATTGAAAAAGATGCCCAAGGACATCAAAACAAAGAATGGAAGGGGCGTAACAAGCCGAGCAAGCTATCGGTGACGCGAACGTTGTTCAATGAAACTGAAACAACCGTTTAAATATCGTTTTGATTGTACTTGAGACCCAGGTTTGTCAGCACCAATGAAAAATCTTGAGGGAGATTGGCAAAAAAAGACATTGCCTGTTTGGTAACCGGGTGCTCAAAAGCGAGTCGATACGCATGCAGGGCTTGTCTTGTCATGCCAAGCGCCACAGAGCCACCATACAGTGTGTCGCCTAGCAACGGGTGTTTCAATTTGGTCATGTGAACCCTGATTTGGTGGGTACGCCCTGTGTGCAGCGTGCAATGCACGAGACAGGCCTGGGCAGCATTGGACAGGAGTTCAAAGTCAGTTCTGGCTGGCTTTCCCGGATGGAGGGCTAAATCAACCGCAGCCATACGCAGTCGATTCACAGGATCCCGGCCAATCGCCGCATCCACCACGCACCGATTGGCACCCGACCAGGACCCTTGCCCAATGGCCAGGTACTGTCGTTTGACCTCCCGCGCCGCAATGGCCCGAACCAGCGCATCCATGACAGCCCGGCTACGCGCCACAACCATCAGGCCGCTGGTGTCCTTGTCGAGGCGGTGCACAATGCCAGCACGCGGCAAATCGAAGGCCTTGGCGTCATAACCCAGTAGCCCGTTCATCAACGTGCCAGACCAGTTGCCGGGGGCTGGATGGACGACCAGTCCAACTGGTTTGTTGATCACGAGCAAATGCTCGTCAACATAAACCACATCAAGCACCATGTCTTCTGCCTTGAACGCCTGGCTTTGGGGTGTTGGCCGCAGTTCAATCACTCCCGAATCCGATGCCTTGACCTTGTGGGATGCCTTGACCTGCACTTTGCCGTTGAGACAGACGCCACCCAATTCAATCAATTGCTGCAAATAATTGCGGGAAAATTCTGGCACCAACTCAACCAGAGCTCGGTCCAATCGCATACCATGATGCGCCGCAGTAAAAATCAGCGGTCGTTGCTCAACTTGCGGTTCGATCTGCGCGCCCCCCTCCAGGTCATCCAGGGTCAGGGTGCCCGATATAATCAATTCTGTTTTTTTCAAGAAAGCCTTTCGCTATGTCTCATGCCAAATTATCTGCCGTCTGCGCCTGGATGTTGGCAGGTGGCGTTTTGTTCCTGAGCGCTTGTTCCTCCACCCCGCCGGACCCAACGGCGCAGTGGAGCCCCAACAAAATTTATGCAGAGGCCAAGGACGAACTCAACAGCGGCGCTTACGACAAAGCCATCCCGCTGCTGGAAAAACTCGAAGGTCGTGCCGCTGGTACACCTTTGGCACAACAAGCCCAACTTGACAAGGCTTATGCCCACTTCAAGGCCGGTGAACCTGTGCTGGCAATCGCTGCGCTCGACCGCTTCATCAAATTGCATCCCTCCAGCCCCGCCCTGGATTACGCGTTGTACCTCAAAGGCATCGTCAATTTCAATGATGATCTGGGCCTGTTTTCTGGATTGACCCGTCAGGATCTGGCAGAACGCGATCAAAAAGCGGCCAAGGATTCTTTTGAATCGTTCAAGGAACTGATCAACCGGTTCCCAGATTCACGCTACGCCCCGGAGGCAAGCCAGCGCATGAATTACATCGTGAATTCGTTGGCGCAATCTGAAGTGCACGTGGCTCGCTACTATTTTCAGCGCGGGGCATATCTGGCGGCGATCAATCGGGCCCAAACCGCCATTGTTGACTACCAAGGCGTACCAGCCCTCGAAGAAGCCCTGTTCATCATGGTCAAATCTTATGATGCCTTGGGCATAACTGCATTACGCGATGACACGCAACGCGTGCTTGAAAAGAACTACCCGCAAACGCCTTATCTGGTGCAAGGCTTCAAATCCAAAAATGACCCCTGGTGGAAGATTTGGTAACAGCATGAAGTCTCCTGCTTACCGACTCACCGCTTCGACCGGTATCCACAAAGGAGATCGCGACTACCAGCAAGACCAGGTGGTCTTGCTCAGTCACCCCAGAGTCAAAGCTTGTTTATTGGCGGTATTGGCTGATGGCATGGGTGGACGCAGTGGCGGACGCAAGGCCGCTGATCAGGTCATGCTGACGGCGCGTCAACTTTTTGAACGTTATGACCCGGCCACAGACGACCCGCAAGCCACCCTGAAACAATTACTCACCGAGGCCCATACAGTGATCAAATTGATCGCTATTTCTTCTGAAGAGGAGCCCCACAGCACCATCACCGCTTTTTTGCTGAATCCAGGGGGTGAATGCTATTGGATCCATGCTGGCGATTCCCGCATCTACCATTTTCATGGTAAAGAATTGATCAAGCGGACGTTGGATCATTCGTACGTTCAGGTCCTCGTAGATCGCGGAGAAATAACAGAAGAGCAAGCCAAAAATCATCCCAAATCGAATATTTTGATGGGCTGTTTGGGCTCCGCAACCACCCCCCCAATGAGTATTCATTACATTCCACAGATGCATGCCGGTGATACTTTAATGGCATGCAGTGATGGTGTTTGGCATTATTTCAGCGATGTCGAATTGGGTAATGTACTGGCCACACTTGGTCCCCGGGAAGCCACTGAGTTCCTGATTGAAAAAGCCAGGGTCCGAGCACAAGGGGGTGGCGACAATCTCTCACTGTTGATCGTCAAATTTGAACCTGTAAGCACTTGAGCTGATCAGCCGCCTGTTTGCAGCAGGTCGGCAGGGATAGGTCAGGGTTTGGCATCCAGACGTTTTGCATCAGCGAGACTTTTTTCCTGAATTTTATTCAAGGCTTCGATCGCTTTGGTGTGCCGGTCAAGGTCGTTCAAAATCACTTCCTGACGCCTGAGATCATCCAAAACAAAGCGCTTTTTTGCGCGCGCGGCGCGCAGACAATCCGACACAGCGAATTTTGCATAACAATCTGCTTGCGCCTGCTGGTCAATGGCCTCATATTCCAGCCGCAATTTTTGAATGCGCAAACGCTCCTCGTGCACTTGCAGAGGTATTGCCTTGATTATTTCAGGCTCCGCCTGGGCCAATGGTGCAACGGCTGCAACAGCGAGCAGACAGGAAACGCTAAAAATCACGCTTTGATTCATGTCAAACACGTATCCACATCACGGCGACTCAAGGCCAGAAACTCAGACGACTGCATCTCCTGAATACGTGACACGGTGCGAACAAACTCGCTGATCATCAGCCCCTCGGTGTAGAGCTCTGGCGCGGGGACAGCTGCCGACATGATCAACTTGACGCGCCGGTCATACAACACATCGATGAGCCAGGTAAAACGCCGCGCCTCAGCAGACATCCGCGGTGGCATAAGGGGCACATCGCTGAGCAAAACGGTATGGAACTGGCTGGCAATTTCAAGGTAATCATTTTGCGAACGAGGGCCGCCGCATAACGTTCTGAAATCAAACCACACCAGGCCACCAGCCTTGCGCCGCGCATAAATTTTGCGGGCTTCAATCTGCAATACCGGATCTTCATCCTGGGATTCAGCCAGGCGCTCAAAGGCGTTCAGCATCGCCGCCTCTGCCGCTTCACCCAAAGGCGTGTGGTACAGCTCCAGTTGCGCCATCGTCTGGCCACGGTAATCGGTGCCGTTGTCCACATTGATCACGTTCAGACGCGCATTGAGCAGCGCAATGGCCGGCAAAAAACGATCCCGGTTCAAACCATGGGGGTACAGATCATCAGGCTTGTAGTTGGACGTGGTGACGAATCCCACGCCGTGCTCAAACAGAGCGTTAAGCAAACGATGCAAAATCATGGCGTCGGTGACATCCGACACATGAAACTCATCAAAACAAATCAAGCGGAATTTTTCGGCCATGCGCCTGGCCAGCAGGTTCAACGGATTCACCGTACCCTGCATGGCCGCCAATTCGCGATGTACCTCACGCATGAATTCATGAAAATGCAAACGCGTTTTACGCTTGAGCGGTACCGCGTTGTAAAAGCAGTCCATCAAAAAACTCTTGCCCCGCCCTACCCCGCCATACATGTAAACGCCGCGCGGAATGGGTGGACGGTTGATCAGCTTCTTGAACGCATTGGATCGCTGCTCGCGGTAATGCGACCACTCGCGAGCACAGGTCTCCAACGCTTGCACGGCACGCAACTGCGCCGGGTCAGCGCCGTAGCCGCGTGCAACGAGCTCGGCTTGGTAGATTTTTTTGACCGTCACTGCACTGCCAATTGCTATATTGAAAAAGGCCAATGTCCCTTTGTTTAAAAGGTTCAAAAGCTGCTTTTTCTTACATCAAAAATTCAGCGTACGTTTCTCAACTGCCAGCGCCGCCTCCTTGGTGGCTTCACTCAGTGACGGGTGCGCATGGCAGACACGCGCAATATCCTCGCTGCTGGCACGGAATTCCATGGCCACCACGCACTCGGCAATCAGTTCGCTGGCCATGGGCCCGACAATGTGGACCCCCAGAATCTCATCGGTCGTGGCATCGGCCAGCATCTTGACCATGCCGGTGGTGTCACCCAGGGCACGCGCGCGGCCATTGGCCAGGAACGGAAAAGTGCCCGCCTTGTACGCCACGCCATCGGCCTTGAGCTGCTGCTCGGTGCGGCCTACCCAGGCAATCTCCGGGCTGGTGTAGATCACCCATGGAATGGTGTTGAAGTTGACATGTCCATGCTGACCCGCGATGCGCTCGGCCACGGCGACGCCTTCTTCTTCGGCCTTGTGCGCCAGCATGGGGCCGCGCACCACGTCGCCCACCGCCCACACGCCAGGCAGGTTGGTCTTGCAGTCAGCGTCCACCACGATCGCGCCGCGCTCGTCGAGCTTCAGGCCAACAGCCTCGGCGTTCAAGCCGATGGTGTTGGGCACACGACCAATCGACACAATGAGTTTGTCCACGTCCAGTGTTTGGGCCTCACCCTTGGCATTGGTCCAGGCCACACTCACGCCTTTTTTGCCCACCTTGACTTCACCGACCTTCACTCCCAATTCGACCTTGAGGCCTTGCTTGTCAAACGCTTTTTTGGCTTCCTTGGCAATTTGCTGATCCACCGCGCCCAAGAAGTCAGGTAAACCTTCCAAAATTGTCACTTCAGAACCCAAACGACGCCACACAGAACCCATCTCCAGGCCAATCACGCCTGAGCCGATCAGGCCCAACTTCTTGGGCACCTCGGTCACGGCCAAAGCACCTTCATTGGACAGCACCCGTACCTCGTCAAACGGCGTGCCGGGCAAAGCCCGCGAGTTGGAACCGGTAGCAACAATGATTTGCTGGCCAACCAGGGTTTCGTCAGCAGCACCGGCCACCTTGATCTCATACCCGCCATCAGCCGCTTTGACAAACGAGGCACGGCCATGGAAGAAGCTCACCTTGTTCTTTTTGAACAGGTACAAGATGCCGTCGTTGTTCTGCTTAACCACCGCATCCTTGCGGGCCACCATCCTGGCGGCATCCATGCTCAGGCCTTTGACCGTGATGCCATGGTCAGCAAAGTGGTGGCTGGCCTGCTCAAAATGCTCGCTGGATTGCAGCAGCGCCTTGCTTGGAATACAACCCACATTGGTGCAGGTGCCGCCCGGCGCGGGGTCACCCTTGGCATTTTTCCACTCGTCCACACAAGCCACGTTTTTGCCCAACTGGGCAGCACGAATGGCAGCAATGTAGCCACCAGGGCCGCCACCGATCACGATCACATCAAATTGTTTGCTCATAGCTTCTTCCTGATCAGTTGGGGACAGAGCAAGCTCACTGCGTGTAGCCTTGGTCTGTCCCACAAAGTTTTTAAATATCAAACAGCAAGCGAGCTGGGTCTTCCAGCGCTTCTTTCATGGCCACCACGCCCAGCACGGCTTCGCGGCCGTCGATGATGCGGTGGTCGTAGCTCATGGCAAAGTAGTTCATGGGACGCACCACCACCTGGCCGTTTTCCACCATGGCGCGGTCTTTGGTGGCGTGCACACCCAGAATGGCACTTTGGGGCGGGTTGATGATGGGGGTGGACATCATGGAGCCAAACGTGCCGCCATTGCTGATGGAGAACGTGCCGCCGGTCATTTCTTCCATGCCCAGCTTGCCATCCTTGGCCTTTTGACCAAATTCGGCAATCTTTTTCTCAATATCGGCAAAGCTCATCTGATCCGCATTGCGCAGAATCGGCACGACCAAACCGCGGGGTGAGCCCACGGCGATGCCAATGTCAAAGTAGCCGTGATAAACGATGTCGTTGCCATCTACAGAGGCATTGAGCACCGGGAATTTCTTCAAGGCGTGCACTGCAGCCTTGACAAAGAAGCTCATGAAGCCCAGCTTGACACCGTGTTCTTTCTCAAAACGGTCCTGCATGCGCTTGCGCATGTCCATCACCGGGGCCATGTTGATCTCGTTGAACGTGGTCAGGATGGCGTTGGTGCTTTGCGACTGAATCAGACGCTCAGCCACGCGCGCTCGCAGGCGACTCATGGGCACACGTTGCTCCGGGCGACCCGCCAATGAATCGGCCAAACTGCTGGAAGGTGTTGCAACCTGTGGCAACAATAAAGCTGCAACCTTTGTAGGCATTGTTGGAGCAGCTACTACTTTAGGAGCTGACACAGCAGCCAGCACATCCCCCTTGGTGACGCGTCCATCTTTGCCGGAGCCAGCAACCGAGCCAGCGCCCAGGTTGTTGTCGGCCATCAACTTGGCAGCAGCAGGCATGGCCACGCCAGACATGGCGCCACCGGCAGCCACGGGCGCAACTGCGGCTTGCGCAGCGGGTGCTGCTGCGGCCGCCATGGCAGCCGCAATCGGTGTCACCGCAGCCACAGCACCGGCGACACCTTC
>PHCO01000260.1 GCA_002842265.1 Betaproteobacteria bacterium HGW-Betaproteobacteria-18 | reverse complement strand
CAAGAACTGCCAGGATGCGCTGCTCGATTTCTTCTGCGGCACCATTGGCGATGCCCAGGCGTCGCGCCATCGGGATCACCTCGTCCATGGCGTAGACTTGGCCCAGATTGGCGCAATGCAGGTAGTGGCGTGTCGCCGCCTGCGCACTGACGTCGAATACGGGGGCAATGTCGTACCGTGTCGCGGCGCCATCAACCTTGATGAACCCAAAATTTTTGAGGTGGTCGTCCGTGTTTTGCAGGGCGGTGTTGAGCACGAGTCTGGTGTACATCTCGACCCGCGCCTGCGCAGGTTTGTCCGAGACCCTTGATGCAATCTCCAGCAACTTGCCCCAGCTGATCATGATCTGATCCTGGCTGGAATTCAGGTGCGCACTTTGCGGCTCGTAGCTGGCCAGCGAAATGGCCGAAACGTAGTGACGCCGGTGGATGCGGCCTGCCACCAGCTCGCGGTCAAAGCGTTCCAGGACCAACGCCGTGCTGTCGCCATCGTTGCCCAGTTCCACCAGGTCGGCCTTGGCCACGCGAAACCCCATGTCCGAGGCCATTTGCATGCAGGCCCACTCAATCCGGTTGCGAGGCACCAAGTCGCGCTTGGAGTTGAATTTGGCGATCAGCGAAGAGCCGGGGGCCGCGCTACCGCGGTCATCACGCAGGATGGCCTTGGGCCGTGCCCCCCCGATGGTCCAAGACCCGCCGAGCATGTGGCGCATCTCGTCGTTCAGTTCCTGTCCGTCTTCGAAATCGGCCGCTGCGCGCGCAGCGCGTTCAATCTGGGTGAGGGTAGGGCGCTCATTGAGGCTGAGCGAAACGATGTTGTCCAGATCGACTGGGGAACTCAACGACTCCGGGGTCAAAACCAAGGAGCCAATGCCGTCGGCGCCGCGAAGGAAGGCGCTGCGGAATATGCCATCAGTCGAGGTGGGCGGGATCTGGGCGGCCACGACTCGGCGACCCCAGGCATCCGGGGCGGCATCAAAAATGGCGCCCAGGTTGATGAATTGCGATGACGTCGCGGACAGGGAGTTGCCCAACGGCAGGTTGATGGGGTCGAGTGGATAGGCCCCGGGGGCACTGAGGTAGCCGGGGTCGTACTGGAAGGTTGCAGAGATAGTTTGGCCGTCTTCCTCCAGAGCGAGGATGCCTGCCAGGAGGAAGCCAGAAGGCGTCCAGGCGTTGACTCGAAGTCGGCTTCCGACTTCCTTGAACGGACGGTCCGATGCGCGCCTCATGTTGGGTCGGCCCTGCGTCGGCCCCGTTTCGGGAGGTGATGCCGGTAGAGGATCTCAGTGGCGTCATCCGTCTTGGTGAGTTCCTGGATCCTGTGCGCCTGGCCGTACAGGTGCAGTACAGAGAACACCTTGCCGATCGCCACGCCAGGATCGCCTCGTTCGATCCTGGCGATCGTTTGCGGATGCAACCCGCACCGCTCGGCCGCGAGCTGCTGGGTGTCGCCTCGTGCTCTGCGCGCCCGCGAGATGTGAGCGCCCAAGCTGATCAGCGACTGTTCGATCTCGAATGGGAGCACATGAAGCTCAGAGGTCTTGCTCATGAATGAAGTGTCGCATAAAGACTATCTTTAGGCGAGTAAAGATGTATTTATACGTCATTTTCTCATGCATTGGTCCCGTGTACAGCAAACGGGTCACCACGAATTCACCTGCGGCTGCGGCGCGGACATCTGCGCCGCCTTGGCAGCAAACGTGCTGGATCGCAAAGCCTAGAATGACACTCACTTGAGGAGACCACATGTTTAGCGTTCGCAACCTTGCTCTCGCGGGCACTGCCTGCATTCCAGTGCTTGGACTGCTCTTCGGGGTTTTTATTGGACTGGCTTGGCTGCGAACCATGATGGCCATTGGCTATTGGCGTGTCCTTCCAATGGCGCTCTTCGTTGCGGCCGTTTACCTGGTACTCAACATCCTGGTCTTCGCGCCAGTAATGGCGGACTCCATGGCCATCAAGTGGGTTCTTGCATTTCTCTTCACTGCATGGGGCGTTTCATACGTTGGAGGGCAGCTTGACCAGGCGCAGTCTCAGGCCGTCGACTCGTCAGCCTAGGCTCGATCACAGGCGTCCTTCGCGAAGAAAGGATTTAGGTAGAAGTCGATCGGTCGCGTCTTGAGCCGCGGTCCGTAAACCAGGCCCTTCTTTTCATATACGGGGCGCATGACCTGCTCCGGCAGAAAACCTACGCCACGGCGTCTGCACTCGTCGCGAAAGGCCTCGCCGCGCGACATCATCTCTTTCAGTTCTGGCACCAGCGTGAAGTCTGCTTTGGCATCAAAGGATTTAACGTTGGTGAGGCGTGAGTATTCCAGCAGATGCTCTTTGCTTGGGTCAGACATGATTCCCCTTCTTGGTGTACTGCCAGCCTCGGATCCAAAACGAACGGAGGACTTCGTCCAGATATGGGCAAGAATCCACTTTAGCGCCAATTTTCCCAGCAAGAGATCCACGATAGTATGCATGTCCTCTTCGGAAATCCATTGTTGGAAGGAATGGGACGTCTATCTCAAGGTCAATGGATAGTTTAATAAGGCTCAAATATGGACGTGGGTCAACATACATGTCAAGCCATTCATTCAGCAGGGCCACAGCATTTGCGTGTTTGATTTTTACCATGTAGAAACAAAGGAAAATCAGAAGGCATGCTATTGAAGTTGTCATGACAATAAGCAATGTGACTGAATTGCGGTAACTTATGCCCCATGAGTCGCCTACGATGTATATCGTAATCGGAATGAGTAATGTTGCTATAGCAACCAATCCAACGCGGACCCAATCGTTCCTTTTTTCAATCGTATTTGATAGATAATAGACATCGCTTAGCCGCTCTGGTAAACCTATTTTTCCCGCATCCTGGCACCAATCCAACCGGTCGTCACGGGTGCGAATAACTCTTCGGATTTTCCCTGCTGGAATTTTTGATTCCACGCCTGAGCTTATTTCGAGGCGTTCTTTGGAGATATGCACGACGGAGTTTGGCAGCACAGCTGACAAATAGACGAAGGCTTTCCAAATAACGTACGCAAGCACTGCCGGAAAAGCTGCCAGTAAAATCACTTGATTAAATAAATTGCTCATTTTGAACGGATTTTAGATTTGGCCATTTTCCCCTGCCAATGGCTCCAGATCTTCAGGCCATACCTGCCAGCGCAATTCGGGTCTGGTCTGCCAGGGTTCCCCGGCTTTTGCTACGACTACCATCCCTTGGGTAAGCGGTCTGGCGTCGATGCGCACAAGACCACTCTGGCC
>PHCO01000259.1 GCA_002842265.1 Betaproteobacteria bacterium HGW-Betaproteobacteria-18 | reverse complement strand
GCGTGGCGGGCGTGCTGGGCGGCTTGTTGCTGGCGCTGCGCTTGCCCTGGGCGCTGCGGCTGGGCGGCTTGCCGCTGCTGCTGCCAGTGCTGTTCTGGCAGGTGTCACCCATCCCGGCGGGTGAATTTGCAATGCTGGGCGCTGATGTTGGCCAGGGCAACGCGGTGCTGGTGCGCACAGCCCATCACGCTTTGCTGTACGACGCCGGTCCGCAGTACAGCCGCGAAAGCGATGCCGGTCATCGGGTGCTGGTGCCGCTGCTGCGTGCACTGGGCGTGCAGCTTGACACGCTGGTACTGAGCCACCGCGACAGCGACCATACCGGGGGTGCCGTCGCGGTGTTGAAGATGCAGCCGCAAGCCACGCTGCTGAGCTCGATTGAAGTGGCGCATGCGCTGCAGGCGCAGCGGCCGGCCACCCGCTGCGTGGCGGGCCAGCGCTGGCAGTGGGACGGGGTGGACTTCGAGGTGCTGCACCCGCTGGTCACTGACTACGGCGATGTGCGCAAAACCAATGCCATGAGTTGCGCCTTGCGCATTTCCAATGGTGCGCAGACGGCGCTGCTGGTGGGTGACATCGAGCAGGCGCAAGAGGCGCAATTGGTCGCGCGAGCCCAGGACGGCGCCACCAAGCCAGGTCTTGCATCAGGGAACCTGCACGCCGATGTGCTGCTGGTGCCGCACCATGGCAGCAAAACCTCCAGCAGTGCAGCCTTTCTGGATGCGGTGCAGCCGCGTATTGCGTTGGTGCAGGTGGGCTACAGAAATCGCTTTGGTCATCCCGCCAGCCCTGTTTTGGTGCGTTACGATGAGCGCAGAATCAGGATGATTGATACGCCTCATTGTGGTGCAGTCGGATGGGAATCCTGGCACCCGGATGGGGTGCAATGTGCGCGGGAAGTGCAAAAGCGCTACTGGCATCATGTCGTTCCATGAATGCTCGCAATGACATCGCGGTTTTATTCATCGCTTTGGCCCAAAGTTTGCTATGTACAGTGCAGGAGTAAAAAATGATGCTGAAATTCGACGAGATGTACACCCAGCTGCCCTATGAATTTTTCACCAAGGGCGCGCAAATCCGGGACCATTACAAAATCTACGACGAGTGGCTGGCGCGTCAACCCGGCGACACCATGGCCAAGCGCCGGGAAGAGGCTGAAGTGATCTTTCGCCGTGTCGGCATCACCTTTGCCGTCTATGGCGACAAAGACGAAGACGGCGCGGGCACCGAGCGGCTGATTCCGTTTGACCTGATTCCCCGCATCATCCCGGCCCACGAATGGCGCCGCATGGAGCGCGGCCTGGCGCAGCGTGTCACGGCCCTGAACCGGTTTTTGCACGACATTTACCATGACCAGGACATTCTCGAGGCAGGCTTGATTCCACGCGCGCAAATCGAGCAAAACGCCCAATTCCGCCCACAAATGATGGGCGTGGACTTGCCTAACAGCGTCTATTCACAAATCTCCGGCATCGATATCGTTCGCGCGCCGGATGCCAAGGGCAACGGCGAGTACTACGTGCTGGAAGACAACCTGCGCGTGCCCAGCGGCGTGAGCTACATGCTGGAAGACCGCAAGATGATGATGCGGTTGTTCCCGGATCTGTTCAGCGCGCACCGCGTCGCACCGATTGCCCATTATCCGGACTTGCTGCTCGAAACCCTGCGCGAGAGCAGCCCGGCCACCACCGCCGAGCCCACCGTGGTGGTGCTCACGCCCGGCATGTACAACAGCGCTTACTTTGAGCACGCCTTCCTGGCGCAACAAATGGGCGTGGAACTGGTCGAAGGGCAAGACCTGTATGTCAAGGACAACTTTTGCTACATGCGCACCACCCGTGGCCCGCAGCGTGTCGATGTGATCTACCGCCGTGTCGATGACGACTTTCTTGACCCCAAGGTGTTCCGCTCCGGCTCTACTCTGGGTTGTGCCGGGCTGCTCGACGTGTACCGGGCTGGCCACATCAACATCTGCAACGGCGTCGGTACCGGCGTGGCGGACGACAAGTCGATCTACCCCTACGTGCCCAAAATGATCGAGTTCTACCTCGGCGAAAAACCCATTTTGAACAACGTGCCCACCTGGATGTGCCGCAACAAGGACGACCTGGCTTACGTGCTGGCCAACATGAAAGACCTGGTGGTCAAGGAAGTGCACGGCGCCGGTGGCTACGGCATGCTGGTGGGCCCCGCAGCCACCAAGGCCGAGGTGGAAGATTTCAAAAAAGCCGTGCTGGCCAACCCCGGCGGCTACATTGCACAGCCCACGCTGAGCCTGTCGAGCTGCCCGACTTTTGTCGAGAGTGGCATTGCGCCGCGCCACATTGACCTGCGGCCTTATGTGTTGATGGGGAAAAGTGTGCAAATGGTGCCGGGTGGCCTGACGCGCGTGGCGCTCAAAGAGGGTTCGCTTGTCGTCAATTCGTCACAGGGTGGCGGTACAAAAGACACCTGGATTCTGGAAGACGATGACTCGCCTGTGCCGGCTGCGCAGTTGCAAACCCAAGCCTAGCCAGATCGCAAGATAGTCACCGGAGAATCAACATGCTTTCAAGAACTGCCGACCACCTATTCTGGATGAACCGCTACACCGAGCGCGCCGAGAACACGGCACGGCTGCTCGATGTGAATTACCAGACCTCGTTGTTGCCACAGTCCGCCGCAACAGCCCAGGCGGGCTGGCAGGGCTTGCTGTCGATCAGCGAGTTGCTGCCCACTTACAAGGCAAAGCACGATGCCATTCGTGCCAAAAATGTGATGGATTTCATGGTCAAGGACGAGGGGAATCCGTCCAGTATTCTGTCGTGCCTGAGCGTCGCCCGCGAAAACGCCCGTGCCGTGCGCGGCACGCTCACCACCGAGGTCTGGGAGACGCAAAACCAGACCTGGCTCGAAGTCAAGCGCATGATCAAGCAGGGCGAGTTTGAGGCGGATCCGTCGCAGTTTTTTGAGTGGGTCAAGTTCCGCTCGCACCTGTCACGCGGCGTCACGGTGGGCACCATGCTGATGGATGAAGCGCTGCACTTCATGCGCCTGGGCACGTTTCTGGAGCGGGCCGACAACACCGCGCGCCTGGTCGATGTGAAGTTTCACGCGGTCGAGAGCGATTTTTATGGTGACGCCAACGGCAAGGACCAGGAGTACGACTTCTACCACTGGAGCGCGATATTGCGCAGCGTCAGCGGCTTCGAGGTTTATCGCAAGGTCTATCGGGATGTGATCCGGCCCGAGCGGGTGGCCGAGTTGTTGATTCTGCGCCCCGACATG
>PHCO01000258.1 GCA_002842265.1 Betaproteobacteria bacterium HGW-Betaproteobacteria-18 | reverse complement strand
GCACGGGCGCATTGCGCATCGGGTTCACGACCAGCGCGGTTTTCGCGCGCCCAAGCGCCCCGAGCGATGCCCAATCCATCTCGACCATCTTGGTCTGCAGCCCCACGCTTTCGAAATACGCCTGAACCATTTCGGCCATGGTGCCGAATTCCGGATTGCCGCCAAGTTCGGTCAGAACGATCGGAATCACCGGGCTGGCAAACTTGCCCGGGTACCCGGCCTCTGCCAGAAGCGCCTTTGCGCGGGCGGGATCGTAGCCGTACATTGCATCGAAGCGCTCTGCCATATCGGGCCGCCAGCCTTCGTGGCGAGGGTCGGCGCCCCAACGGACGAGCTTGTCGGCGCGGCCGTCATAAAGCACGTCGATCATCTCGTCGCGGTTGATCGCGCGGTTCATCGCTTCGCGAACCCTGATGTCGGACCATGGCACACCGGCGGTTCCCAGCGCCTCGTCGCCGGCCTTGAGATACTGCCCGTTGAGGATCATCATCGATTGCATCGCGGCGTTCTGCGACGATACGATCTTCATCCCGCGCGCAAGTGCATCTTTCTGGATGTCGCGCGGCAGCTGCACGATGTCGGCTTCGCCCGCCAGCAACATTGCGAGCTTGACCGCCGGTTCGCGTGCCCAGCGCATTTCGAGTTCATCGAAATCTGGCTGCAATCCCTGCCAGTGATTTGGTACGGCCGCCAGCACGACGCCTTCACCCGGTCGGCGCTCGACGAACTGATAGGGCGCACTGCCTGCAGGCATCCGCTCGTAGCCTGCGATACCTTCGGCTTCAAACTGCGCCTTGCTGTAGATCAGCATTTCGTAGCGACCGGCGTGATAGAAGGCATAGTTCGAGTGCGGTGAATCGAAACGGAACACCACCGTGTGGTCGTCAAGTGCGACCACCTCTTTCGCCAGGATCAACGCCTTGCCGCCGTAGGTTGCGTCGGCCGCGGTGTGCAGGTTGTAGCTGTGCACGACATCCTGCGCGGTCACCGGCCCCCAGCCGTTATGGAACTGCGCGTTCTCGTGCAGGAAGAAGGTCCATTCCGTCATGTCGGCGTTTGACGACCACGATTTGGCAAGCCCGGAGTCATCGTAAACGCCGGAAACCGGATCGTTTCCAACCAGGCTTTGCATCCACGGCAGCGGCTCGCCAGGCCCTGACATCCAGAACAGGTTCGTTTCTACGGTTGGCGGGTTCATGGCGACCACCACGCGCTCGGCGCTTGCGGCAATCGGACTCAGCGCAAGCGCAACCGCAAGTGACATGGCGCGCCAGCCTCGGCGCAGCGTGCCGTCCTTCTTCTGTTTGCGTTCAGACATTGCAGATCCTCCCTACATTTGGTTTCTCATTGTCTTCACCTCGTTCGGCGACGGCCCCCCCGTGCTTCTTGCCGCCACGGTATTCCAGCATTCGCGCGACTTGCCCGAGGTCGGCATGTCGCGCGTAGTCCTCAATGGTTGTCGCGACCGACCGCATGGCCGGACCCCCCAACCAGAAAATCCAGATCCGCGCCTTCATTGGCTTGCTGCACGTGATCGACGTAGAGTTTGACGTAGCCCCGGTCAGAGTGTGGCGCCGGAGGCACCCATTTCGCGCGTCTTGCCGCAAGCTCGGCGTCTTCGACACAAAGGTGCAGTTTGCCTTGCTCTACGTCCAGCTCGATCATGTCGCCGGTCTCGACCAGCGCCAGGGTGCCGCCCGCGGCTGCCTCTGGCGTGACGTGCAGGATAACCGTTCCATAGGCGGTGCCGCTCATCCTGGCATCAGAGATCCGTACCATGTCGGTCACGCCCTGACGCAGCAGTTTCGGCGGCAGCGGCATGTTGCCGACCTCGGGCATCCCCGGGTAACCCTTGGGGCCGCAGTATTTCAGCACCATCACGCTATCGGCGTCGATCTCCAGATCGGGGTCATCTATGCGGGCGTGGAACTCCTCGATCGATTCGAAGACGACCGCCTTTCCGCGGTGTTTGAGCAGATGCGCGCTTGCGGCGCTCGGCTTCACGATGGCGCCGTCGGGGCTCAGGTTGCCCCGCAGCACCCGGATACCGGCCTCGGCCTTGAACGGCGCATTGAAGCTGTGGATCACGCGCCGATCATAGCACTCCGCCTTAGAGTTGTTTTCCCAGATTGTCTTGCCATTTACCGTCAGCGCGTCTTGGTTCAACAGCCCGTTGTCGCCAAGTTCCCGGATTACCGCCGGCAGGCCGCCCGCGTAGCAGAAATCCTCCATCAGATATTCGCCGGAAGGCATCAGGTTCAACAGGCAATGCACCCCGCGCCCGATCCGGTCCCAATCGTCGAGATCAAGTGGCACTCCCATTCTGTGTGCCATCGCCAGAAGGTGAATGACCGCGTTGGTTGAACCCCCGATCGCCGCATTCACGCGGATGGCGTTCTCGAATGCCGCGCGGGTGAGGATCCGCGACAGCGGTATGTCTTCGTTGACCATGCGCACGATATGGCGCCCGGCCATCCGCGCCAGCACGTTGCGGCGCCCGTCAACCGCAGGCAGGGTCGCATTCTCGGGCAAGCCCAGCCCGAGCGCTTCGACCATCGAGGCCATGGTCGATGCGGTGCCCATGGTATTGCAATGCCCATGCGAGCGGTGCATGCAGGATTCCGCCTCGTGGAACTCGTCCTGAGACATCTTCCCGGCGCGCACGTCTTCGCTCATGGTCCAGACATCGGTGCCCGACCCAAGTGCACGGCCCTTGAAGCGTCCGTTCAGCATCGGCCCGCCCGACACCCCGATGGTCGGCAGGTCGGCGCTCGCCGCGCCCATGATCAGCGATGGCGTGGTCTTGTCACAGCCCATCAGCAATACGACACCGTCGATCGGGTTGCCCCGGATCGATTCCTCGACGTCCATGCTCGCCAGGTTGCGGTAGAGCATTGCGGTTGGCCGCAGCAGTACTTCTCCAAGACTCATCACCGGGAATTCCAGTGGGAACCCCCCGGCTTCGATGACGCCGGTCTTGACCTGCTCGGCCAGGTCACGAAAATGCGAATTGCACGGCGTCAACTCCGAAAAAGTGTTGCAGATTCCGATAACCGGCCGTCCGTCGAACAGCTCATGCGGCACGCCGCGGTTCTTGACCCAGGATCGATAGAGAAAGCCCATCTTGCCGTCACGACCGAACCATTCCTGGCTGCGTAGCTTCTTCTTCTGTCCCATTTTCAATTTACCATTTCCATGTGCCTCGATTGAACGATGTCGACCAGAATCATGAGCCGTAGTCCGGTATCTCACCGCCACCGTGTCGCTTCGCTCGGGCTATTGTGCTGCCAAACAAGCACATTTGGCTTCCTGTTTGCTGGGACGCGGACCACCACAAATCTAGTTGCTGCGA
>PHCO01000257.1 GCA_002842265.1 Betaproteobacteria bacterium HGW-Betaproteobacteria-18 | reverse complement strand
CAAAGGCACCAGGTGTTTGATGTCGCGCCGGGCCAGCAAGTCCATCGGTTGGGCGCATATGCGCAACGCCACCGCCAGCGTGTCGGCATCAAAGGTGGGGTCAGCTTTGAGCGCTTGCAGTTGCAGGCGCAGGCATTCGGCCAAACCACGCGCCCCGACGCCGGTGGGCTCCAGGCTTTGCAGCAGCCGCAGCGCTACGGTGAAATGGTGCACCAGTTCTTCGATCTGGGTTTCGTCCTGGCCCGCCAGGCCCCTGGCCAGATCGGTCAGGTCGTCTTCCAGATAACCATCGTCATTGAGCGACTCGATCAAAAAATACAACGCAGCCTGGTCTTCCGGGCTCAGGCGCAGGGTGAGCGCCTGGCGTTGCAAAAAGCTCTGCAACGACTCCTGGTTGCGCGCCAACTCGGTGGCATCCATCTCGTCGTCGCCACTGAGGTTGTTGCCGCGGGCGCGCGCCTCGCCACCCCACTCGCTGTCGTCCGGGGTCAGGCTGACGCTGCCGTCGCCTTCCCAACTCGGGCCGTCGTCAATGGCCGCTGAACTTTCTTCGGTGCTATTGTCAGTGCTGGATTTTGAGGTGTAGGACTCCTGCGTGCCCGAGTAAGTGTCGTATTCAAGCTCGCGGTCGTTGGCGCTGACGGCACTGTCGGCCTGCTCCAGGCCAAACGACTCGCGTTCAGCCTCTTCGCTGGCGCGTTCCAGAAATGGGTTGTCATCGAGCATTTGGTCCACCTCACTGCTGAGTTCCAGGGTGGAGAGTTGCAGCAGCCGGATGGACTGCTGCAACTGCGGTGTCAGCGCCAGATGCTGGGAGGTGCGTAACGAGAGGCCTTGTTTCATAGGAGCGCCGCCGGGCCGCCCCAAGGCGCGAGAGCCCCCTCGGGGGGCAGCGCAGTACACGAAGTGCCAAGCGTGGGGGTCAAATGGAGCGCCGCCGGGCCGCCCCAAGGCGCGAGAGCCCCCTCGGGGGGCAGCGCAGAACACGAAGTGCCAAGCGTGGGGGTCATATTCACATTCTGAAGTGTTCGCCCAGGTACACCCGGCGCACATCGACGTTGTTGATGATCTCGGCCGGTGTGCCCTGCGCCAGCACGCTGCCGTCGCTGATGATGTAGGCGTGGTCGCAAATACCCAGGGTTTCACGCACGTTGTGGTCGGTGATCAGCACCCCGATGCCCCGGTTTTTCAGGAAAGAGATGATGCGCTGGATTTCGATGACGGCAATCGGATCAATACCGGCAAAGGGTTCGTCAAGCAGGATAAAACGGGGTTGGGTGGCCAGGGCACGGGCAATTTCAACGCGCCTGCGTTCGCCACCGGACAGTGCCAGGGCTGACGACTCGCGTAAATGCTCGACCCGCAAATCCTCCAGCAGCCCGGTCAGGCGCTTTTCAATCTCGGTTTTGGTCAGGGTTTTGCCTTGCGCATCGAGTTGCAATTCCAGCACCGCGCGCACGTTGTCTTCGACATTGAGCTTGCGAAAAATGGAAGCCTCTTGCGGCAAATAACTCAAACCCAGCCGCGCGCGCCGGTGGATCGGCATGTGCTCTATGGATTGGCCGTCGATGGTGATGTCACCTGCGCTGGCCCGCACCAAGCCCACAATCATGTAGAAAGAGGTGGTTTTGCCGGCGCCGTTAGGCCCAAGCAGCCCGACCACTTCGCCCTTGCGCACCGTCAACGACACGTCCTTGACGGCCTTGCGGCTGCCATAAAACTTTTGCAGGTGATGCGCTTCCAGGCGGCTTTCAGGCAGATCGGCGTCTGGCGCGGGCATTGCGGGCATGGTGGTTACTGCGCGGAGCCGCCCAATTGGGGGCTGCTGCGCAGTGGCGTGCTGTTGGCGGGAGCTGGCGCTGACGCTGGAGCGGTCTTGGGGGTCAGCATGGCACGTACCCGGCCAGCCGGTGCACCAGGCTGGCCGGTGCTGCCTTTAGACCCCGCAACTGGCGCGCCGTCCAGGGTAAAAACATCGGTCAAATTGTTGTAAACGATGATGCCGGCATTGAATTCGTCGTTGAGCTTGGCGCCCTGGAAACGGCGCAATTGCGCCTGGCCGATAAATTTCACCGTGTCCAGGTGGCCATCGTAGTCAATGGTTTCGCCTTCGCCTTCAATGGTTTCATCGACACCTTCGCGCTTTTGCCTGAAAAACGCACGTTCTCCGGGTGCGGCTGTGACCACGCCATATTGGTAGCCTTGGTCATCCTGACGAACTTCCAGTTTTGCCCCGCGGATCAGGATCGTGCCCTTGGTCAGCACCACCCGGCCGGTAAAAATACTCAATTGCTTGACGTCGTCATAACGCAGCGCATCGGCCTCTACGTTCATGGGCTTGTCTCGATCCGCATTTTCCGCGTGGGCAACCGCCGCGGACAAAGCCAATACACAGGGTACCAACCAGGAATGGAGGGGGATGTTCATAAAGGCATGAATCTTGCGTAAATGTTTGCAAGATTGTAACGGGCAGCGCTCGTGTAAACCGCATCACAGCCCAATTCTGCCGGGCTGTCAGCACGCTCTTGAGGGGCTTAGCGGGTGCGGCGGATTTGATCGGTCAAATAGTCAGCCACCTGCAACACACGGTCCATGTTTTGGGCCAGGGCGCCGTCGGTGTAATAACGGCCGGCGATGCCCAGCGCAGGCACGCCTTCGACCTGGTAAGCAGTTTGAAGTTGCGTGGCGCGGGTGGCTTTGGTGGAGACGGAAAACGAGTTGAACTGTTCTGTAAACCGGGCTCGGTCAATGCCGTGTTTGACCACCCAGTCGACGATGGCCGCACCCTGGCTCAGATTTTGTTTTTCACCGTGAATGGCTGCAAACACACGCGCATGCAGTTGTTCGGTCAGGCCCAGGGCTTCCAGCGCATAAAACAGGCGCTGCTGGGGAACAAAGCTGTCACTAAAAGCCACGGGTACCCGTTTGAAGACCACGTCTTTGGGCAGTTTTTTGACCCATTCCGACAGGACGGGCTCAAACGAATTGCAGTGCGGGCAGTTGTACCAAAAGAACTCGATCACCTCGATCTTGTCGGCGGGTGTCTCGACCGGGGCTGGACGATTCAGGACCAGGAAATCGGTGCCGGCACGGGGCGCATTGGCCTGCGCCAGGCCGGGTGGCAGGAATGCTGCGCCCAAAGCCAGTGATCCGGTGGTGGTAAAAAATGCACGACGTTGCATGGTGAATTCTCTTGAAGATGGAGGAATCTGGTTATGAGCGGTCCACTGTGACAAAGTTCAACGTTGCACGCGTACCAGTGCTGTCTCAATCCCCGCGCTTTCGAGACGGGTTTTGGCGGCGTCCGCATCCTCGCGCTTGTCAAACGGGCCAAGGCGCACGCGGTAAACCGTGCGGCCTGCTTGCTCGCGTTCTGAAATTTTTGTTTCAATGCCTGACAGCGACAATTTGGCGCGCTGCGCTTCGGCGTCCTCGGTCGTACGGT
>PHCO01000256.1 GCA_002842265.1 Betaproteobacteria bacterium HGW-Betaproteobacteria-18 | reverse complement strand
TACCGCACACGGACCTTGAACCCTGTGGGGCGGACTTCAGTCCGCCATGGTCGACTGAAGTCGACCCCACAACAAGCCCAAACGCTGTGTTCATGGAAAAGAGCGAAACGACGTGGCGATCCATGTATTTTGAAGTCATGGATTGCCGCGCTACGCTCGCAATGACGCGTCCCAGCGGACCTCATCTCATAAGGTACACACCATGACTTTTCCACTTGAAACAGCGGCTCACCCCGAGGGCCTGCGCCGGGTGGCAATCGACCCGGTGACGCGCGTCGAAGGGCATGGCAAGGTCACGCTGCTGCTCGACGCCAACAACCACATCGAACAGGTGCGTCTGCACATCGTCGAGTTCCGGGGCTTCGAGAAATTCATCGAAGGCCGACCTTACTGGGAGGTACCGGTGATGGTGCAGCGCCTGTGCGGCATCTGCCCGGTGTCGCACCACCTGGCAGCAGCCAAGGCGTTTGACCGCGTGCTGGGCGCCACACCGGTGAGCGCCAGCGCCACCGCGGTGCGCCGCCTGATGCACTACGGGCAAATCCTGCAGTCGCACGCGCTGCACTTTTTCCACCTCTCTTCGCCCGACCTGCTGTTTGGCTTTGACTCCGAAGTGGCCAGACGCAACCTTGTGGGCCTGGCCCAGGCCCACCCCGAAATCGCCAAAAAAGGCATTTTGCTGCGCAAGTTCGGTCAGGAAATCATCCGCATCACCGCCGGCAAGCGCATCCATGGCACCGGCGCGGTGCCGGGCGGCATCAACAAACTGGTGACACTGGAAGAACGCGACAGCCTGCAACGCGAACTGCCCCGGATGCGGCAATGGGCGCAGGACGCAGTGGACATGGCCAAGCAACTGCACGCGCAAAACCCGGCGCTCTACAAGCACTTTGGCAGTTTTCGCTCCAACCTGCTGTCGCTGGTGCGCTTGGATGGCGCCATGGATTTGTATGACGGCGCATTGCGGGTGCGCGATGCGGATGGCCGCATTCTGTTTGACCAGATCGACGACCAGCGCTACCGGGAACTGATCGAGGAAGAAGTGCGGCCCTGGAGCTACATGAAGTTCCCGTACCTGCGCAGCCTGGGTGCGCAACTGGGCTGGTACCGCGTCGGGCCGCTGGCCCGGGTGCAAAACTGCGACTTTATTCCCAGTGAGCGCGCTGAAATCGAGCGCCAGGCGTTTGTCGCCTGGGGCCAGGGCGAGCCCGTGCATGCCACACTGGCCTACCACTGGGCGCGCATGATCGAGATGCTGCACGCCGTGGAGGTGATTGCCGAGCTGTTGGCGGATCCGGCGCTGCTGTCAGGCGACCTGCTCACCAGCGGCGTGCGCCAACGTCACGGCGTCGGCATGATCGAGGCGCCGCGCGGCACGCTGATCCACGACTATGAAGTGGGCGACGACGACCTGGTGACGCGCTGCAACCTGATCGTCTCCACCACCCACAACAACCAGGCCATGAACGAAGCGGTGCGCGCAGTCGCACGCGATTATCTGGACGGCCAGGAACTCACCGAGGGCCTGCTCAACCACATCGAAGTCGCCATTCGCGCCTTTGACCCCTGCCTGTCCTGCGCTACCCACGCGCTGGGCCGGATGCCGCTGGAGGTGACGCTGCTGGCGGCTGATGGCACGCTGCTTGATCAGATGCAAAAATCGTGCGATGGCAGACTGAAGTCCGCCCTACACGCAAGCCCGAGTCCTGACCCAGCATGACGCCTCCGCTGCTGATACTGGGTTGGGGCAATTTGAGTCGGGGCGATGATGCACTCGGGCCACTGTTTGTGGCGGCACTGCGAGATGACTTGCCAGACGCGCTGCAAGGCCAGGTGGAGTTTCTGGAAGACCACCAGTTGCAGATTGAACATGCGCTCGACCTTGTGGGACGCCAACGCGTGCTGTTGGTCGATGCCAGCCTGACTTGCCCTGCGCCGTTTGAAGTCACCCCGCTGCAACCCGCACAGGATGCCAGCCTGACCACCCACGCCCTGTCGCCGCAGGCGTTGCTGCAGGTCTATCAAAATTTACAAGGCGAAGCCCCACCGCCCTGCACCTTGCTGGCGATTCGTGGTGAAAGGTTTGAATTGGGGCAAGCAGCCGGCCCGGAGGCGCTGGAGCATCTTGAAGTTGCCGTGCAATGGGCCAGGCAGTGGTTGCTGGATGCCAATTAACCCAGCGCGTCATTCACCTGTTCGTTGAACTCCGCCAAGCTTTGTGCCGCTTGCACCTCGCGCGGCATGGCGTCGCGCACCGAGAACACACCCATGATTTTCTTGGCTTCGGACACGATCGGCAGGTGTCTGAAGCCACGCTCGATCATGATCAGCACCGCATCGGCCACCTTGGTCTCTGGCCCCACGCAATGCGGACTGCGCGTCATGATGTCGGCCACGGTGGTAGAGGCCGGATCGAGTGCTTTGGCCACGACGCGTGTCATCAGGTCGCGCTCGGTCACGATCCCCAGCAGCGTGCTGCTGGTGTCAATCACCAACACGCTGCCGCAATTGGCATGCGTCATCACGCAGGCTGCGCTATAGACGGTGGCGGTGGGTACCACGCTCACCACATGGCGCAGCGCCATCGATTGAAAAACAGTGCGTTCGGTCATGGCAGGCTCCTTGGAGGTCTTTAGGGTAACGGATTCAACGCAGTGCGGCGTTGATTTTTTCCAGTGCTTGCGCGCCCGGGTTGAGCTGCGCAGCGTTCAGGGTATTGAGCGGCAAGGCACAGGTGTTGAGCGAGGTGTGCAGGTCCGTGGCCAGCGGGTCCAGGTACAGCAGGCCGGTGACAACCTCGCCACGCGCCTGGTGCTGCTGCATGTAGCCCATGGCGGCATAGCGGTCGGTGGGGTCGTAGTCGGTATGCAGTTTGCGCAGGCGCAGCACCGAACCGTCGTGCTGCTCCACTTCCACGACCTCGCCGGGGGCGTAGTCGGTGGTGATCTCGCAGCCCGGTGTGATGAAGTCGATGCGGCTCACGGCTTCGTTGTGCTGGCGCACATAGTCGTAGCTCTTGGTGCTGCCGCCGTGGTTGTTGAAGGTCACACAGGGGCTGATGACATCAATGAACGCGGCGCCACCATGCGCCATGGCGCCCTTGATGAGCGGCACCAGCTGGGCCTTGTCGCCCGAGAAACTGCGCGCCACAAAGGTGGCCCCCAGTTGCAGGGCAATGCCCACCAGATCGACCGGGCTATCGCTGTTGATCACGCCTTTTTTGCTCTTGGAGCCGCGGTCTGCGGTGGCCGAGAACTGGCCTTTGGTCAGGCCGTAAACACCGTTGTTTTCCACGATGTAGGCCATGCGCACGCCGCGTCGCATGGCGTTGGCGAACTGGCCCAGGCCAATCGAGGCCGAGTCGCCGTCGCCCGAAATGCCGAGGTACAGCAACTGGCGGTTGGCCATGTTGGCACCGGTCAGCACCGAGGGCATGCGCCCATGCACGGTGTTGAAGCCGTGTGAGGCGCCCAGAAAAT
>PHCO01000255.1 GCA_002842265.1 Betaproteobacteria bacterium HGW-Betaproteobacteria-18 | reverse complement strand
GGCGGTGGTGGATCCGCCGTATTGCGCGCCGTAATAAATGCCCGCCAGCATGATCAGGGCAGAGGTGGGCGGCAGCGCGTAGGTGGCAGGCAGCAGCATGGCGATGGTGGCCAGTGGCCCGATGCCCGGCAGTACGCCAATCAAGGTGCCCAGCAGGCAACCAACAAAAGCGTACATCAGGTTCACCGGTGTGAACGCCACGCCCAAACCCAGCGCCAGGTGGTTGATCAGCTCCACGTTAATTTCCCGCCAGAAACACCGGCCACACCGGCAACTGCAATTTGAGCAGCAGCACAAAAGCCAGGTAACTCAAGGCCGCCAGCGCGGTGGCCAGCAGTGCGGCTTCCTTGAACTTGAAGCGCTCACCGGCCACGCAAGCCACAAAAGTCAGCAGGTAAATGCCCAGCATCAAGCCCAGTGCCGGCAATTTCAGGCCCGGCAGGCCGCCCAGCGCCACGCCAAACAGCAGGTTGGCGGCGATGATGGCGACCAGCGGTTTCCAGGCCCAGGGGCCGATGGCATCCAGCCGGTCGGGCTGCAACAGTGCCGCCCGCAGCATCATCACCGCGCCCAGCAGCGCCAGCATCACCCCCAGCAACAGCGGAAAGTAACCCGGCCCCATGCGCGCGCTGCTGCCCACCTGGTAGTCCAGCGCACCCCAGCCAAAGGCACTGCCCACCAGCGTGAACAGCAAACCCGCATAAAAATCCTTGGCGTTTTTCACAGCACTCCAGCCTGGTTCAATGCGCGGCCACTCAAGCCAGTGCCGGGGTTGATGACAGCACCTCTTCCAGCACCGTCAGCCCTTCGGCCACACGCAGGGCACCGGCCAGGCGCAGCGGCCGCATGCCGTCGGCAATGGCCTGGCGCTTGAGCGCATCGCTGTTGGGTTCACGCTGAATCTGGCCCTTGAACGTCTCCGACACCACCAGCAACTCATACAAGCCCATGCGCCCCAAAAATCCGGTCATGCGGCAATCCACACAACCCACCGCCTTGAATGGTTTGTAAGCACCACTGAGCTGCCAGGGCTTCACCACCTCGGCCAGTGTCTCACGCGTGGCCACCGGGTCTGGCACCTTGCAGTTGGGGCACAGTGTGCGCACCAGGCGCTGCGCCAGCACACCCAGCAGCGTGGCGTTGATCAGATACGAGGGCACACCCAGTTCCATCAGCCGCGTCACGGCAGACGGCGCATCGTTGGTGTGCAGGGTTGAGAACACCAAATGCCCGGTAAGCGCTGCCTGCACCGCCATCTCGGCGGTGGCGTGATCGCGAATTTCGCCCACCATGATGATGTCGGGGTCCTGCCGCATGAGCGCGCGCAGGCCTTCGGGAAAGCCAAAGTCAAGCAGCGGTTGCACCTGGGTCTGGTTGAAGGACGGCTCAATCATCTCGATCGGGTCTTCCACCGTGCTCACGTTGACTTCTTCGGTGGCGACGCGCTTCAGGGTGGAATAGAGCGTGGTGGTCTTGCCCGAGCCGGTGGGGCCGGTCACCAGAATGATGCCGTTGGGGCGCTTCACCAGCGCCTCCCAGCGCTGCGCGTCATGCGCCGAAAAGCCCAGCGCATCGAGGTCCTTGACCGTGGTGTCGGGGTCAAAAATACGCATCACCATCTTCTCGCCAAAAGCGGTGGGCAGGGTCGAGATGCGCATTTCAATTTCATCGCCGCTTGGATTGCGCGTTTTGATGCGGCCGTCCTGCGGGCGGCGTTTTTCGACCACGTCCATGCGCCCGAGCAATTTGATGCGCGCGGTCATGGCGCCCAGCACGCCCATCGGCATCTGATAGACCGGATGCAGCACGCCGTCAATGCGGAAACGGATCACGCCCTGCTCGCGGCGCGGCTCCAGATGGATGTCGCTGGCGCGCTGGTCAAAAGCGTATTGCCACAGCCAATCGACCACCTGCACCACGCTCTGGTCGTTGGCATCGAGCTGCTTGTTGCTTTTGCCGAGCTCCACCAGTTGCTCAAAACTGGAGCCGGCGTTGCTGCCCGCCTTGCTGGCGGCCCGCACCGATTTGGCCAATGCAAAAAATTCGGCGGTATAGCGGGCAATGTCCTGCGGATTGGCCAGCACCCGGCGCACACTGCGGCGCGACTGGCGCTCCACTTCACTCACCCAGTCGGTCAGGAACGGCTCGGCCGTGGCCACCACCACCTCATGGGCAGTCACCTGCACCGGCAATATCCTGTGGTGCTCGGCATAGGCCGGGCTCATGGTGTCGGCCACCTTGGCCACATCGACCTTGAGCGGGTCAATGCGCAAATAAGCCAGCCCGGCACGCGGCGCCAGCCATTGCACCAGCGCCTCCATGCCCATGGCCTTGTCGTCGCTGGCACGGTGCACGCCGACGCTGGCCAGACGCAGCAGCGGGTGCTGCACACTCTCGGCCTGGGCGCAGCGCGACTGGATGCGCTGGGCTTCCTGCGCCGTGATGATGCCGTCAAACTGCAGCCACTGCACCAGGCTGCGCCAGTCCAACGGGCCTTCAGTTTTCCGGCTTGGCGATGTCATGGGCGGGCGCTGCGTCATGACAGCATGGGCTTGAACACCCGCACCCATTTGCTGGCCGGCAGGCCCCATTCGAACTCGATCCGGTCAGCGCGCGCCATCAACACATCACGCCTGGGGCGACTCGGCGTGTGCTGCGCGAGCACCACGGTGTTGCCCTCGCGCGTGGGCTTGAAGGCCCAGATCGCCTCCTTGCCAAAGGCCGCCGACATTTTCTCGACACTGCGCACGAAGCTCGACGCGCGGCCAAACAGGTTCACCGTCATGCAGCCTTCGGGCGTGAGCAGGCGGCGACAGTGGTTGTAAAACGGCAGGCTGTCGAGCACCGGCGCGGCAGCTTCATGGTCGTACAAATCCACCTGCAGGGCATCCACCGTGCCCCACCATTTTGGGTTCTGGATTTCTTGCGCCGCATCATTCAGCACCACCTGCAGGCGAGGGTTTTCTGCCGGCAGCTTGAACCAGCCCTTGCACGCTGCCAGCACCTGCGGGTTGAGCTCGATCGCGCTGGTTTTCATGCGCAGCTCCTTGTGGCAGAACTTGGTCAGCGAACCCGCGCCCAGGCCCAGTTGCAGCGCCTGGCGGTCTTTCGCCGACTCGGGCGGCACGAACAGCAGCCAGGCCATCATGCGCTGGATGTATTCATGCACCAGTGCGTTGGGTTCGGCCAGGTACATCGAGCCCTGAATCCATTCGGTACCCAGGTGCAGGTGGCGCATGGGTCCGTCATCAGAGAAATTAACTTCGGGGAGGGAGTGCGTGTGTTTTTTCAAGATGGGGGGATTATCCCCAATCGACTCCGGGCATCCGCGGACCAAAAACCCGGCCTGGCTGCGACATATCATCCAGGGGGCAGCAACGCCCCTATAGATTCGGCCCGATGATGTTTTAAGTTCCGTTCGGGCTGAGCCTGTCGAAGCCCTTCGACCCTTCGTCAAGCTCAGGACAGGCCAAGCTCAGGGC
>PHCO01000254.1 GCA_002842265.1 Betaproteobacteria bacterium HGW-Betaproteobacteria-18 | reverse complement strand
CACCGCCGTATTGCACATAGGTGGGCACATCGGTGGCGCGCACCACCAGCACGCGCACGTCCGGCTGATTGGTGGAGAGGATGAGTTTGCGTGAGGTTTCGGGGTCTTCCAGCACCTCAATGCCAGCAGCTCTGAGCAGCGGCAGGGTTTCTTCAAAAATACGTCCTTTGGACAGGGCCAGGGTAATCATGATTTCACTCTTTCTATGTCAGCGCCCAGCGCGCGCAGCTTGGCTTCCATCTGGTCGTAGCCGCGGTCCAGGTGGTAAATGCGATCCACCCGCGTTTCGCCCTCGGCCACCAGCCCGGCAATCACCAGGCTGGCTGAAGCGCGCAAGTCGGTGGCCATCACGGTGGCGCCGGACAAGGCGCGCACCCCTTCCACCATGGCCACTTTGCCATCGATCTGGATGTTGGCCCCCAGGCGCACCAGCTCGTTGACGTGCATGAAGCGGTTCTCAAAAATGGTTTCGGTCACCAGTGCGGTCCCTTGCGCCACGGCATTGAGGGCCATGAACTGGGCTTGCATGTCGGTCGGAAAACCCGGGTATTCGGTGGTGCGAAAGCTTTGCGCCTTGAGCTGCCGGGCGCCAGCGGACTGAACACGTATGCCATTTGGCGCCTTGGTCACGGTCACACCCGCCTCGCGCAGTTTTTCCACCACGGCTTCCAGGTGCTCGATGCGGCCATGCTGCGCCACCACATCACCGCCGGTGGCGGCTACGGCGCACAGGAAAGTGCCGGTTTCAATGCGGTCGGCCACTACCTGGTGGCTGCAACCGTGCAGGGTTTCCACCCCCTGAATGCGGATGCGGCTGCTGCCATGGCCTTCAATGCGCGCCCCCATCTGGATCAGCATTTCGGCCAGATCAGGGATCTCGGGCTCCTGCGCGGCGTTTTCCAGAATGGTTTCGCCTTCGGCCAAGGCGGCGGCCATCAAAAAGTTCTCGGTGCCGGTGACGGTGACCATGTCGGTTGCAATGCGCGCGCCCTTGAGGCGCGTGCGCCCCGCGGCTAATCTGGCGACCATGTAACCGTGCTCAACGGCTATCTCGGCACCCATGGCGCTTAGGCCTTTGATGTGCTGATCGACCGGGCGTGAACCGATGGCACAGCCCCCCGGCAGCGACACTTTGGCATGACCAAAGCGCGCCAGCAACGGGCCCAGCGCCAGCACGGAAGCACGCATGGTTTTCACCAGTTCGTAAGGCGCTTCCACGTTGTTCAAAGCCCCGGCATTGAGCCGCACGGCGCCGTCATCACCGCGTTCAGCGTTCACACCCATGTTGCGAATCAGCTTGAGCATGGTGGCCACATCCTGCAGATGCGGCACGTTGCGCAGTGTGACAGGTTCTGCGGTCAACAGGGCGGCGCACAGCTCCGGCAGCGCCGCATTTTTGGCACCAGAAATTGGGACCGTGCCATGAAGGGGGCGGCCACCACGAATCAGTAGTTTATCCATGCGTCAGACCGGTTGCGCTGCCCATTCGGCAGGGGTGAAGGTTTTCATCGACAGCGCGTGAATTTCATCGGTTTTTATCTTGTTGCCCAACGTGGCATAGACCCGTTGATGGCGCGCAATGGCGCGCTTGCCTTCAAACTCACTTGAGACAACCGTGGCATACCAGTGGCGGCCGTCGCCTTCGAGCGTGAGGTAGTCACAGGCCAGTCCGGCGGCAATGAGTTGTTTGATTTGGTCAGCGTTCATCTGTTTACTTTCTTGAATTCTTCAAATTGTCGTTATTGCAGGGCCATCAGGAACGAATTTTGTAACCCATGCGCAGCAGCAGCAGCGCCCACAAGCCAACGCCCGCCGTGGCGCTGGCCACGATGCCCAGGCTGAGCCAGGGCGAGACATCGCTGACGCCAAAAAAGCCATAGCGAAAACCGTCGATCATGTAGAAAAACGGGTTGAAGTGGCTCACGGTTTGCCAAAACGGCGGCAAGGAGTGGATGGAATAAAAAACACCACTCAAAAACGTCATGGGCATCACGGCAAAATTCTGGAAAGCGGCCATGTGGTCAAACTTTTCCGACCACAAACCTGCCACCACCCCCAGGGAACCCATCAAGGCCGCACCCAATAGCGCAAACAGCACCGCCCACAGCGGTTGCGCAAAAGGCGGTACAGCAAAAAACAACGACACCAGCAGCACGCCCGAACCCACCACCAGACCGCGCACCACCGCCGCCCCCACATAAGCCACAAACCAGTGCCAGGCCGACAAGGGCGTGAGCAGCAAAAACACCAGATTGCCCATCACCTTGCTGGCCACCAAGGATGACGAGCTGTTGGCAAAGGCGTTTTGCAGCAGGCTCATCATGGCCAGACCCGGCACCAGAAAGGCGGTGTAGCTCACGTTGTCATAGACCTTGACGTGCGATTCAAGCGCCTGGCCAAAAACCAGCAAATACAGCATCGCGGTCAGGATCGGTCCGGTAATGGTTTGGGCCGCCACCCGCCAGAAGCGCAGCACCTCCTTAAAAAGGAGCATTTGCCAGCCGGTCATGGGGCAACCCGATCATCACGCCCGGGATGCTGCTGCATCACCTGCAAAAACACGTCTTCCAGATCCGGGCGGCGAATCTCGATGTCACGCACTGTTAAACCCGCCTGACGAATTTGGGCCAGATACTGCTCCACGGCCAGGGCGTCTTTGGCGGGTAGTTGCACCACGCGCCCGGTGACGCGTGCCAGGCTGGCCAAATGGACGGGCAAATCACCCTCGACCGTGCAGCGCAACACATTGCCAGATGCGGCGCTGAGCAGCGCGCTGGTACTGTCCAGAGCCACCACTTTGCCGGTTTTCAGCATGGCAATGCGGCCACACAGGGCTTCGGCTTCTTCCAGGTAATGGGTCGTCAGGAGTACGGTATGCCCTTGCTTGTTGAGCTTGTCAATGAAGTGCCACAAGGTCTGGCGCAACTCCACATCAACCCCGGCGGTGGGTTCGTCCAGCACAATCACCGGCGGCTTGTGCACCAGCGCCAGCGCCACCAGCACTCGCCGTTTCATGCCGCCCGAGAGCGCACGCATGTTGGCGTTGGCCTTGTCGGTCAGGCCCAGGCTGTCCAGCAGTTCATCCACCCAGGCCTCGTTGCGCTTGACGCCAAAGTAACCCGACTGGAACAACAACGCTTCGCGCACGTTGAAAAAGGGGTCGAACACCAGCTCTTGCGGCACCACGCCCAAGGCACGGCGGGCCGCAGCAAAGTCGGTTTGCACGTCATGGCCCATGACGCTGATGCGCCCGGAGCTGGCTTTGGCCAGACCCGCCAGAATGGTGATCAAGGTGGTTTTGCCCGCGCCATTGGGGCCGAGCAACCCAAAAAATTCACCCGCTTCAACATCCAGGCTGACGTTGTCAAGCGCCAGAAAGGTGCTGCCCTGCGGGCCGCGTGGGGAGGGGTAGCTTTTGGAAACCGACTGGAATGAGATGGCGGGCATGGGGCCGCTATTTTACGGGTGCATCAGGCTTTGGATGGCAGCAAATCGGCAATGCCGTACAGCCCGGCCAGATCCTGCAGGCGCTGCGGCACGCCTTGCAACGCCAGGGTTTTACCGGCCTGCAACGCTGCCCGGCGCAGTTCCAGCAACACGG
>PHCO01000253.1 GCA_002842265.1 Betaproteobacteria bacterium HGW-Betaproteobacteria-18 | reverse complement strand
CTGCATCATCACGCGCCGCGCTGGCAGGTGCGCCGTGCGGTTGTAGGCGCGGCCGTTGGGGTCTTTCACCGTGTGGGCCAGTTGGTGCTCGATCAAGTCCACCCGCTCGCCCAGCACCTCGTCCATGATGGTGCGTGCCAGCGCCCGAAAGCCGTGGGCGGTGTGCACCTCTTTGCTGTAGCCCAAGCCACGCAGGGCGGCGTTGACGGTGTTCTCGCTCATGGGGCGCTCGCCGGTGCGCAGGCTCGGAAACACATAGGTGCCATGGCCGGTAATGGGCTCCACGCTGCGCAAAATCTCCACCGCCTGGGTGGACAGCGGCACCAGGTGGTCAATTTTCATCTTCATTTTGCCGGCCGGAATGCGCCACTCGGCCGCGTCCAGGTCCACCTCGGCCCATTCCGCCTTGCGAAGCTCGCCGGGGCGCACAAATACCAACGCGGACAATTTCAATGCCGCCACGGTGCAGGGGTGGCCGGTGTAGTCGAAGATTGAGCGCATCAGGTCACCCGCCTGCTTGGGCTCGGTGATAGCGGCAAAGTGCGACTCAGGGATGGCGGCCAGCGCGCCGCGCAGGTCAGTCGTCACGTCGCGCTCGGCCAAGCCGGTGGCCACGGCGTAGCGGAATATCTGGCCGCATATTTGCTTGGCCCGATGTGCCGTGTCGATGGAACCGCGCGCCTCTATCTTGCGCACCGCCTTGTCCAGCACATCGCGTGGCTTGATGGTGGATATGGGCATGGTGCCAATGAAGGGGAAGACGTCTTTCTCCAGCAGGGTGGTGATGCGCGATTGCGTCACCTCTGCGCGCTTGATCGCTGTCTTGGCCAGCCAAACCCGCGCCACGGCCTCAAAAGTGTTTTTCGCCGAATCTGCCTGAGCCTGCTTTTCTTCGCGCTTGGCGGCACCTGGGTCGATGCCGTCGGCCAGTTGCCCGCGCGCTTTATCGCGGCGCTGTCTGGCCTTGGCCAGCGATACCGCCGGGTAAACGCCAAGCGCCAGTGTCTTGCGCTTGTCGGTATGGGTGTAGTCCATGCGCCAATACTTGCCGACGGCCTTGACCAGCAGATACATGCCGTCGCCATCGGTGTATTTTTCACCAGCGGGCTTACCGCCGTGCTTTACCTGCTTGGTAAACGTGTCTGTCAGTGCCATGTTTTGCCCCTTGTAACGGTATTTGGGTTACCGCAAAAGCTGAGTACCGTTGAAAGTACCGTTAAAACTCTGCAATGGCATCTTACCGTGTGATACCCCATGAGGCAATAAAAAACCCGCGTCTCCAATGAAGATAGCGGGTTTTGAGGTGTTGTGACACGTTAAGAAACGGTCGTCTGGTGCGGCTGGCGGGGATCGAACCCACGACCCTTGGCTTCGGAGGCCAATACTCTATCCACTGAGCTACAGCCGCAACGAGGAGTGGCGATTGTAGGTGTTTAAAAAAGACCCAACCCTATAATCCAAAGCTGCTTTAGCACCCAACATTGAATCGAGGCCCTCATGAGCGACCCCCATCACACTGCAGACCATGACACACACGCCGCCCCGGCTCCCAGCGCGTTCAAAAAAATTGCCAACATTGTTGTTTTACTGGGGCTGCCGCTGTTGGTGGTTGGCTCTTTGGTGAGCTATTACAAAGCACAAAGTGGTGGCCATGTCGTTTCAGACATGTCTGAAGAAGCGGTTACCGGGCGCATTCAAAAAGTGGGCATGCTGCAGTTGGGCGAGTCCACGCGCGAACCCAA
This sequence comes from Betaproteobacteria bacterium HGW-Betaproteobacteria-18, assembly GCA_002842265.1. GTDB lineage: Bacteria > Pseudomonadota > Gammaproteobacteria > Burkholderiales > Burkholderiaceae_C > Rhodoferax. The sequence goes on along the minus strand of PHCO01000253.1, from coordinate 1,909 downwards.
AACCGGCGAAGAGGTTTACAAGGCGCAGTGCACCACCTGCCATGCCGCTGGCTTGGTGGGAGCGCCCAAGTTTGGTGACGCGGCTGCCTGGGCACCACGCATTGCCACAGGTTATGCCGCGCTGCTGAACTCGGCCCTCAAAGGCAAGAACAACATGGCAGCACAAGGCGGTGGCGCGTTTGCCGACTTTGAAGTGGGTCGTGGCGTGGTCTATATGGCCAACGCCGCTGGTGCCAAGTTTGAAGAGCCCAAAGCGCCAGAGACGGCTGCAGCACCCGCAGCAGCGGCGTCTGAAGCCAAATAAGGCTGTACCAAGTAGCTGTTAATCCAGGGTTAACAGCTACTTTTTTTTCAGTAATTGCGGGCTTTTCACAAAGCCAAACCGCCCGGGCAAGTCGCTCTGCATCACCTCTTGCGGTTGCCACAGGCCCTGCTCCACGGCCTCTGCGGCCAGCCCCATGTCCTGGGTGTGCACCAGCCCCAAGCCGGCCTTTGACGCCAGGTACAAATAGCCCGCTTCATCGAGCCAGGCGCGCTGCACGTCGGCGACCCGGCCCATGTGATCTTTGATCGTATGGTCGGGTTGCACGCGCCAGATCAGCGGGGTGGCTTGCAGCTCCACAAATACACGCTGCGGACCGTTTTGAAAAAACCACTGGCCTTGCGCATCCGGCTGGTAGTTGCGGGCAATGAAGTCAATGAGTTTCTCGTGCGTGAGCAAGGAGCCCTTGCTGCCCGCCAGGCCACTCTGAAAAGCGCCGACGGCCTGCGCCCGGTCGTCGCGCAGGTGCCAGTTGCCACGCGCATCGAGCCCCAGCCAGCCGTAACAGTTGGGCACGTTGGGCCATTTGGCCATGGCTTGTTTGACGATGTCGTCCATTCCGGAGCTCCTGTTATCTGTGCGCCAGCAACCAACCGCCCACGGTGCGCGGCAGCATGTGCAGCTGGCCCGGCGGGGACCCTGCCGCAAAACCGACATGGCCCCCGTGTTTGGGTTGCCACAGGGTCACACATGCGCCGGCATCGCTGTGCCGGGGCAAGCTGTGGGCCGGTACAAAAGGGTCGTTCAAGGCGTTGACCACCAGCGTGGGCACACGGATGTCAGCCAGGCGTGGTTTGGCCGAGGCGCGCAACCAGTAGTCGCGTGTGTTTTGAAAGCCGTGCAGGGGTGCGGTGAACACATTGTCAAAGTCATACAAATCTTGTGCGTCGTGCATGGCCTTTGCATCAAACAAGCCGGGGAACTGGGCCAGTTTTTGCATCGCTTTGGGCTTCATGGTCTGCAAAAACAACCGGGTATAGACCTGCCGGTTCAAGCCCCGGCCTATGGCCAGGCCGCTGGCCGTCAGGTCAACCGGCGCCGAAATACTGGCCAGCGCCTGTACCCTGGTGGCAGCGGTACTGCCCGCCTCTTGCGCCCAGCGCAGCAAGGCGTTGCCCCCCAGTGACACACCCACCGCGTAGAGCGGCCCGGCGTGGCGGGCGCGCAGGCGCGCCAGGATCCAGCCAATTTCTGCAAAATCACCCGAGTGGTAGGCGCGCGGGGCCAGGTTGATCTCGCCACTGCAGCCACGAAAATGCGGCACCACAAGGCCCCAGCCTTGCGCTTGCGCCCATTGGGCAAATGCCAGCGCATAGTGGCTGCGCGAGGAGCCCTCCAGCCCATGAAACAGCACCAGCAAAGGCGCCATGGTTTTTCCGGGTGGCGCATCCAGCCAGTCCAGATCGACAAAATCGTCATCCGGTGTCGGCCAGCGCTCGCGCCGGTACAGCGGCACAGGCAGGCGGCCGGTACGGCTTTGCCATGCCGGCCAGATGGTTTGGGCATGGCCACCGGGCAACCACCAGGGCGCTTTATGATTCATGGCTTCTTGCGCTTGCAGGGCAGCGGCTGGAGGTCAATGGCTAA
>PHCO01000252.1 GCA_002842265.1 Betaproteobacteria bacterium HGW-Betaproteobacteria-18 | reverse complement strand
CCAAACGCCGGTTCCTGCCGAACCTGCAATACCGCCGTTTCTGGGTGGAGTCTGAAAACCGCTGGGTTCGCCTGCGGATCTCGAACGCCGGTCTGCGTTTGATCGACAAAAAAGGTATTGACACTGTGCTCGCAGATTTGCGCGCCCGTGGTCAGGCCTAAACCCTTTAACTGAAAGAGCATCATGGCAACCAAAGGCGGACGCGAAAAAATCAAGCTGGAATCGACAGCCGGCACCGGTCACTTCTACACGACTGACAAAAACAAGAAGACCACACCCGAGAAATTGCTGATCAAGAAATTTGATCCCAAGGCTCGCAAGCACGTGGATTACAAGGAAATGAAACTGAAGTAATTCAGTTTTCAGACGTTAAAAAGCCCGCAACATGCGGGCTTTTTAACGTCTATCCTGCCTATCCATCAAGCACGGACGGCACGCAATCTCAAAGAAAACTCCTGCAGCGCGGCAATGCCACTGGCCTCGGCGCGCTGGCACCAGGCCTGCAAGTCTGCCGCCAATTGCTCGCGGGTGTGTGAACGGTTCAGCCACAGCTGGCGCAACTCTTCGCGCATCAGCACCATTTTGTCGAGCACCGGCGAGGCCGCGCGCACCACCGCCAGATGAGCTGCTACAGCTGCCGGCACTTTTTCGGTATCGCGGTGCAGCCAATGCTGCGCCGCCTTGAGCACGCTGGCGTCGGCACTGCGCGCTTTTAATGCCTCAACTTCGGCACGCAAAGCTTGCCGCATGCCGCGGGCGTATCCGGCCATCAGCTCATAACGGTTTTGAATCAGGGCTTCCAGCGTGTGCTCATCAGCCACCGGACGCAAGCTACCCAAAGCCAGCCGCGGGGGTATTTTCTTGACCTTGGCCAAACCCACGCGCTGCAGCAGGCTGATGTACATCCAGCCAATGTCGAATTCATAAGGCTTGACCGACAACTTGGCCGAGGTGGGGTAAGTGTGGTGGTTATTGTGCAACTCTTCGCCCGCAATCAAAATGCCCCAGGGCGAGATGTTGGTGCTGGCATCGGGCGCTTCAAAATTGCGGTAGCCCCAGTAATGTGCCGCGCCGTTGACAATGCCGGCCGCCATCACCGGGGTCCAGGCCATTTGCACCGCCCAAACGGCCAGGCCGGCGGCGCCAAACAACGCCAGGTCAAGCAGCAGCATCAGTGTCACACCGGCAAAAGAAAAGCGGGTGTAGAGCTTGCACTCGATCCAATCGTTGGGCGTACCGTGGCCAAAGCGCGCCAGCGTTTCCTTGTTCTGTGCCTCTTTGCGGTACAACTCGTAGCCCTGCAGCAGCACGGTCTTGATGCCATAGACATGCGGGCTGTGCGGGTCATCGGACTGCTCACACTTGGCGTGGTGCTTGCGGTGAATGGAGGCCCACTCCCTGGTCACCTGGCCGGTGGTGAGCCATAGCCAGAAACGGAAAAAATGCGAGGCCATGGGGTGCAAATCGAGCGCACGGTGGGCCTGATGGCGGTGCAAAAAGATGGTCACGCTGATCATGGTGACGTGTGTCATGCCCAAGGTAAACAACACAATTTGCCAAGCGTTCAAGTGCCAAAACCCGTTCGCTGCCCATTCCAGCAATGAAGTCATTAATTTGTCTCTCTCATCTAATCGTTTTATTGACGCTGCCAAACCGCAGCAAAAAAGCCATCGGTGTGATGCCGATGTGGCCACAGCCGTAAAAAGCGTTGGCCATTATCGCCACCACTGCACAAGCCAGCGGCGTTTTCCACTTTAAGCCCTACAAGAACCTCGCCCACATCCAGCGGCAAAAAGTCGGGGTTGGCCTCGGAAAAAGCCAGCGCAATGGCTTCATTTTCTTGCGGCAGCACGCTGCAAGTGGCATAAACCAGGCGCCCACCTGGCTTCACCAGCCGAGCCGCACTTTGCAAAATGGCAGTCTGTTTGACCGTCATTTCATCCACGGCCTGCTGGTTTTGCCGCCATTTCAGGTCAGGGTTGCGTCGCAACGTGCCCATGCCGGTGCAAGGCGCATCCACCAGCACCCGGTCAATCTTGCCGCTCAAGCGTTTGACGCGATCATCACGCTCATGCGCAATGGCAGCGGGGTGCACGTTGGACAAGCCACTGCGCGCCAACCGTGACTTGAACGCATCGAGCCGGCCCGCCGAGGTGTCAAAGGCATACAAGCGCCCGGTGCTGCGCATGGTCGCACCGATGGCCAGCGTCTTGCCGCCGGCACCGGCGCAAAAATCGACCACCATCTCACCCCGTTTGGCATCGAGCAACATGGCCAGCAGCTGCGAGCCTTCGTCCTGCACCTCGAAGTCGCCGCGCTTGAAGGCTTCCATCTTGTTGAGCGCCGGTTTGCCGGCAATGCGCAAGCCCCATGGCGAATACGGGGTCGGCACGGCCTTGATGCCCAAAGCGGCCAGCTCTTTTTGCACATCGGCGCGCTTGGCCTTGAAGCTATTGACGCGCAAATCCAGCCCGGCGCCCTTGTTGAAACTCTCCACCAAGGGCCAGAACTCGTCGCCCAACTGGTCTTTGAGCGGCTGCACCAGCCACTCGGGCAGATTGTGGCGGTGGCGCTCCATCAGGTCTTCAGGCTTGATTTTTTCGCACTGGTCAAGCCAGTTGATTTCCTGCTCGGTCAGGGCGCTGCGCAAGAAGTCTCCGGGGCCGTAAAAACCCAAAATGGCCAGGCGGCGCTCTTTGGGGCCACTGCCGGAAGGCGCAAAATGGTCAAAAAGCTGCTTTTTTCGCAGCACGGTATAGACCGTCTCGGCCAGGGTGGCGCGTTCACGCGGCCCGAAGCCACGGTGATCGCGGAAAAATCGCGACACAATGGCATCTGCCGGGTGGTCAAATTTGAGGGTCAGACGAACCAGTTCGGAACAGGCGTCAAGCAGGGCTTTTGGATGCATAGGGGGGCGATTGTCCCACGGGAACTTCTAGCAGCTTTACTGCTCGGACATCAGGTTGGCTAAATAAAGTCGCACAATAACCCTGCCTTGCTCTTACCACCGCCCAATGATCCAGATTGATTAGTATTCACAGCCACAAAGTCCAGATGTTCTTGCGACCCAAACACCCCAAGCCCAAGCAAAACCCGGCAGGCAGCCCCCCCCAACTGGCTTTCGCCATGGCCCTGTCGCTGGCCCTGCTGCTGGGCGGCTGCGCCAGCCTGTTCCGGGATAAAACCCCTGATCCCAATGCGACTCAGGCGCTCACCGAGGCCTCCTGGTGGAACGACTTTCACGACCCCTTGCTGACTGAACTGATCGCCCGGGCCATGCAGGCCAACCCCAGCATCCTCTCCTCCCAAGCCGCGCTGCAACAGGCGCGGGCCCTGCGCGATGTCAAACTGGCCGCCACCCGCCCCAACCTGACGGTGTCCGGTTCGGCGCAGCGCAACACCTCGGAGGATGGTCCGTCCAACATCAATTTCAGAGGTGGGCTGGACGCGAGTTGGGAACTCGACATATTCGGCGCCAATCAAAGCGCGGTGGCCAACAGCGAAGCCGATCTGCAAGCAGCCATCGCCAATTTGCGCGATGTGCAATTGAGCATGACTGCCGAGGTGGCCCTGGCCTATATTCAATTGCGAGGTCTGCAAGCCCAACTGGACATCGCCCGGCACAACCTGGCCAGCCAACGGGAAACCCTCCAAATCACCCAATGGCGCGCGCAGGCAGGCCTGGTCACCT
>PHCO01000251.1 GCA_002842265.1 Betaproteobacteria bacterium HGW-Betaproteobacteria-18 | reverse complement strand
GGCGCGGCGCCCCCGGGCGCTGGCGATGTCAACCGCCAGCGTCTCGTCGTCGGCCAGTTCGCCTTCGCTGTTGTAGAGCTGGGCGTGCTCGAAGATCAGCACCGGGTCGGGGTCGGCCAGCGCCGCCTTGAGCATGCCGCGCGCATCCTCCACCGTGGCGGGGGCCAGCACGCGCAGGCCCGGCACATGGGCGTACCAGCCCTCGAAACTGTTCGAGTGCTGGGCCGCCACCTGACGCCCGGCGCCAGTGGCCATGCGGATCACCAGCGGCACCGAAAACTGGCCGCCCGACATGTGGTGCAACATGGCCGCGCTGTTGACGATGGGGTCGAGCGCCAGCAGGCTGAAGTTGACGGTCATGATTTCCACAATCGGGCGCATGCCGCCCAGTGCGGCGCCAATACCGGCGCCGACGAAGCCGAGTTCCGACAGCGGCGTGTCACGGATGCGCTCGGGGCCGAATTCTTCCAGCAAGCCCTTGGACACCGCGTAGGTGCCGCCGTAGCAACCCACGTCCTCGCCCATCAGGAACACACGCGGGTCGGCTTGCAGGGCTTCGCGCAGCGCCTCGCGCAGGGCGTCGCGGTAGCTGATGCGCCGGCCCATCATGCTGCTCCTTGCGCTGTGTGCACGTCGCGCAGCAAATCTTCCAGCGGCTCCCAGGCTGAGGCCTCGGCAAACACCACGGCCGCCTCGACCTCGGCCTGCGCAGCCGCATCAAGCGCCAGGAACTCGTCTTCGCTCAGGCTGCCCTGCTTTTTGAGGCGGGCGGTGTAGGTGTGGATCGGCCCGCGCGTTTTCCAGGCCTCGACTTCTTCCTTGGCACGGTACAACTCGGGGTCGAACATGGAGTGGGCGCGATAGCGAAAGGTCCTGAACTCCACAAACACCGGTCGGCTGTGCTGGCGCACCTGCTGCGCGGCGCGCAGCACGGTCTCGTGCACCGCCACCACATCCATGCCATCGACGCTCACCGTGGTCGTGCCATAAGACGCCGCCTTGGCGCACAGATCGGTCTGCGACTCGGAACGCCCCAAGGCCGTGCCCATGGCGTACAAATTGTTTTCGCAGCAAAACAGCACCGGCAACTGCCACAGCGCGGCCAGGTTCATGGCTTCGTGAAAGGCACCCTCGGCCACGGCGCCCTCGCCAAAGAAACAGGCCGTCAAGGCGCTGCGGCCGCTGAGTTTATCGGCCAGCGCCAGGCCGGCGGCCAGCGGCAGGCCGCCACCCACGATGGCCTGGCCGCCATAAAAGCGGTTGGCGCGATCAAACAGGTGCATGGAGCCACCGTGCCCGCGCGAGCAGCCGCTCCGCTTGCCAAACATCTCGGCCATGATGGCATTCATGCCCATGCCACGCAGCAGTGCATGGCCATGCTCGCGGTAAGTGGCCACCACATTGTCGTCAGGACTCAAGGCGCGCAGCGCACCTGCGGCCACGGCCTCCTCACCGATGTAAAGGTGCAAAAAACCGCGAATCTTTTGCTGGCCATACAGTTCAGCCGCGCGCTCTTCCATGCGCCGGATGCGCAGCATGTCGGACAACATTGCCAACGCCAATGGCTTGTCCCATGGCACCGGGCCGCTCGGTGGCGCAGGGACTTTCATTTTGCTCATGCGCCGCTCTCCAGGGTCGAGGTGTCACCCTCGGGCAGGCCCAGTTCGCGCGCCTTGAGCAGGCGCCGCATGATCTTGCCGCTGCGGGTGCGCGGCAACACCGGCAAAAAGGCAATTTCCTTGGGCGCCACGGCCGCACCCAGGCGCCGGCGGGCATGGGCCGAGATGTCCAGGCGCAGGGTTTCACCCGGTTCATAGCCGTGCTTGAGCGAGACAAACGCCTTGACCACCTCCCCGACCACCGGGTCGGGCTTGCCGATGACGCCGGCCTCGGCCACTGCCGGGTGCTCCATCAGCACGCTTTCCACCTCGAACGGACCGATCAGGTGACCGGCGGATTTGATGACGTCGTCGGCGCGGCCGACAAACCAGAAATAACCGTCGGCGTCCCTTCGCGCCAGGTCGCCGGTCAGGTACAGATCGCCGGCAAAACATTTGGCGTAGCGCGCCTCGTTGTTCAGGTAGCCGCGAAACATCGACGGCCAGCCGCGTTTGAGCGCCAGTTCACCTTCCACGTTGGGAGTCTCGATGACGCGCACCCGGGGCGGCTCGCCATCGGCCTCCAGGTGTTCGACGATGAAGGCGTCGATGCCCGGCAAGGGCCGCCCCATGGAGCCGGGCTTGATGTCAAAGGCCGGGGTGTTGGCGATCATGATGCCGCCGGTCTCGGTCTGCCACCAGTTGTCGTGGATCGGCAGACCCAGCACCTCCAGGCCCCACCACACGGCCTCGGGGTTGAGCGGTTCGCCGACACTGGCGACAAAGCGCAGGTCGGGGTAACTGTGGCGGTGCGCCAGCTCAGGGCCGGCCTTCATCAGCATGCGGATCGCCGTGGGTGCGGTGTACCAGACGCTGATGCGCTCCTGCGCCAGCAGCGTGTACCAGCGCTCGGCGTCGAACTCTTCGCGGTCAACGAGAGAGGTCACGCCCTGCAGCAGGGGCGCGATGATGCCGTAGCTGGTGCCGGTGACCCAGCCCGGGTCGGCGGTGCACCAGTAGCGGTCTTGCAGGTGCAGGTCAAGCGCGTAGCGCGCGGTGGCGTCATGGGCCACCGCCGCGCCATGCACGTGCAACGCGCCCTTGGGCGTGCCGGTGGTGCCGCTGGTGAAGTGCAGTAGCGCGGGGTCGTCCTCGGTGGTCTCAACCGTGCTGAAGGTGTCTGACGCGGCGGCCATCAATGTGGCCAGGTCCAGGGTGTCGGCTTCTGAAGTGCGACCGCCGTCCTCGGCCACCAGCAGCACATGCCCAAGGGTTGGCATCTGCGAGCGAATTTGCTTGACCTTGCGTTGGTAGAGCGCGTCGGTGGTCACCAGCACCTGACCGGCACCGAGCTGGATGCGGGCGGCAATCGGCTCCGGACCAAAGGCCGAGAACAGCGGGGTCACCACAGTGCCATTCTTCAGCGCGCCCAGCACTGCAATGTACAGCTCGGGAATGCGCCCGGCCAGCACAAACAGGTGATCGCCCTTGCCCACACCCAGGCTTTGCAGCACGTTGGCAAAGCGATTGGTTTGGCGCGCCAGCTCGGCATAGCTCATATCGATTGCGGGCGCGTTGCGCGAGACAAAGCGCAGCGCCGTGTGGTAGCGCAGCGCGCCGGCCGCATGCCGGTCCACCGCCTCGAAGCCCATGTTGAGCCCGCCCCCGGGCAGGCCCTGCAACGCCAGACGCGCCTGTTTCCAGGAGAACCTGCTGCGCTCATCGGCGTAGGCGCTCCAGTTGGGTAGCAGACGCTGCTTCGCCGCGTCTTTGTGAATCACGGATGGTCTTTGCATGCGCTGCCTCGCTGTGGTTCGGGTCAGAGGTGCCTGTTGGCCTATTCGCAATTAAGCCGGGTTAACGACCTGCTCACGCGTCTCCCGGTCTCTGGCACTGCCCAAGTCAACGGCAAGGTCTGCGATCTCGCGCGTCAACAACGCCAACACGTCTTCGAGCGTCACGATGCCAGCCAGATTGCCTGCCTTGTCAACAATCACCAAACGACGCAGCCGGTGTTTTTTCATCAGTTGCACGGCATCCATGACGTCCATTTCGGGCTGCGCCTTGACCAGGTCGAAGTCGTTGGTCACCTCGGT
>PHCO01000250.1 GCA_002842265.1 Betaproteobacteria bacterium HGW-Betaproteobacteria-18 | reverse complement strand
AATATGCCAAGCACATGCGAGAAACAATGAGCTTTTTGGAATGCCTTCAGGCGATGATTGACCGGGGAATAGATATTTTTCCCGAAATTTGAGATTATCGAGAGCCGGGGTTTCCCCAACAACCACCAGGAGACCTCTATGTCCACTCGTTTCCGCTGGCTTCTTGTGCCAGCCATGTACGCCTTTATCTTTCTGCTGTGCTGGCAGACTGTAGCAATCGCTGCCCCGCCTGTACCCCTACCATCCTCCGTTGATCCTGGCCGGGTCGAGCAACATTTTCAGAAAGCACCCGAGCCCCAAGCAAAACCGGCTATCACCGTGCCGGAACCAGCCGAGCAGCTTCCGCCCGATCAGGCCGAGGCCGTCCGCTTCGTGCTCTCCGCCATCGAGGTGGAGGGGGCCACGGTATACAGCCGGGAGCAGTTGCTTCCCCTGTGGCAGGAGTTTCTGGGCAAGGAAATCTCCCTGCTCCAGGTCTATCGCATCGCCGACGCCATCACCGCCAAGTATCGCAACGCCGGGTACATCCTAAGCCAGGCCATTGTTCCGCCCCAGAAGATCGAAGGCGGCATCGTCCATATCAAGGTCATCGAAGGGTATGTGAATGAGGTTGTCATTGAGGGCGATGTTCAGGCCCGGTCCGGCTTGTTTCGGGAATGGGCCGAAAAGATCAAGGCCTCCCGGCCCCTCGACAATGCGGTGCTGGAGCGCTACTCCCTGCTGGCTAACGATCTGGCCGGGGTAAAGGTGAGCACGGTGCTCAAGCCCTCGGCCACCGCGCCCGGCGCTTCGGACTTGGTGTTGGCTGTCACCACGGATAAGGCTCTCGGCGCCAACGCCACCGTTGACAACCGGGGCACTAAGACTTCGGGGCCGGTGCAGTATTCCGCTGGACTCACCGCCAATTCCCTGCTCAATCTCTTTGAGCGCACCAGCGTCAACTACTCCACCACAAGCGATTTCCGGGCACTCCGTTATTTCTCCGTCAATCACGACGAGGTGCTGACCAGCGAGGGGACCAAACTCTCCCTTACCGCCAGCCAGAGCCTTACCCGGCCAGATGACTATCTTGAGGTCTACGAAATCAAGGGCGACAGCGTTTCCGCCGGATTCACCGTGGGCTTTCCCTTGCTTCGCAGCCGGAGCCAGAATTTTACTCTCGCTGGAGGCTTCACTCTGCGCAATTCCCAAACCGATACCCTGGGCCAGCTCCAGTCCCACGACCGCATCCGCGAGCTGGTGGCGACCATGAACTACGATCTGGCAGACACCTACGGCGGCGTCAATATGGCCACTCTGGGTTTTTATCAGGGCATGAACATCCTCAACGCCACCGAGCCCGGCTCGCCGAATCTCACCCGAGTGGACGGCCACAGCGACTTCAGCAAGCTCACCGCCTATCTTTCCCGCAAGCAGGAGCTTGGCCACAATTTCTCATTGGAGGTGGCTGCCACTGGCCAGTACGCCTTTATGTCCCTGCTCTCCTCAGAGGAGTTCGGCTATGGCGGCAGCCAGTTTGGCCGAGCTTACGATTCCTCCGAGATCACCGGCGACAGCGGCATGGCCGCAAGGGCCGAGTTGCAGTACACCGGGAGTCCTGACGCCTTGCAGGTCCGCTACTTACAGCCCTATCTCTTTTATGACTACGGTGCGATCTGGAACCGTTCCGACACCCGGCCCGATCATCAGGATGGTGCTTCCGCCGGTCTCGGGCTCAGGCTGGCCGTTACCGACTATCTCAGCGGATCGGTCGAGCTGACCAAGCCGCTGACCCGTGATGTGGCTGCCGAGTTGCCAGACGACGGCAAGGAACCCCGCATCTTCTTCACCGCCACGGCGAGGTACTAACATGAAAAAGCGATACAGCCGCACCCAACTGACGGCTTCTCTTTTGGTAGCCACCGCCGCGCTTGCCGCCACCTATGGCCAAGCTCTTGCCAACCCCAATGGCGGCACCGTGGTCGCTGGCCAGGCAACCATTGCCCAGACCGCCCCGGCCCAGGTCACCATCACCCAGAGCACGGATAAGGCCATTATCAACTGGAACAGCTTCAGCATCGGCGCAGGCGAGAAAACCCGCTTTGTCCAGCCATCCAGCAACTCCATTACCCTCAACCGGGTCACCGGCCCCGATGTCTCCCAAATTCTTGGCCAGCTCACTGCCAATGGCCGGATCGTGCTGGTGAACCCCAACGGCGTCTTCTTTGGTAAGGACTCCCAGGTGGATGTGGCCGCACTCATTGCCACCAGCCACGACATTAAAAACGATGACTTCATGGCCGGGAAGCTCGACTTCACCATCCCCGGCAAGGCCGGTGCCCAGATTATCAACCAGGGCAAAATCACCGTGCAGGAAGGCGGCCTGGTGGCCCTGGTCGCGCCCTCGGTGCAGAACTCCGGTCTGATCACCGCCCGGTTGGGCAAGGTGGCCCTTGCCTCGGCCAATAGCTTCACCATCGACCTCTATGGTGACAATCTGATCCTCTTTGAGGCGGACAGCACCATCACCAGCCAGCTTCAGGACGCCTTGGGCAACTCGCTCGCTGCGGCGGTGGAAAACAGCGGCACCATCGAGGCCAATGGCGGCTGGGTGCTGCTCACCGCCGAGGTGGCCAAGAACGTGGTGGACAAGGCTATTAACATGACCGGTCATATCAAAGCCACCACCGTGGATCAGCAGGAAGGAACCATCATCTTGAAAGCCATGGGAGGCGAGGTGGCGGTGAGCGGTACCCTGGATGCCTCCGCGCCCAATGGCGGCGACGGTGGTTTCATCGAAACCTCGGGCGCCCATGTGACTATCGACCCGGCGGTTAAAATCACCACTGCCGCTCCTTATGGCGCCATGGGTCAATGGCTTATTGATCCCACAGATTATAAAATCGCCGCCAGTGGTGGCGACATCAGAGGGGCGGACCTGGGTAATTATCTTAACACCAGTAATATCACTTTACAGACCATTACCTCCGGTAGCGGCAACGGCGACATCTTTGTGAACGACACCGTATACTGGACCAGCTTGAGCAAGTTGACCCTCAACGCCTACCGCAATATCGTTGTTAACGCGTCCATCAATTCAGCTGGTGGCGGCAGTGTCCTCCTACGGGCGGACAACACCGGCACCGGTTTTGGTACAGTGGCGTTTGGAGGTAGCGGCCATATAACGGTGAACAACGGGGCAGCGGTAGGCATATATTACAATCCAGCGTCTGGAACTTATAACCACGCCTCCTACAAGTCGGACAATAGTAGCAATCCATATAGCGGGAAAGTAACACGCAATGGCGGCAGCACCATGGATGCCTTCATGTTGGTGAACAGTGTAAGTCAATTACAGGCAATGAATACCAACTTGTCTGGCCATTATGCCTTGGGCAAGGATATCGCCGCCAGTACCACCAGCGGATGGAATGGAGGCGCTGGATTTATACCGGTGGGTACTTCAGGCGGAGCGTTCGGTGGTATTTTTGATGGGTTGAATCATATTATTACCAGCCTTCGAATTAATAGGCTAGGCACAGATTATGTCGGCTTATTTGGAAAAACAGCAGGGGCTATACGCAATGTAGGTCTTGTTGGTGTTGATATCGATGGATATTATTTTGTCGGCGGGCTGGCGGGCTACAATTCTGGCAGTATCACCAATGCATACACCACGGGAGGCGTGAGCGGCGTATACGGAATTGGCGGCTTAGTGGGC
>PHCO01000249.1 GCA_002842265.1 Betaproteobacteria bacterium HGW-Betaproteobacteria-18 | reverse complement strand
CGGTGAGGGCGCCAGATCGACCAGCGCGTCGAGCACTTCCATCACGCCAAAATTGTTCACGCCCGAGCCGAAGAACACCGGGGTTTGCTGGCCGGCCAGAAACGCCTCACGGTCAAACGTGGGTGAGGCGCCGGTGGCCAGTTCCATGCTTTCCAGCGCGGTCTCCCATTCGTGGCCAAAGCGTTTTTGCAGGGCGTCCGGGTCGGACAGCGGCATGGCCTCGAAGTCGTGCGGCAGGCGCTCGCTGCCGGACTCGAACACGGTCATCACCTGGGTGCGCAAATTGATGATGCCGCCAAAAGTTTTGCCCTGACCCACCGGCCAGGTCATGGGCACGCAGGGCATGCCGAGTTCGCGCTCGACCTCGTCCAGGATGTCGAGCGGGTCGCGCACCTCACGGTCCATCTTGTTGATGAAGGTGATGATGGGCGTGTCGCGTTGGCGGCAGACTTCGATCAGGCGCCGGGTTTGACTCTCGACGCCGTTGGCTGCGTCGATCACCATCAGAGCCGAATCGACCGCGGTCAGCACGCGGTAGGTGTCCTCGGAAAAGTCCTTGTGGCCGGGGGTGTCGAGCAGGTTGATGACATGGTCGCGGTACACCATCTGCATCACGGAGGAGGCGACCGAAATGCCGCGCTGCTTCTCGATTTCCATCCAGTCGCTGGTGGCGTGGCGGCTGGCCTTGCGCGCCTTGACGCTGCCGGCGATCTGGATCGCACCCGAGAACAGCAAGAGCTTTTCAGTCAGTGTGGTTTTACCCGCATCGGGGTGCGAGATGATGGCAAAGGTGCGGCGGCGGCGGGTTTCAAAAGCGTAAGTCACAGGGAGTTCTCAAGTCTGGGGTAGGCGCAAGCACGATTTGGCGTTCTGGCATTGGCTTGACCGGGCGTGGCAAGGGCAAGCGATTCAACCGTAGGGAATGTTGCTATTTTAAAGGGAGGGCGCCGTCGATTTACACCTCGAATTGGTGCTAAATTCAAGTGGTCGCAGTTGTAGCAGGTGTTACCCAACATGGCCATTCAGACAATTCCAACCCAGCCGTTTGCGGGACAGCGTCCCGGTACCTCGGGTTTGCGCAAAAAAGTGACGGTATTTACCCAGCCGCACTATCTGGAAAATTTTGTCCAGGCGCTGCTGGACGTGCTCAACGCCTCGGGTGCAGAAGGCCATGCCTTGCGCGGCCAGACGCTGGTGCTGGGTGGTGATGGCCGTTTTTACAACCGCACGGCGGTGCAACGCATCCTGAAACTGGCAGCAGCCAATGGCGTAGCGCGCGTGCTGCTGGGCCAGGGCGGCATTTTGTCCACGCCCGCGGTCAGTGCCGTGATCCGCCGGCGCCAGGCATTTGGCGGCATCGTGCTGTCGGCCAGCCACAACCCCGGTGGGCCGGAGGGCGACTTTGGCATCAAGTACAACGCGGGCAATGGCGGCCCGGCCAACGAAGCGCTGACCGAGGCGGTGTATGCCCGCACCCAGGTTGTGAGTGAACTGCGCAGCAGTGATGCGCCCGACATTGACATCGATCGCCTGGGCCTGCAGCAAGTCGAGCACATGCAGGTTGAGGTGATTGACCCGGTGGCCGACTACGCGGCGGTGATGCACGAACTGTTTGACTTTGATCTGTTGCGCGGCATGTTTAAACGTGGCTTTAGCATGCGCGTGGATGCCATGAATGCGGTCGGTGGCCCCTATGCCAAGGCGATTCTGGAGGGTGAGTTGGGCGCACCGGCAGGTACCGTGGTCAATGCCGAGCCGCTGGAAGATTTTGGCGGCCTGCACCCCGACCCCAACCCCGTGAATGCGCAAGACCTGATCGCCCACATGTTTGCTGCAGATGCGCCCGACTTTGGCGCCGCCATGGACGGTGATGCGGATCGCAACATGGTGCTGGGACGCAACTTTGTCGTGACGCCTTCCGACAGCCTGGCCCTGATGACGGCGCACGCCAGGCTGATTCCGGGTTACAAAGATGGTCTGCTGGGGGTGGCGCGTTCCATGCCGACCTCGGCGGCGGTGGACCGGGTGGCCAAGGCGCTGGGTCTGCCGTGTTTTGAAACCCCCACCGGCTGGAAATTTTTTGGCAACCTGCTCGATGCCGGGCGAGTGAGCTTGTGCGGCGAAGAGAGTTATGGCACCGGCTCCAGCCATGTGCGCGAAAAAGACGGCCTGTGGGCGATTTTGTTCTGGCTCAGTTTGCAGGGCGCCACCGGTCGTTCAGTGGAGACCCTGGTGCGCGAGCATTGGCGTGTGCATGGCCGAAACTACTACACCCGGCACGACTATGAAGGTATCGCCGTCGAGGTGGCCAATGCGCTGATGGCAGATTTGCGCGCCGCCTTGCCTGCCCTGCCTGGGCGGCGGTTTGGCAGCCGCCAGGTGATGTTGGCGGATGATTTTGCCTACACCGACCCGGTGGATGGTTCGGTGTCGCGGCAGCAGGGCATTCGCCTGCTGTTCGACGATGGCGCGCGGGTGATTTTCAGGTTGTCGGGTACCGGCACCGAAGGGGCGACGCTGCGGCTGTACCTGGAACGTTATGAGGCCGATGTGGCCCGGCAGGATCAAGCGGTGCAGCAAGCTTTGGTTGAACTGGTTGCGGTGGCAGAGCAGGTAGCGGGCATCAGGCTGCGCACCGGCATGGCCGGCCCCACGGTGGCCACCTGATGGCGCTGGCCATTCAGGGGAACTGGTGCGCTGGACAGGATAGGATTCGACAAAATTAATCACAAGGAGTCAGGCATGGTGCAAGCAGAAAGAAGAGCCCTGGAAACCCATCAACTGGTTCGCCACACGGTGGCCTTGATATTGGCCGGGGGCCGCGGCTCACGGCTCAAGCAATTGACCGACACGCGCGCCAAACCGGCGGTGTACTTTGGCGGCAAGTTCCGTATCATCGACTTCGCCCTGTCCAATTGCCTGAATTCTGGCATCCGGCGCATGGCCGTGGTGACGCAGTACAAGTCGCATTCGCTGATGCGCCACATGCAGCGTGGCTGGAGTTTCTTGCGTGCCGAACTTAATGAAATGGTGGACCTGCTGCCGGCCCAGCAGCGCGTGGGTGAGGAGCACTGGTACCGTGGTACCGCCGATGCCATCTTCCAAAACCTGGACATCATCCGCTCCAGCAAGCCCCAGTACATTGTGATTCTGGCGGGCGACCATGTGTACAAAATGGACTACTCGATCATGCTCAAGGACCATGTGGCATGCGGTGCGGGCTGCACTGTGGGTTGTATCGAGGTGCCGCGTGCCGAGGCCAGCGCGTTTGGTGTCATGGCCATCGACGCTGCGCGCCAAATTACCGCATTCATCGAAAAGCCCGCCGCCCCGCCGCCGATGCCTGGCAATGATGCGGTGTCGCTGGCCAGCATGGGGATTTACATTTTCAATGCCGATTACCTGTACCAATTGCTCGATGATGACCTGGCCAATCCGCAGTCTGAGCATGACTTTGGCAAAAACGTGATTCCGCGTGCGGTGGCGGACGGCCGGGCGCTGGCGCATCCGTTTGGCCTGTCTTGTGTGTCGCGCGTCAAGGGCATTGAACCGTATTGGCGTGATGTCGGCACGATCGACGCGTTCTGGTCGGCCAACCTCGACCTGGCCTCGACCGTGCCCGAGCTCGATATTTACGACACCGAATGGCCGATCTGGACTTACCAGCGTCAGTTGCCGCCAGCCAAGTTTGTGCCCGACAAGGATGGCAACAACGGCATCTACGTCAACACTGTGGTGTCGG
>PHCO01000248.1 GCA_002842265.1 Betaproteobacteria bacterium HGW-Betaproteobacteria-18 | reverse complement strand
CCCTGCGCCATCGTACCGGTGCGCAAGTGTATGGCCCCGCAGGGGAGCACATGCCGGAGCCCTTGCAACGTCTGAACGACGGCGATGTGATCTGGCCATTGGGACTGCGCTTTGAGGTGCTGCTGGTGCCGGGCCACACGGCCGGACATATCGCCTATGTGGGTCACGTCCCGGACGCTGACTCCATTTTGTTTTGTGGCGACACCTTGTTCAGCGCGGGTTGCGGCCGTCTGTTTGAAGGCACACCGGCACAAATGCTGGACTCATTGACACGCCTGGCCGCCCTGCCCGATGCCACCCGCGTTTGCTGCGCCCATGAATACACCCTGGGCAGCTTGCGCTTTGCGCGTGCCGTTGAGCCTGATAATGAAGACATCAAAGCCTACAGCGCGCGAGCCAAGGTGCTGTGCGATCAGCACTTGCCGACGCTGCCTTCCTCCATCGGCCTTGAAAAAGCCGTGAATCCTTTTTTACGCACCCATTTGCCCCAAGTGGCCCATGCGGTGCAGCAGATGGCCCCTGACGCGCGTGACCCCGTCAGCGTGTTTGCCGCCCTGCGAACCTGGAAAGATCAATTTTGAAATCCCTTTTTCACCTGTTTGCACTGTCTGCCAGCCTGTGGTTGGCGGGCTGCGCCAGCCCCGGATTGATGCCCCCGGATGCGTCTGCACCCCCAGTCGCTGGCGCATCGGTGCCAGATGGCGCCACCCCGAACGACAGCAGCCCGGCGCTTTACCCCGCGGGCGGCCTCAAACCGCTCGCCTCTTTGCGCTTGGGCTCGCAAAGCGTGCATGCCCTGCTGCCACCGGCCGACCTGTGGGAGCGCGTGCGCCGTGGCTTTGCCATGCCCGACCTCGACACCGACCTGGTGCGTGAGCGTGAGCTCTGGTACAGCAGCCGCCCCGACTACATGGCCCGCATGACCGAGCGCGGCAGCAAATACCTGTTTTACATCGTCGAAGAGCTGGAGCGGCGCGACATGCCCAGCGAACTGGCCCTGCTGCCCTTCATCGAGAGCGCCTTCAACCCGCAGGCGGTCTCCAGCGCCAAGGCAGCTGGCATGTGGCAGTTCATGCCGGCCACGGGCAAGTACTTTGACCTCAAACAAAACATGTTTCGCGACGACCGCCGCGACGTGATCGAATCGACCCGCGCTGCGCTGGACTACATGCAAAAGCTCTACGGCATGTTTGGCGACTGGCATCTGGCGCTGGCCGCTTACAACTGGGGTGAAGGCAGTGTCCAGCGGGCCATCAACAAGGCCAAAAAAGCGGGCACTGGCACCCGCTATACCGATCTGGTCATGCCCATGGAAACCCGCTTTTACGTGCCCAAGCTGCAAGCCGTGAAAAACATTGTGGCCAATCCTGACTCCTTCAGGGTGGTGCTGCCTGAAATCGGCAACCATCCCTATTTCCAGAGCGTCGAAATCCGGCGTGACATCGATGTGGCCCTCGCTGCCAAACTGGCTGAGGTACCGCTGGATGATTTTCGGGCCCTCAACCCGTCTGCCAGCAAGCCCGTGCTATTGGCTGCCGGCACCGCCCAGATTCTGCTGCCCTGGGACAACGCCGAACGCTTTCAAAGCAACCTGGAGGCTTACACGGGCGGGCGTCTGGCCAATTGGACTGTCTGGATCGCCCCTACCACCCTCAAACCCGCCGATGTCGCCCAGCGTGTCGGCATGACAGAGGACGAGCTACGCAGCGTCAACCAGATTCCGCCACGGATGCAGGTCAGGGCCGGATCGACCCTGCTGGTGCGCCGCTCGGCCAGTCTGAACAGTGATGTCACCGAGCATGTCGCAGCCAACGGCTACCTGGCCCTGGCACCCGATACGGTGCTGAGAAAAACCATGGTGAAAGCGGGTAAAAAAGACAACGTCACCAGCATGGCCAGGCGCTTCAGTGTGAGTACCCAGTTCCTCGCAGAGTGGAACAAGGTGAGCCCTTCTGCCGCGTTCAAACCGGGGCAATCGGTGGTGCTTTACTTACCAGTCAAAGCACGTGCCGTGCGCAGTGCCAAAACACGTGGCAAAACGGCAGTTGCCAAATCTGCTTCGCGTGGCGGCAAGTCAGCAGCCCTGAATAAACCAGTTCATTTGGCGCGCCAGTAAACAAGTCAGCGCCGATCCACCAGCGCGTGGGCAATGGTGCCCAAATCCACATATTCAAGCTCACTGCCCACCGGCACACCACGCGCCAGCCGCGTCAGGTACAGGCCCCGCGCCTTGAGCCCTTCGCTGATCACGTGCGCCGTGGCTTCGCCCTCGGCCGTGAAATTGGTCGCCAGAATCACCTCTTGCACAGTGCCATCGAGCGCCCGGTCAAACAGCTTTTTCAGGCCAATGTCATGCGGGCCAATGCCGTCCAGCGGGCTGAGCTTGCCCATCAGTACAAAGTAAAGGCCCCGGTAGGCACCGGTGCGCTCCACCGCCGACTGATCGGCCGGCGTTTCCACCACGCACAGTTTGCTGGCATCGCGGCGCGCATCCAGACAGGTGGCGCAGATCAGCGCCTCGGTAAAGGTGTGGCAACGCTCGCAATGATGCACCGCTTGCGCCGCATGCGCCAGCGCCATCGAGAGCGTTTGCGCCCCGGCGCGGTCGTGCTGCAACAAATGAAACGCCATGCGCTGCGCCGACTTGACGCCCACGCCGGGCAGGCGCCGCAGCGCCTGAATCAGCGCTTCCAGCGCGTTGGTGTCAGCCATATTGAAATGTTGAGGACAGAGCTTGTGCGCTTCGCGTCACTTCGGTCTTTCCCACAAGGTGAACATCCAACATCCGACAAAATGTTGAGGACAGAGCTTGTGCGCTTCGCGTCACTTCGGTCTTTCCCACAAGGTCTCAGAAGGGGAATTTCATGCCGCCTGGGAGACCGGGCATGCCGGCGGTGATCTTGCCCATTTTTTCGGCGGAGGTTTCTTCGGCCTTGCGCACCGCCGCATTGAAGGCCGCCGCCACCAGGTCTTCGAGCATGTCCTTGTCGTCGGCCAGCAGGCTGGGGTCGATGGTGACGCGGCGCACGTCGTGCTTGCAGGTCATGGTGACCTTGACCAGGCCCGCGCCTGACTCGCCCGTGACCTCGATGCTACCCAGTTCGTCCTGGGCTTTTTTCATGTTGTCCTGCATCGTCTGCGCCTGCTTCATGAGGCCGGCGAGTTGTCCTTTGTTGAACATGGGATTTCCTTGTTTAAATAGTCAATTGAAAACTCCGGGGCACAAGCCGTTCGCACCCGGCAAAAAAGTTCAGTGGGTAAAGCTGTTTCAATCCGGTTTGATGCTGCCAGGGACGATTTTCGCCCCAAAATCACGCATCAACGATTGCACCAGGGGGTCATCAAAAACGATTTTTTCAGCCGCCAACTGGTTTTGTGCCGCCGCCGCCAAATTGCGCCTGGCCGGGCTGTCGGTGACGCGCCCCACCTCCGTCACCAGCCGCACCGGATAACCTGCAGCCGCCAGGGCCGCCGCCAGCCGTTCGCGATTGCCCGACTGGTTGAGCGACTCGCGCTCCACACGCAGCAGCCATTGGTCACTGTCGCGCGCCACCAACTGCGACTGCAAGGCCAGCTCCCGCCCCATGGCGCTAATGGCTTCACTGGCGATCAGCGTCTGCACCGTGGCATACCAAAAATCACCTTCCGGGCTGATTTGCACCGTCACAGCCGCACGTTCAAGGGGCACATCACGCCTGGAGTCTGGCTGTTCATGCACCTGGACGGCTTCAATCTTTGAAACTTCCCGGAATTGATCTGCGGGGGCTGAAGACTTATTTTGTTGCGCCACCCGGGGCTGGCT
>PHCO01000247.1 GCA_002842265.1 Betaproteobacteria bacterium HGW-Betaproteobacteria-18 | reverse complement strand
GCCGAGGGCGGCGAAGGCCAGCCCGGTGAGGACGATGGCCGGCAGCGCCCAGAGCATGAGCGGGCCGTTGGTCAGGCCCATGGCGGTGATGACGACGAGGATCGCGGCACCCGAGAGCAGCGATTTGGTCGCCGCCCAGAACAGTTCGCCGGCGACGACATCGCCCAGGCCGAGCGGGGTGTTGAGGATGGCTTCCCAGGTTTTCTGGACGTGCATGCGCGAAAAGGCCGAGTACAGGGCCTCGAAGGTCGCGGCATTCATAGTCGAGGCGCATACCGTACCACCGGCCAGGAAAGCGATGTAGGGCTGGCCTTCAATGGTCGGCAGCATGGCACCCAGCCCGTAGCCGAGGCCGAGCATGTAGATCAGCGGATCGGCCAGGTTGCCGAGAATGGACGGCAGGGCGAGTTTGCGCCAGACGAGGAAATTGCGTTGCCAGACGGGAAGCCAGCCGAGCAGGGAGGGTTGAGGCAGCATGGGGCCAGACGAACGAAGGACGGAAAAACCGGGAGCAGACATTCTAGCGTCTGCTCGTTACAGCCGCGCTGTTGTTCGCACGGCCACCCGTATTTCATTTTTCGGCTTTTTTTCCGGTTGACCGTGGGAAGCAGCCAAGCCGCCGCCCGGCCAGCCACGGCAGCGTGGCGATTCCCCGTCGTTTTTTTCTGGACGTAAAAAGGGCGGGAAGTTTCCTCCCCGCCCAGTTGGCCCAGGGCTGGCCCTCGGCCTAGCAGCCGGCTGTTTTCTTGAACGACTTGCTTTCGTTCTTGCCGCCGGTGTTGTCAAACTTGGCGCGGATTTCGTCGCCTTCGACGATCCGCTTGTCCTTGAACTTGTCGAGCGTCAGGTCGTCGGTGATGTTGATGGTGACCGATTCGCCAGTCTTGCCGTCCTTCAGGATGGCCTGGGCCGATTTGCCGTCGCCGGCCATCGTGATCTTGGTGATGACGCCGACCATCTTGACGTCGTCGGCCGAGGCGACCGGTGAAATGGTCAGCGCGGCGGCGGCGAGTGCAATCGAGATGAGCAGTTGGGAGAGGGTTTTAGGCATGGCTTGCTCCTGAAATCGGGTTGATCAGAATTTCACTTCGAAGGTGGCGTAGGCGTTGTAGGCCTTGGACAAGGGGGTCGTGGTCATCATCTGGCCATTGACGTCGGAGATCTTGACCGGGGCGCCGACCCAGTTGTTGCTGCCGGTGTACTGGAAGTCGTAGTACTGGAAGCCAAGGCGGAAGAAGCTCTTGGCCATGAACGACGAGATCGGCTTGGCATCGAGTTCCTGAATCGCGTAAACCTCGTAGACGTTGCCGCGCGTGCCGACCTTCGATGTCCAGGAGTCGCCAGCGGCCGGGGCGAAGGTGATCCAGTTCTTCGATCCGTGGTTGTATTCGAGCCCAAGCTTGGTCTTCGACGGCAGGTCGTAGCGCAGGCCGAGGTAGATGGCAGTGCCGGTCTTGCTGCTCGGTGCTTCGGGATTGAAGAAGGCACCGGTCATCAAGCCCTGGAAGCCGAACTGGGCGGAGACGTTGTCGTTCGGGTGGGTGACGCTCATGCCCGCGTCGGCGAACCAGTTCAGTTTGCCGCGGCCAACATTCTTGATCGTGCCGAGGGCGCCGGCGCCGTACCAGTCGATGTCGCCGAGATTGGTCTTGGGCATCGTCGTGCCGAAATAGGTGCTGGCCATCTTCGGGGCATCGAAAATGCTCATGCCGCGATTCCATTGCAGCCAGACGCGAAGCGGGTCGGTGTCGATCGGCACGACCGAAATTCCGAGCATGTCGGTATCTTCAAGCGAATTGGTCAGCGCCTTGCTGAAACCGCTCTCATAACCGCGGCCATAGCAGATCTTGCCGTAGGCGCCGGGCAGCGCGTCGATGTCGGGCGCCCAACCGACGGTCATGCCGTCGAAGGCATAGTCGACGAGCAGGGCCGGCGTGCCGCCGGTGCCGGGACGCGCCGTGTTGGCACGCAAATGGTTGGGGGCGCCGTTGGTCGACGGCCGACGACCGACCGAGAACCAGATGTCCTGTTCGGCAATGTTGCTCCACGTCGCATAGACGCGATCGACATTGAGGAAACTGCTAGATGGGATATGGCCGACGGTGCCATCGAAGACGCCGACGCGGTCGGCGAAGAAAGGCGCGGCGCCGCTGTTGGTCAGGGCGCCTTCATCCGATGCGCCGAAGGTCTTGTACATCAGCAAACGGGCGGTAACGGAAACGTCCTGTGCCGCCTTCATGTTGAGGTCAAGACCGAAGCGGTTGCTGTAGAGGGTTTCGTTCTTGGGTTTGTAGGCGGGCACCGTGACGGCGTAGCCACCAATTGCACCGAGCATCGCTGCGTTGGCGCCGAGGAAAGTCTGGGCTTGCGAGTAGGTCTGCACGCCGGCTATGCCTTGTGCAAAGTTCATCAGGCCCGAGAGAGCGGCGGCATTGGCCGGCGAAGGATTGGCGAAGAAGGCAGCCTGCAATTGATTCTGGGCGTTGGCAAACGTGGCATTGACATCGGTGAAAGCGTTGGTTTCCCCGGCCAGGCTATCGATCCTGAACTGATAATCCCCGCCGACCGTCAGCCACTTTTCGAGGGACCTGTCTTCGTTCTTCCGGACCTTTTCCTTCACTTCCCTGACGTCGGCAATCGCCTGCTTGTTGGCGTCCTGATTGGCCTGGACCTGGGCGCGCAGGGCCTCGATCTCCTTGGCCATGGCTTCGATTTTCTTGAGCAGATCGGCATCGGCTGCCTGGGCGCCAAGCGGGATGAAGAGGCTGGCAATCAGGCCGGCCAGAAGGTTTCGCGTGATAGTGCGTTGCATCATGATTTTCCCCTGCGAATCAGTAACTCATTGCGCCTTGGCGCCAAGCGGCTCTTCGTTCACGTCGTCGTCCCAGCCGGTGACCATCGCCTTGAAGTGGGCAGTCGGTGTGTGGCCGGCGGTGCCGAGATAGATGTGGGCGATCAGGAAGAGCAGCATCAGGAAAGCGCCGAGGGTGTGGGCCAGGGCGATGAGGCCGAGCGATACGCCGCCGAGTCCGACGGCGCCAAGCTGGTTGTAGAACAGGTAGAACAGCCCGGAACACCAGAGCAGCGGGTTGATGAACAGCTTGACGCCAAGGTAGGCGACCCGTTGCAGCGGGTTGTGCTTGCGGTTTTTGGTCTTCAGGTAGGGGTGATGCTCCCCCTTGAACATCCCGAAGGCGTAGAACAGGGCGACATCGAGCATCTTGTTGGTGGTCGGGATGTACTGACGCCATTCGCCCGTCGTGAAGTGCCAGAAGATGGCGAACACCCACAGGCCCATCAGCGCCCAGGCTGACGTGGTGTGCAGCTCGCCGGCCTTGTGCCAGCCGAGCAGCGAGTAGGTGCCATGGACCTCGAAACCGGTGACCAGCATGGAGATGATCAGCAGGGCCTGGGTCCAGTGCCAGAAACGTTCGAAACCTTTGAAGATATAGATGCGTGCCATGTTCTTCCCCTTAGTGCGTGCGCTTGGCGGTCAGGATGCGGCCGATACCGTGGCCGATGACGCCGAGCAGCGTGAGGGCGGCAAGCGCCCAGCCGGCGGTGTCGAGCAGCGCGATGTGGTCGCGCCCACGGCCGGGGATATAGATGCCATCGACCTTTTCGAGCCGGCCATTGCTGCTGTGGCAGTCACTGCAGCCGAGCGCCTTGTCCTTCGGGGCGACCATGTGGGTGATCGGCCACATGGCGGCGGTCTCGATGAAGTCGTATTTGCCCGAGAACGGCTTGCCGGCGGCAGCCATGCCGGCGGCGATGGCCTTGTCCCAGTTAAGGTTCTTCCAGTAGGCAGC
>PHCO01000014.1 GCA_002842265.1 Betaproteobacteria bacterium HGW-Betaproteobacteria-18 | reverse complement strand
GGCGATGGTTGCCTTGTTGTAGAAGCGCAGCAGCTTCCACTGCCATTGCGAGCAGTCGCGGCGCATTTTTTCCTGGAAGATGTCGGACTTGCCGTCGGTTTCGCGGAAGTATTCCTTCAAGTCCATGCCGGCCGACCAGGATTCGCCAGCCCCGGTCAGCACCAGCACCTGCACGTCGTCATCAAGCTCGAGGGTTTCGAGAACATCGATCATTTCGCGATTGAGCTGCGGGCTCATCGCATTGCGCTTTTCCGGGCGGTTCAGGGTGACCCAGCCAATTCCCTCTTCGACATCGACCTTGACCACCGACCACCGACCTTCATATTTCGACATTGCCATGCTCCTTTTGAAAAGATATCAGGTTGCCTGATATGTTTTGGATGTTATAGGATCCAAACAAAAAATCAAGGGGTGAAATCGATTTCCCAATGGATAATTTTTTCGGCAGGCCGTGACGCGGTGGTGGCGGGTAAAATGAAGCCGCTTGTCATCAGGCAACCTGCCATACTTCCGGTTGCCGCGGAGTCCCCGTTCAGACTTGTAGTTCATGCTCAGGATCTACCCATCGCCATGCCCGAAACCTTGCTTTCCAATCAAGTCGGCAATATTCCCCGTCCGACCGGCACCTGTTACCTGATCGGCCGCCTCGATCACGCCCTCAAGCGCCGCATGCTCGAAGTGCTGGCGCCGCTGGGACTGACGGTCAGCCAGTACACCGCGTTGTCGTTTCTCGAATCGCAGACCCAGATCAGCAATGCACAGTTGGCCGAGCGCACGATGGTTTCGCCGCAATCCGCCAACGAGATGGTCAAGCAGATGGGCGACAAGGGCTGGGTAGAACGTGCGCCGGACCCGTTTCATGGTCGGGTCGTTCGCCTCAGTGTTACCGTGGCCGGCACGGTCGTGCTGCAACAGGCCCATGCCGCCGTGGCCAAGCTTGAATCGGGCATGCTGACCGGTCTGACCAAGCCCCAACGCGCGGCCCTGCAAGGCAGTTTGCGCAGCATCCTGCAAGCCTTGAGTACGCCGAAAGTTGCGCCCGACCAACCGGAATAGGATTGTCGGGCGCCTGCTGGTTTACACCGGACGGCACGAACCGCGAACGTTTCTGCCTTACTCGCCGAAATCGAGGGGCAGGCCGACGTAATTCTCGGCAATTGAGCGCGAGCCGGCTTCCGAATTCAGCAGGTAATCCAGCTCGGCCTCCTGGAACTTGGCCGAAATCGGGCCGTCGTCCGGGAAGCGGTGCATGAGCTGTGTGAACCACCACGAAAACCGTTCTGCCTTCCAGATACGGCGCAGGCAGCGGGCGGAATAGCCGTCGATACCGGCATCGCTGCGCTCCTGGTAGAACTCGACGATGGCGCTCGACAGGTATTTGACGTCAGTCGCTGCCAGATTCAAGCCCTTGGCTCCGGTCGGCGGCACGATGTGGCCGGCGTCTCCGGCCAGGAACAGCCGACCGAAGCGCAGCGGCTCCGTGACGAAGGAACGAAGTGGGGCGATGCTCTTTTCCAGCGATGGGCCAGTGACCAGTTTTTCACGGCCCTCGTCGTCGAGGCGCAGGCGTAACTCCTGCCAGAAGGCCTCGTCGGTCCACTCCTCGATGCGGTCGGTCAGCGGTACCTGCAGATAGTAGCGGCTGCGCGTCTTGCTGCGCTGCGAACAGAGGGCGAAGCCGCGCGGGCTGTTCACGTAGATCAGTTCTTCGGAGACCGGCGGTGTGTCCGAGAGAAGACCCAGCCAGCCGAAGGGATAGACCTTCTCGAATTCGCGGATAGCCGTGCGCGGCACGCTGGCCCGGCAGACGCCGTGGAAGCCGTCGCAGCCGGCGATGAAATCGCATTCGAGGGTGTGCTCGACGCCATCCTTCCAGTACGTGACGCGCGGTTTGGCGCTGCCGAAATCGTGGATGGCGACATCCTTCGCTTCGTATACGGTCGGCAGGCCGGCGGCTTGCCGGGCATCCATCAAATCGCGCGTTAGTTCGGTCTGGCCGTAGACCATGACGTTCTTGCCGCCGGTCAGCTTGTTCATGTCGATGCGATGCCGGGTGCCACCGTAAAGCATCTCGAAACCGCCATGGACCAGGCCTTCCTGGTGCATGCGCTGGCCGACACCGGCTTCGTCCATGAGGTCGATGCAGACCTGTTCCAGCACGCCGGCGCGGATGCGGCTCAGCACGTAATCGCCCGTCTGGCGCTCGAGGATGACCGCCTCGATGCCGGCCTTGTGCAGCAATTGGCCGAGCAGCAGCCCGGAGGGGCCGGCGCCGATGATGGCGACTTGGGTTCTGTTGGGGATTGGGGTGCTCATGGTTGTTCCTCTTTATTTTGATTGTGTATTCAGCGGGCCGGCTGGCCCGGCCAGACGTCGGCCGGCACCATGACTTCGCCGCGCATGATCAGGCGCGCCGTGCGCAGCAGCGCGGCGCGGGTGACCTTCTGGGGATCGGCCGGATCGAGCTCGAGCTCGACCGAGAATTCGCCGGTCGGGTGCTCGACCGACACCCGTTTCGGATTGCCCTCGGCCAGTTGTGCCACGCCGGCCGCCACCGAGCCGGCCAGTACGCAGGCCGTGCCCACCGTCACCGCGGCCAGCACGCCGATCGCGTCGTGGCAGACATGCGGGATGAAGCTGCGGGTGGCAATGCTGCCGCCGGCTTGCGGTGGGGCAACGAGCGTCATCTTCGGATAGTTCTTGGCCGTTACATCGCCGAGGCCCATAACCTGGCCGCAGGTAATGCGCAGGCGTTCGATACGGGCTTTCAACTCAAGGTCGCCGTTCAGTTCGGCAACGCTCTCGTAGCCTGTGCATCCAACATCGGCCGCCCGGAAAATGACCAGCGGCATGCCGTTGTCGATACAGGTGACTTCGATGCCATCGATCATGTCGACCACATGGCCTGTCGGTAGCAGACCTGAACAGACGGAGCCAGCGGTATCAAGGAAATTGATGGTGATCGGCGCCGAGGTTCCGGGCACGCCGTCGATGCGCGCCTCGCCGTCGTAAGCGACATGGCCGCCCGGCGTGCTGACGGTAATGTCGCACTGCATATCGGTATTCAGTGTCAGCACGCGCAACGTCGTCGTTTCGCCCTGGGCCGCGACCATGCCGGTTTCCAGTGCGAAAGGAACGACGGCGGCCAGCATGTTGCCGCAGTTGGGCGTCGTGTCTACCGTCTCCTTGTCCGGCTGCAACTGAGCGAACAGGAAGTCGAGATCGACGCCCGGCGTCGTGCTCGGCCGAACGATGCCGACCTTGCTGGTTAGCGGATGGGCGCCGCCCAGGCCGTCGATCTGCCGCTTGTCCGGCGAGCCGAGGGCGGCGAGCAGCACGCGGTCGCGCGTTGCGATATCGGTCGGCAAGTCGGCTTCGTTGAAGAACGGGCCGCGCGAGGTGCCGCCGCGCATGAAGAGGGTTTTGATGGCTGTCTGCATGGGGCGATTCTTGCCCGACCCCTCCCCCGCCGAAAGGGAAGCGCGCTACTATCAGCTATACAATTTTGTTATGGAGTGACAAAAATTGGATCTGAAACAGCTTGAGTATTTTGTACACGTCGCTGAATTGGGCAGTTTCACCCGCGCCTCGATCACGCTCGACATCGCTCAACCGGCGCTGAGCCGGCAGGTTCGTCTGCTCGAAGTGGAGTTCGGACAAAACCTGCTGCTGCGCAACGGGCGCGGCGTCACCACTACCGATGCCGGCAAGCTGCTGCTCGAATACGGCCGCGGCATCCTGCACCAGGTCGAACGGCTGCGCGAGGAACTCGGCCGGGCGCGCGGCGCCTTGGTCGGCCAGGTCGCCCTCGGCCTGCCGCCCAGCCTGTTGAAGATACTGGCGGCGCCAATCTTCCGCGCCTTCAAGGCGAGCTTTCCGGCAGCTACGCTATCGATCCGCGAAGGGCTGACCGCCGGTATGCAGGAATCGCTGGTTTCCGGGCGGCTTGACGTCGCCCTGTTGTACAACGCCGCGCCGTCGTCTGATGTCGATTTGCAACCGTTGCTCGAAGAGGAATTGTTCCTGGTTTCGCCGATCCACGGCGCAGCGCATGCCGCCTCGTTGCCCGAAGCGGTTGCCGTGCGCGACCTGCCGGCTTTTCCGTTGATCGTGCCGAGCCGGCCGAACGCCCTGCGCATGCTCATCGAAAATGAACTGGCCAATCTCGGCTTGCGCCCGACCATCGCCTTTGAAGTCGATGGTGTCGGCGCCATCCTCGACCTGGTCGGCGAAGGTTTCGGCCATGCCATCCTGTCGCGTAACGCGGTGACCAACCTGGGCAGCGGCCAGACCTTGCAGATCCGCCCCATCACCGCTCCCGGTCTGCACGCCAAGCTGTCGTTGGCTGTCAATGCGCACCGGCAGATCACAGCGACGCAACAGGCCTTGATCGAATTGGTGCGGACCGTCGTCGCCGGGAAATTGGTGATGGTGACCGACCACGCGACGCCGGTGCTGCGTTAAGCCAGCAGGCCGTTGAGCAAAAACGCTTCGTCGGCCGCCTGCTCCGGCGTCGGCGACAGCCCGCGGTCGAGCAACTTGCGGCCGGCCATGTGGTCTTGCGGGCGGTTGACGCTGTCGATGCCGATCAGTCTGCCTTCGCGGAAATAGAATACGGAGAACTTGCCGTCGTCCGGATTGCCGCGAATGACCATCTGGTCGTGGCCGGCGCTGGTGCCGACCATTTGCAGCTTGGCGTCGTACTGGTCGGACCAGAACCAGGGCGTGGCGACGAAGGGTTTTTCCTTGCCGAGGATCGCGGCGGCGACGGCTTTGCCTTGCTCGACGGCGTTCTGAACCGATTCGAGGCGGCGCAGGCTGCCATCGGCCAGACAGGTGGCGGTGCAGTCGCCGGCGGCGAAGATGGCCGGGTCGGTGGTGCGCCCGCAGGCGTCGACGATGACGCCGCGGTCGACGGGCAGGCCGGCAGCGGCGGCCAGTTGGTCGTTGGCGATGACGCCGACGCCGAGGACGACGAGGTCGGATTTCAATTTTGGCCCGTTTTTCCGGTTGACCGTAGCAATCCGCCCGTTCTCGCCGGCAAAGGCGGAAAGCTCCGCCCTAAGGACGATGTCGACGCCATGGCGGGCGTGCAACTGCGCATACCACTCGGAAATGAAGGGCGAAACAGCGCGGGCCATGAGCCGTTCGCCGGCTTCGAGCACGGTCACCGTCTTGCCTTTCTTGCGGGCGACGGCGGCGAATTCCAGGCCGATGAAACCGCCGCCGATGACCGTGACGTTCTCCGCCGTTTCAAGGGCGGCGCCGATCTGCCGGCAATCGTCGAAGCCGCGCAGCCCGAAGACGCCGGCCAGGTCGGCGCCCGGCAGGGTCCGGGCGCGGGCGCCGGTGGCCAGCACCAGGCGGTGATAGGGCAGGCTGCTGCCGTGGCTGAAATGCAGTTCGCGGCCGCTGCGGTCGATGTGATCGACGCAGATCCCGGTGCGCAGGCTGATGTTCTTGCGGGCCAGGGCTTCCGGGCCGCGCATGGTGAGCTGTTCGGCCGTTGCTTCGCCGAGCAGGTAGGCTTTGGACAGCGGCGGCCGGTGGTAGGGCGCGTGCGGCTCGTCGCCGAGCAGGATGATGTCGCCTTCCCAGCCCTCGCTGCGCAGCGATTCGGCAACCTGGAGGCCGGCCTGGCCGGCGCCGACGATAACGATGGGACGGGTCGGCATGCTCGGATCAGACCTGGGTTTCGGGCAGGCGGACGACGATGCCGGCCAGTCCGTCGTTCATCTTGATCTGGCAGGCCAGACGGCTGTTCGGGCGGCGCTCGGCGGCGACGTTGTC
This sequence comes from Betaproteobacteria bacterium HGW-Betaproteobacteria-18, assembly GCA_002842265.1. GTDB lineage: Bacteria > Pseudomonadota > Gammaproteobacteria > Burkholderiales > Burkholderiaceae_C > Rhodoferax. The sequence continues at coordinate 21,945 of PHCO01000014.1, read as the reverse complement.
GAGCATGGCGAGTTCGTTTTCAGCCGGGGCCGGCAGCAGTTCTTCGTGGCTTTCGACGTAGCAGTGGCAGGTGGCGCAGGCGCAGGAGCCGGCGCATTCGGCTTCCATGCCGTCAACGCCGTTGCTGGTGGCGGCCTGCATGAGGCTCCAGCCGTCGGCGACGTCGACGTCAACGGCGTTGCCGGTGGGTTCGATAAAAGTGACTTTGGACATGATTTTCTCCTTGGGGAATGGCAAAAACCCGCCTGCCGGGCGGGCCGGCGGCGGGTTGGTACAGGGCGACTCAGGGCCGGGCGAGCACCAGGCGCAGCGGGCTGCGGAAGGTGGACGACGGCATCCAGGGCAGGTCGGCCTCGACGCGATGGAACTCCGGGATCACCTTGAAGAATTCCTCGAAGGCGATCTTGATCGCGATGCGGGCGATGGCGCTGCCCAGGCAGGCGTGGACGCCGCCACCGAAGCCGAGATGCCCCTTCGGCTTGCGCGTGATGTCGTAAACATCCGGGTTGGCGAACTGCCGCTCGTCGCGGTTGCCCGAACCGTAGGCCAGGCAGACGAAATCGCCGGCCTTCATGGTCTGGCCGTGCAGCGTGACGTCCTTCTGCAGACGACGCCGGAAGCGTTGTGCCGAGGTGTTGAAGCGCAGCGACTCTTCGACCGCATCGGCAATCAGTTCCGGGTTGGCAGCCAACTGGCGGCGCGCCTCGGGGAAATCCGCCATGTTCAGCGCGAACATCGACATGAAACCGCCCAGCGACTCGATGCCGGCCATGATCAAGGTCGTCGTCGTGAGCAGGACTTCCATTTCGTCGAGCTTGTCGCCGTCGATTTCGGCCATCGAGAAATGCGAAATCAGGTCGTTCTGCGGGTTCTTGCGGCGTTCGGCGATGACCCCGGCGGCGTAGTCGCGCATCCAGTTGTAGGCGGAGATATGCTCCGGCCCCTTGGCGCGCGTCTTCGGGTCGGACTGCACCATGAGGACGGCCTTGTCGCGTACCGTCTGCTCGTCGCCGAGCGGCAGGCCGAGGGCGGCGAAGAGCACGCGGACGGTGAACTTGGACGAGAAGTCGGCGATGAAGTCGAACTCCTTGGCATCCTTGATCTCTGCCACCGCTTCACGCGCAATCGCCCGCATCGGCTCGGCCAGCGCTTCCAAATTGCGGCGCAGGAAGGCGTGCTGAACGAGCCCGCGCAGACGGTCGTGGCGGGGGGGGTCACTGGTCCCCAGCGTCGAACCGGCGCGGTTCGGCAATTCGGTCATCAGGTTGCCGCTGGCCGACGAATAGGTCTGCCAGTCGTTGAGCGCGGTGACGATGTCGGTGTAACGCGACAGCACCCACATCTCGGCTTCCGGACTCCAGAAGCACGGATGCTCGTCGCGCAGCGTCTTGTAGAACGGGAACGGGTCCGCGTCTACCGCTGGCGAATAAGGATCGAAACTGAACATTTGGTCTCCTTGATTATTAAACCCGCTCGCGGCGGGATGGGAGAAGCATAGTGTTCAGGGGCCGCCGGCCGAATGCACAATGACGACGAAGACTTGCACTTTTCTGACAAACAAACGCAGAATATGACCTGATTTAGCCAATAAACTTGCAAATAATCACCAGGCCAAACCCCGATGAGCGTCCTTGTTCCGACCTTCTCGCTGTACGGCGAAGCCCAGACTGCCGTCAGCCGCGAATTCATCCACATCGAGGAAATCTCGGCGCGCAGTGCCGCTCGCAACTGGCAGATCGACACCCACACCCACGAAGGTCTGCTGCAAGTGCTGTTCGTATTTTCCGGCACGGCGCGCGTTCGCCTCGACAACCTGGAACAGGACTACGAACCGCCGCTCGCCGTCGTCATCCCGCCCGGCGTCATCCACGCCTTCAAATTCATGCCGCAGACCGAAGGCTGCGTCCTGACCCTCGATTCGGCCGGGCTGGCCAGCCAGTCCGAGGATGCGACGCAGATGTTCGCCGTCCTGCGCGGCGCCGCCGAAGTCATCCACCTGAGCGGTGAGGATGGACAGTCGGCCCGCCGCATCCGCGGCCTGCTCGACCAGATCGAAGCCGAATTCCGTGCCCCCGGCGCCGCCAGCGTGCGCCTCCAGGTCTGGCTGGTGCGCGCCCTGCTGCTGCTCCTCGTCCGCGAACGCCTGCGCGCCGACGAAAGCGCGGAGGGCAAGAGCAACGCCCTGATGGAAAAATTCCGCCAACTGGTCGAAGCGCATTACGCCGAACACTGGCCGGTCGAAACCTACGCCGCCGCGCTCAACCTCACCGAAAGCCGCCTCAACCGCCTGAGCCGAAAACTCAGCGGCCAAACCGCCTTCGCCCTGACCCAGGAACGCCTGCTGCTCGAAGCGCGCCGCAAACTGATCTACACCGCCACGCCGGTGTCACAACTCGCCTACGAACTGGGCTTCTCCGACCCGGCCTATTTCTGCCGCTTCTTCAAGAAACTGAGCGGCCAGGCACCGAGCGTATTTCGGGCGAGCAGTACGCGCTAGCGCGTCGCCTCTGCGGTGGTCCGTCGCGCAGTCCTGCGGTCGACGGGTGAAAAAGGCCAAAAATCAGTCGACATTGGCGTCGATCGTAGGGGCTGGTTCTGGAACAGGTCGCAGATCGTACGCCGCTGCCACACTTTGGCCGGGGAGATCAGCTTCGTAATGAGCAGGTCTCGCTGGGCTCGCTGGCAGGGTTTCCGGAAAACGGATTGATGGCCCGATGTGGCTGCTTATTCAACCGGTTTGAACAGTTTGTCGTAGCGCAGGCCGATCTGTGCATGTTCGCGCATCAGCATTTCGACGCGGGCCGCTTCGCCGTTTTCCAGCGCGTTGAAGACCAGGCGGTGGTGCAGTTGCGCCATGCGCAGGCGCTGGTGGGCCTGTTCCAATTCGCTGCGGTCGATGATGATCGAGTCGGCCGAGGCGAAGGGCAGGTGGTTGTTGCGGGCGATGGCGTCGGCAATGACGCGGCGTTCGTCGGCATCGACGATGGCGGCGTGGAAGCGGGCGTTGACCTCGCTCCAGGCGCCGATGTCGGCTTCGCTCAGTTGCTCGCCGCCGACGATGGCTTCGCCTTCGCGCAGGCAGTCGTGCAATACCACTCTGGTTTTGGGATCCAATCCGCGTTCGGCTAGCAGGCGGGCTGCCAGGCCTTCGAGTACGCCGCGCACTTCGATCGCACACTGCACGTCGGCTGGCGAGAATACGCGCACGGCCAAGGCGCGTTTGCCGACGCGCTGCAGCAGGCCTTCCTGCTCCAGTGTGCGAAAAGCCAGCCTGACCGGGGTTCGGGAGACGCCGAGGGCTTCGGCGACGGGGATTTCGGCCAATCGTTCGCCCGGCGCGTAGTGGCCGTCGATGATGCGTTTACGCAGCGCGGCGACGATGCTGCTGTTGTCGGAAGTCATGGCTGGATCCATAAAATTAAATATTGGTTGATCGATTACGCAAATATAGCTACGATTGGATCCAATTTATTTGGATCCAACAGAGAGGAGTCACATTATGTTCCCAAAAAATACCTGGTATGTTGCCTGCACTTCCGACGAGGTCAAGGACAAGCCGCTCGGCCGGCGCATCTGCAACGAATTGATGGTCTTCTTCCGCGACGAGCAGGGCGAGATCGCGGCGCTCGAAGATTTCTGCCCGCACCGTGGCGCCCCGCTGTCGCTTGGTTTCGTCAAGGAAGGCCGACTGGTCTGCGGTTACCACGGTCTGGAAATGGGCTGCAAGGGCCACACGGTGGCGATGCCCGGCCAGCGCGTGCGCGGCTTCCCCGCGATCCGCCATTTTCCGGTGGTCGAGCGCCACGGCTTCATTTGGGTCTGGCCGGGCGATGCCAGCAAGGCCGATATCGCCGAGCTGCCGCATTTCGAATGGCAGGGCAATCCGGAATTCGCCTACGGTGGCGGGCTGTACAACATCGCCTGCGACTACCGCCTGATGATCGACAACCTGATGGACCTGACGCACGAAACCTACGTCCATTCGACCAGCATCGGCCAGCCGGAAATCGACGAAACGCCGTGCACGACCAAGGTCGATGGCGAGCACGTGATGACTAGCCGCTTCATGAACAACATCGAGGCGCCGCCGTTCTGGAAGGCCAACCTGCGCCTGAAGGGGCTGCCCGACGACCAGCTGGTGGACCGCTGGCAGATCTGCCACTTCAACCCGCCCAGCCACATCATGATCGAGGTCGGCGTCGCGCTGGCCGGCAAGGGCGGCCACGACGCGCCCGAGGAATTCAAGGCGGCGAGCTGGGTGGTCGATTTCATCACGCCGGAAACCGATACCTCGATCCACTATTTCTGGGGCATGGCCCGCAAGTTCCGCGTGGACGATCAGGAAGTCACCGACCAGATCCGCAAGGGGCAGGGGGCGGTCTTCGCCGAGGACCAGGACATGCTGGAACTGCAGCAACGCAACCTGCTGGCGTGGCCGGATCGCAAGCTGTTGTTGCTCAACATCGACGGCGGCGGCGTCCAGGCGCGCAAGATCATCGAGGCCCGGCTGGCCGCCGAGTCCGGCCTGGCCCGCGCGGCCTGAGGGGGGCGCCATGAGCACGCTGCGTGTTCGCCTGGCCGTCAAGACGCCGGAAACGCCGGATATCTGCCGGCTCGAACTGGTGCCGGTGGCGGGGGAGGCCCTGCCGGCGTTCACCGCCGGCGCCCATATCGACCTGCATCTGCCGGGCGGTCTGGTGCGTTCCTATTCGCTTTGCAACGACCCGGCGGAAAGCCATCGCTACGTGCTCGGGATCTTGAGGGACGCCAATTCGCGCGGCGGATCGAAGGTGGTGCACGAGGCCTTGCAGGTCGGCGACCAGCTGACCATCAGCCGGCCGAGCAACCATTTCGAACTGGATCCGAGCGCGACGAGCAGCCTGCTGCTGGCCGGCGGCATCGGCATCACGCCCCTGCTGGCGATGGCCGAACAACTGCACCGGGCCAAGGCCGATTTCGAACTGCATTACACGGCGGCGCGGCGCGACCGCATGGCCTTCGCCGGCCACCTGGCGGCGGCGCCTTACGTCGAGCGGGTGCATACCTATTTGAGCCAAGAAGACCCGGCACAGCGGCTCGACCTCGATGCGCTGCTCGCCAAGCCGGCAGCAGGACGGCATCTCTATGTCTGCGGTCCGCAGCGCTTCATCGACGCGGTGCTCGACAGCGCCCGGCGTCAGGGCTGGGACGAAGCCGTCCTGCACTGGGAGTTTTTCGCCGGGGCCAACATCGACAGCACGGCTGACCGCGCCTTCGAAATCGAAGTCGCCAGCAGCGGCCAGATCGTGCCGGTGGCACCGGGGCAAACCGCCCTCAAGGCGCTGGCGGCGGCCGGCATCGATGTGCCGATGGCATGCGAGCAGGGCGTCTGCGGCACCTGCCTGACCAAGGTGCTGGGCGGCGAAGTCGAGCATCGCGACCTCTACCTGACGCCGGAGGAGCAAGCCGCCGGCGACCAGTTCCTGCCCTGCTGTTCGCGTGCCAGCTCGGCCCGGTTGGTGCTCGATTTGTAAGCCTCCCCGGACGGGGGCGCCATGTACCCGATCCGCCTCTGGTCCGTCCGCCATGCCCGCACGCTGAGCCTGCAAGCTGCTCTGCGTCCAGCGCCTGGAGGCCGCCTTGCGGCCGCTCGAACAGCGGGCCTACAGCCATTGCGAGGTCAATCCCGACATGCGCTGAGTGTGGGTCGAGGCGACGGCCGGCGCCAAGCGCGTCGGGCCCGACCACCTGGCGCACTCGACGCCGCTGCTGCCTGCGGTCGACCAGCGAAAACGGGATAAATCCACCGGGATCGAGGTCGTGCGCGGTCGCAAGGATCCGGCCTTGCCGCCGCCGCTGAAGACCTGGCTGGGGGCCGATCGGCGCCGGGCAGATTGCGCCCGGCTAATGCTTGGCAACTTGTATAAACCTGGCTTGAGGATGGCCGGGGCGGGGCGACGATGCGCCCCGCTCAGCTCAATGCGGCGAATATTTATCGACCAGGGCAACGGCTTCGTCGTGCAACTGTTTGCCGTTGAGGCCCTTGGCCGAGATTTCCTTGATCCACTCTTCGGTCACCGGCTTGGCCGCCGCCTGCCACCGGGTCATCTCGGCCGCCGGGATCGGGAAGATCTTGTTGCCGTTGTTAACCGTGGCTTTGAGGCCCGCATCGTCGCCCCGTTGCATTTGCAGCGTGAACCATGCCGAGGCCTCCCGGCCGCTGTTGCGGTCGATCACCGCCTTGAGATCGGCGGGCAGGCTGTTGTACTTCTTCGCATTCATGATGAACATCATCGTTGTCGCCGTCATCGTGGTGTCTCCGGAAAATTCCGTCGAGTTCCTGGTCAGTTCCTGGACCTTGAAGGCAGGGACCACTTCCCACGGGAGCAGGGCGCCTTCGATAACACCCTTCGACAGGCTTTCCGGAATTTGCGGCACCGGCATGCCGACCGGCGTGGCCCCTAGCGCTTCGAGCAATTTCGTGCCCAGGCGCGACGGGGTACGGATCTTCAGCCCTTTGATGTCTTCGAGCGTGCGGACTTCCTTGTCCCGCGTATGCAGGGCGTAGGGTCCGGAAACCCACAGCGCGATCGGTCTGACGCCGGCAAACTCCTTCGCCGCATTTTTCTCTGCGAAATCCCACAGGGCGCGGGACGATCCATCCCGCGTCCGGTTGATGAACGGCAACTCAAACACCTCGGAAACCGGGAAGCGTCCCGGCGTATAGCCGGGCAAGGTCCACACCACATCGGCCACGCCGTCGCGGACCTGGGTCAGCAATTGCGGCGGCGTGCCGCCCAGTTGCATGGCCGGATAGATCTGGCATTTCATCTTGCCGTGCGATTCGGCTTCGATCTTTTCGCACCAGGGAACGATCATCTTGACGTGCCCTGGCGCCGTCGGCGGCACCGGGTGCGCCACTTTCAGGATTATTTCCTGCGCCTGCGCGAAGCCGGGCAGCAGCGCAGCGAGTGCCATGCCGCGGGCGAATTGGGTGAACTTCATGCTTGTCTCCTGTTATGTCCATGCAGAGGCTTGCCCTCCTGCAGGCAACACATTGGCGCAAAAAGGAGTACTCGTGAAATGTCAATGAATCACTATCAGCTATGCATTAATGGCATAGCTGTCGGGCGACCGTTACCCCCTCCTGTCATATCACTCCCGGCTCAAAGGACGGATTGGCCTGGGGGCTGCCGTGTTTTCGCGCACTGGCGAAGAATTAGCGGCATGGAGGTTACACACCGGTGAAAGTGATGGGTTGCCCTGTCGGGTTCCTACGGTCAACCGGAAATTTTGGCCAAAATTGAAATCCCGGTTGCCCCTTCACGCCCGCTTAGCGCTTCTGCAGGCGGTAAGCCAGTTGAGCCCGCGACATGCCGAGCAGGCGCCCGGCAGCGGCCAGATTGCCGTGCGAACGGGCAACGGCTTCCTCAACAACTCTCAACTCCAGTGCTTCTAGCGGCGCCATGCCTTGCGTTTCGTGGCCGAGCACCATATCGAGCAGACTGGTGCTCGCCTGTCCGTCCGCCTTGGCCGACTCGGCGGCAGTATCAGCCAACGCCCCATTGCCACCCAGTGCATACGTCGAATCGAGGCCGACTTTTTCGGCACGGAAGATGTGCGGCAGATCGACAAGTTGCCCATCGTCGGCCGAGATCACGCCGCGCTCCACCAGGTTTTGCAACTCGCGGATGTTGCCCGGATAGGCATAGTTGAGCAGCGCCCGCACCGCCCGCGAGGTAAACCCTGGCAGATTGCGGCCGTGGCGCAGGCAGTAGCGCCGGAAGAAATAGCTGAGCAGTAGCGGAATGTCGTCGCGCCGCTCGCGCAGGGGTGGCAGGTGGATGGGGTAGACATTGAGCCGGAAGAACAGGTCTTCGCGGAAAAGCCCCTTGCGGACGGCGTCCTCCAGATCAACATTGGTCGCTGCAACGAGCCGGACATCGACTTTCTGCGTCCGGGTTCCGCCGACCCGCTCGATGATGCCTTCCTGCAGCGCGCGCAGCAGTTTGCCCTGGGCCACCATGGTTAGCGTGCCGATTTCGTCGAGGAACAACGTGCCGCCATCGGCCCGCTCGAAGCGTCCAGGGCGGGATTCGGTGGCGCCGGTATAGGCGCCGCGTTCGACCCCGAACAGCTCCGATTCGACCAGGGTGTCGGGGATGGCCGCGCAGTTAACCGAAATGAATGCGCCGTCTTTCCGGCTGCTGATGTCATGCAGCATGGATGCGAACAATTCCTTGCCTACCCCGGATTCGCCTGTAAACAGGACCGTTGCCTGGGTCGAGGCAACCCGCGTCAGCATGTGGCACGCACTATTGAATGCGGCAGAAATGCCGACCATGAGATTTCGGCCGCGGGCCGGCGGATTCTCCTCCGGCACCGGCAGGTCGGCCGCTTCGTATTTCTTGCCACCGCCAAAGGCTTCGCGGTTCACGAAGCTCTCGGGGTTGAGATAGCGCAAATCCTCTTCGACATCGGGCCACTCCTCGGCCGGCTTGCCGATGACCCGGCAGACCCGAGCGCCGGCCGCGCGGCACTCGACCTCGCGAAAAACAATCAACTTCCCGAGAAACAGCGTGCTGACATAGCCAGTGGCATAGCCGACCAGATTCCAGCAGGCCGGCTCGTTATCGACGCCATGCGCCGCCACGTGGACATCGACCTCACACGAGTTGTGCCAGAGGAATTCCCCGTAATACGACCCCTTCTCGTAATCGGTCTGCACCAGTACCGGTTCGACCTTGACCATGCCTTCGAGGGCATGCAGGCGCGTCCCGGCCAGCAGTTGTGCCCCCTGGTCGGCGTGCGCCCATTTTTCGCGAACCAGTTGGGCGTCGCGCATCCCCGAGGCGTAGCCGGCGCGAGTCAACAAGCCGCGTGCGCCCTCGATGCCGAGCGTGGAGATCAGCTCCTTGCGCAACTGGCCGTAGGTGCTGTTGCGCATCAGCAACATGCGTTGATCGTCCAGCCAGATGCGCCCGTCGCCGGGAGAAAAGAACAGGCACTCGGTCAGATCGCTCAGGCTGGGGCTTTCCCCGAAATCGGCATCGCTTCCGGTCAGCAACATCGTCCCGGTCGTTCGCGACACCTCGGCCAGAGAAATTCGCTTGGTCATCTCGTCTCCAAAATTCTTATAAAAATTTCACTTCGCTTTGGCTTTCCTTGCCCAAAAAGTTCAAAAAATCGAACTTTTTCCCTTGTGTCAATTTTTGTTGCGCTGCACGGCAGGCGAACAAAAAACAGGGTGCTTCGTTTTTCAACTCAGTCAGTTAGCTGCCATGCAAACGCAGCAAAAGCGGGTTGATGCGGTGTTGGCACGTCAATTGCGAATAGCGATACGAGTTTAACCATATTCAACGCACAACGGAGACACCATGTCCGACATCAACAAGCTGCTCAATCCGGCTCAGTGGAAAGGCAATATTTTCAATGGTCAATGGCACGCCGCCCAGGGTGGCAGCCTGACAGTGCGCGAACCGGCTACCGGCGAAGTGCTGGCCGAAATCGGCCAGGCCAATGCCGCCGATGCCGAACAAGCCATCCAGAGCGCCGTCGCTGCCCAGCGGGCCTGGGCAGCGGTGCCGCCGCGCGAGCGCGCCGCCATCTTCCGCCGGGCTGCCAACATTCTCCAGGCGCATTTCGACGAGCTGGTCATGTGGGTCGTCCGCGAAACCGGCGGCATCGTGCCCAAGGGTCAGCTTGAAATCAATGAAGCCATCGAACTGTTCAGCATGGCCGCCGCCATGCAGCATGAAAACCAGGGCATCGTCCTGCCCAGCGCGGCCGGCCGCCTGAGCTACGCCAAGCGCGTGCCGCACGGCGTGGTCAGCGTCATCTCGCCGTTCAACGTGCCGCTGGTCCTCTCGATGCGCGCCGTCGGCCCGGCGCTCGCTGCCGGCAATGCCGTCGTGCTCAAGCCGGATCCGCAAACCCCGGTTAGCGGCGGATTGATGATCGCCGCCGTGCTGCAAGCCGCCGGCCTGCCGGAAGGCGTCTTGCACGTCCTGCCGGGCGGCGCCGAGCCGGGTTCGGTGCTGTGCGACTCGCCGCTCGTCAAAATGATCGCTTTTACCGGGTCGACCGCAGTAGGTCGCCTGGTCGCCGAAGCTGCCGGCCGCCACCTCAAGAAAGTCACCGTCGAACTCGGCGGCAAGAGCCCGCTACTCATTCTCGACGACGCCGACCTCGATGTCGCAGCCAGCAATGCCGCCTGGGGCGCCTTCCTGCATCAGGGCCAGATCTGCATGGCCTCCGGCCGCATCCTCGTCCAGGAAAGCATCGCAGAGGAATTCACCCGCCGTCTGGTCGCCAAGGCGACGCACCTGCCGGTCGGCAATCCGGCCACCGAACAGGTCGCCCTCGGCCCGCTGATCAGCGAACGCCAGCGCGACCGCGCTCACGCCATCATTCAAGACAGCGTCAAAGCCGGCGCCAAGCTCGAAGCCGGCGGCACCTACGACCGCCTGTTCTACAAGCCGACCGTGCTCTCCAACGTCAAACCGGGCATGCGCGCCTATCACGAAGAAGTGTTCGGCCCCTGCGCCAGCATCATCACCTTCAAGACCGACGACGAAGCCATCGCCATCGCCAACGACACCGAATACGGCCTGTCGGCCGGCATCATCACGGCCGATGTTGGCCGCGCCATGCGCCTCGGCGAGCGGATCGACTCCGGCATGCTGCACATCAACGACCAGACGGTGAACGACGAATGCTGCAATCCCTTCGGCGGTCGTGGCTGCTCGGGCAATGGTGGCAACGTCGGCGGCCCGAGCGCCTGGGAAAACTTCTCGCAGTTGCGCTGGGTGACCGTCCAGTCCGCTGCCCATCCGTACCCGTTCTGAAGTCGGGGATATCGCACATGCAAATCACCGCTGCCGTCGCCCGCGAAAAGGGCGGTGCATTTTCCCTGGAGACCCTCGAACTCGAAGAGCCGCGGGCCGGTGAGGTACTCGTCCGCGTAGTCGCCACCGGCGTCTGCCATACCGACATGGTCGTGCGCGACGGTCACCTGCCGACGCCGATGCCCGTGGTCCTTGGCCACGAAGGTTCCGGTGTCGTCGAAAAAGTCGGTGCCGGCGTCAGCAAGGTCGCCGTCGGCGACCACGTCGTGATGACCTTCAACTCCTGCGGCCATTGTCCGAGTTGCGCGGAACACGAGCCGGCCTATTGCCACGAGTTTTTCCCGCGCAATTTCTTCGGGACGCGGGCTGATGGCAGCAGTGCCCTGTCCCGCGACGGCGAAGTCGTGCATGGCAATTTTTTCGGCCAGTCGTCCTTCGCCAGTCACGCCATCTGCCATCAGCAGAACGTCGTCAAGGTGCCGAAGGACGCCGATCTGGCATTGCTCGGGCCGCTTGCCTGCGGCATCCAGACCGGGGCCGGGGCGGTGATCAACGCCCTGCAACTGAAAGCCGGCAAATCCTTCGTCGTTTTCGGTGCCGGCTCGGTCGGCCTGTCGGCGCTCATGGCCGCCAAGGCCAAAGGCGCCGCGCAACTCGTCGCCGTCGACACCAACGATGACCGCCTCGCTTTCGCCAAAACCATCGGCGCCACGCATACCTTCAACCCGCTGCGCGACGACGTGGTCGCCGCCCTGCTCGCCATCACCGGCTACGGCATCGACTATGCGGTGGACACCACGGGCATTCCGGCCGTCATGCGCAATGCCGTGATGAGTCTGGCCCCGCGCGGCACCTGCGGCATCCTCGGCGCCTCGCCGATGGGTACCGAACTGAGCCTGGACGAAGTGCATTTCATGAGCGGCGGTCGGCGCCTGGTCGGCATCGTCGAAGGTTCGGCCAATCCGGACGAGTTCATCCCGCAACTGATCGAGATGTACCGCAGGGGCGACTTTCCCTTCGACCGCATGGTGCGTTTCTACCCGTTCAATGAAATCAACGCCGCGATTCACGACAGCGAAACCGGCAAGAGCATCAAACCGATCGTTCGTATCGGCTAGCTTTTTCACCACAACAGAAACACATAACACTACTGGAGGAATCAATGCTGACAAAGCAACCAAGTCGTATCGCCTTGGCACTGGCCGCGACATTCGCCATGCCCGCGGCTCACGCCTTCCAATTCGACATGGGGGAGTCCGACGTCAAGATGCGTTGGGATAACACCGTCAAGTACAGCACGATGTATCGCGTGCGTGATCCGAATGCTGCCCAGTTGACCGCTCAAACCGGCAGCCCGGCCGGTGACGGCAACCGCAACTTCAAGAAGGGCTTCACCTCGCAACGCCTCGACCTGACCAGCGAATTCGACATCACCAAGGGCAACTTCGGCGCCCGTATCAGCGGTGCCGCCTGGTATGACGATATCTATATGAGGTCCAACGACAACGCGTCGGGCATTACGCACAACATCAGCACCGGTTCGAACCAGTTCACCGACGGCACCCAGGATGCGGTTGGCGCCAACGTCCGTTTGATGGATGCCTTCGTTTTCGCCAAGGGCGATCTGGGTGACATGTCGGGTCGCCTCACGCTGGGTCGTCATGCCGTGATCTATGGCGAAACCCTGATGTCAGGCAACAACGGCGTCGCGGCAGCGCAGGGCGCTGTCGACATCACCAAGGCGGCCACCGTGCCGGGCGCTCAGGTCAAGGAGTTCATCATGCCGACCGAACAGATATCCGGCTCGCTGCAACTGACCAACAAGCTCTCGGTTGGCGGCTACTACCAGTTCAAGTGGCACAAGTCGCCGTTCTTCGCGGCCGGCAGCTTCCTGTCGCCCAATGACTTCTTGACCGATGGTGCGGAGTCTTTCCTGAGTACGCCGGGGGGCGGTCTGTTTGCTCGGGGCGCCGACCTGAAGGCACGTGATGGCGGGCAGGGCGGTCTGCAATTGCGCTACAGGTCGGATGCGCTGGATACCGAATTCGGCGTTTACGCTGCTAATTTCCATGACAAGACCCCGTCAGCGGCCTATTTCGACCCCGCTCGTGGCAACTACCGCCTGGTCTACCAGGAAGACATCCAGGTCTACGGCGCCTCGGCCAGTACGGTTCTGCTCGGTGACAATATCTCTATCGAAGCATCGATGCGCCATAACATGCCGATCACCGGCGGCACGGCGATCGTTCAGCAAATTCCGGGGCAATGGAACAACTTCGACAACAAGGACAACCCAGCCTATGCGGTCGGTAATACAGCCCATGTCACGGTTGCCGATATCCATCTCTTCCAGCCGAATTTTTTTCTGAAGGATGGTGGTTCTCTGGCCATCCAGTACGACTGGCATACGGTCCTGGACATCGACAAGAACCCCAACGCCATCGACAAGGGCACCACGAAAAGCGCTTCGCGCCTGACGGCAGCCTTTACCGCCGATTTCTTCCAGGTCTTCGACGGCATCGACTTGTCCATCCCGGTTGTCTACAGCCATGACTTCCAGCGCTCGCGCGTCTTTGTTGGCTGGGTTGAAAACGGCGGTGCGCTCGACGTCGGCGTCAACTTCAATTACCGGAACACCTGGAAGGGCGGTCTGAACTACCACCGCTGGATCGGTCGGCACGGCACCGATATCGGCACCAATGCGACCACCGGCGTCGTCAGCTTCGACCAGACCATGTGGGACCGTGACTACGTCACTTTCAACATCTCCCGCAGCTTCTAACAACAGAGGATACCCAAATGAAAATGCGCATCACCATTCTCGCCGCGCTGATCGGCGCGGCCATCTCCGGGCAGGGTTTCGCGGCTGTCAGTGCCGACGAGGCTGCCAAGCTCAAAACCACGCTGACCCCGATGGGCGCCGAAAAGGCCGGCAACAAGGACGGCTCCATCCCGGCCTGGACCGGCGGTTACACCAAGGCCCCGGCCGGCTACAAGTCGGGCGCCACACGGCCTGATTTCTTTGCCGGGGAAAAGCCGCTCTACACGGTCGACGCCAAAAACATGAGCAAATACGCCGACAAATTGACCGATGGCGTCAAGGGCTTGCTCGCCAAGTATCCGGACTTCAAGCTCCAGGTCTTCCCGACGCACCGTAGCGCCGCGGCGCCGCAGTGGGTGTACGACAACACCCTGCAGAACGCCACCCGGGCCAAGCTGTCCGGCAATGGTTATACGGTGGAAGGGGCCTACGGCGGCATTCCCTTCCCGATCCCGAAGAGCGGTACCGAGGCGATGTGGAACCACGTTCTGACCTGGCAGGGTGAGGCCATCAATCACCCGATCAATGCCTGGATGGTCACCCGCGACGGCAAGCTTTCGGTGGTCAGCGAAGGCGACGAAAACAAGCTCAGCCCGTACTACGACAAGAACGGCAGCCTGGAAACCTACAAGGGCGTTTACCTGTACGGCCGTTTCGTGCAAAGCGCCCCGTCCTCGAAGGCAGGTGAATCCATCCTCGTGCATGAAAGCAGCACCGCCGACAAGGGACGCGGTATCTGGCAATACCTGGTCGGTCAGCGCCGCGTTCGCCGTGCCCCTTCGGTGTCGTATGACACGCCGGACTCGGTGACTTCCGGCATGGGCTTCTTCGACGAAGCCTTCATGCTGTTCGGACCGTGGGATCACCACGAGTACAAACTGGTCGGCAAGAAGGAAATCCTGATTCCCTACAACAACAACAAGGCTGCCGCCGCCAAGCCGGAAGAGTTGATGGGCAAGGATTTCCTGAACCCGGAACTGGTGCGTTGGGAACTGCACCGCGTCTGGGAGATTGAAGCCAATCTGGCGCCGGGCAAGCGCCACGTCGTGGCCAAGCGCAAGTACTACCTGGACGAGGATAGCTGGCAAATCATCCTGATCGACGGCTGGGATGCGCAAGGTCAACTGTGGCGTACCAACTACACGCTGACGCTGTTGGCTCCCGATGTGCCGGCGCTCTTCGGCAACGTATTCTGGGGTACCTACAACCTGCAGAACGGTGGCTACTACCTGAACGCGGCCTCGAATGGCACCAACAAGCAAGTCGCGCCCGCACCCAAGCTCACGGAAAAGTTCTTCACGCCTGAAGAACTCGCCAACCTGGGCGCCCGCTAAGCCATACCGGTTGCGGCGGCCTTAATCGGGCCGCTGCAACCAAGCTCTGTTTGCATCGATCTCTCTGCGTTTGCCGGGAGTTGCTTCTCCGCACTCCCGGTTCTTTTTGGCAAATCATGAAAAAAACGATCATTTATCTGTGCATGGCCGGCTTGTCTTCCGCCGCTTTGGCACAAAGCGCTCCGCCGCCGCACGCCCCCTTTGCGCTCGATTTTCCTTCCCTGATTTCCGGCAAGGCGAGCCACAGCGCCATGCTGACGATCACCCGGGCGGGTGAGCGACTGATCGCGGCGGGCGAACGCGGCATCGTTCTTTACTCGACCGACAACGGCAAGCAGTGGACGCAAGCGGTGACCCCGACCAGCGTGACGCTGACCGCCTTGCGTTTTGTCGACGCCAAGCGCGGCTGGGCGGTCGGCCACATGGGCCTCGTGCTCCACACCGAAGATGGCGGCGTAACCTGGCACAAGCAGCTGGACGGTATCCAGGCAGCCCAACTGGCCTATGAAACAGCCATGGCTGGTGGTGACGAGAAGGCGGTGCGTCAGGCCACCTACCTGGTCACCGATGGTCCGGACAAGCCTTTCTTCGACCTGCACATCGACCAGTCGGGGCACGGTTTCATCGTTGGTGCCTACAACCTGATTTTCCGCACGACCGATGGCGGCAAGACCTGGCAAGACTGGTCGGCCCACGTCGACAATCCGAAAGCCCTTCACCTCTACGGCCTCGCCAAAAGGGGCGCCGATCTTTACCTGGTCGGCGAACAAGGTCTGATCCTGCGGTCGACCGACGGCGGACAGCATTTTTCGGCCCAAAGTTCGCCCTATGTCGGCACCTGGTTTGGCGCGCTGACTACCGCCAAGGGTCTGCTGCTCTACGGCCTGCGCGGCAACGCCTACCTGTTGCCGGCGAGCGGCGAGGGCTGGCAACAACTACAGACCAATACCACCTCGGCGATTTCTGGCGCTACCCAACTGACCGATGGGCGCCTGGTGCTGGCCAGTCAGTCTGGACAACTGCTGGTCGAACAAGCACCGATGAAATTTGTCCCGCTGCCGATGCGCTCCGCCGGCCCGTTGACCGCCGTGATCGAAGGCAGCGACCGGGGCGTGATCGTGACCAGCCTGCGCGGTGTCGTCACGGCGCCGATCGCCACAGCCAATAACTAAAACCATCGACGGAGAAGCACTGTGCATACCCCCCATCACAACGATCATCAGCCGGTCATCGAACGACTGGAAGACTTCGACACAAAATCGGGCAATTTGGCCGAGCGCGTGTTGTTCAATAACCGTTTCTGGGTCGTCCTGTTCTGCCTGGCCGGCACGCTGCTGCTCGGCTGGCAGGCGACGCGCATCAATCTCAATGCCAGCTTCGAGAAGATGATTCCGGCGACCCATCCGTACATCGTCAACTACCTCGAAAACCGGGCAGACCTGGCGGCCCTCGGCAACTCCATGCGCATCGCCGTGGAAACGACCGAAGGCACCATTTTCGACCAGGAGTACATGGCCACCCTGCAGAAGATGAATGATGAAATCTATCTGCTGCCCGGTGTCGACCGGCCATTCATGAAATCGCTGTGGACCACCGCCACGCGCTGGGCGGCGGTCACCGAAGAGGGGCTGGAGGGGGGCACCGTGGTCCCCGACGACTACGACGGTTCGCCGCGCAGCCTCGACCAGGTGCGCCAGAACGTCGAACGCTCCGGCGAGATCGGCCAGCTGGTCGCCGCCAATCTCAAGTCGAGCATCATCTTCGTGCCGCTCCTTGACCGCAATCCGCAAACCGGCCTGGCGCTCGACTATCAGGAACTGTCGGCCAAGATCGAGCAGATTCGCGCCAAGTACCAGAACGGCAAAATCAAGGTTCACGTCACCGGCTTCGCCAAGGTTATCGGCGACCTGATCGAGGGCCTGGCCCAGGTCCTGGTCTTCTTCGCCGCGGCCATCGTCATCGCCACCGCCATGCTCTTCTGGTACACCCGTTGCGTCCGCTCGACGGCGCTCGTCGTCGCCTGCTCGCTGGTTGCCGTGGTCTGGCAATTCGGGGTCATCACGCTGCTCGGTTTCGAGCTCGACCCCTACTCCATCCTTGTTCCCTTCCTGGTCTTCGCCATCGGCATGAGCCACGGCGCGCAGAAGATGAACGGCATCATGCAGGACGTCGGCCGCGGCACGCATCGCGTCGTCGCCGCCCGCTACACTTTCCGTCGCCTGTTCCTGGCCGGCATGACGGCGCTGCTCTGCGACGCTGTCGGCTTCGGCGTGCTCATGCTGATCGAGATCAAGGTCATCCAGGATCTCGCGGTGATCGCCTCGATCGGCGTTGCCGTACTGATCTTCACCAACCTGATCCTGCTCCCCATCCTGCTCTCCTACACCGGCGTCAGTCCGAGTGCGGCTGCCCGCAGCCTGAAATCCGAGCAGCTCGACGAAGCCGGCGCCAAGCACTGGCTGTGGGAATTCCTCGACCTGTTCACCCAGCGTCGCTGGGCGCTGTTCTCCGTGCTGCTCGGCATCGCCATGGCCGTCGTCGGCTATACCGTGAGTACCCATTTGCAGGTCGGCGACCTCGACCCGGGCGCCCCCGAACTGCGTGCCGACTCGCGCTACAACCGCGACAACGCGTTCATGGTCGAGAACTACGCGGCGAGCGGCGACATTCTGGTGGTCATGGTCAAGACTGCCGAAGACCAATGCACCCGCTATCAGAACCTGTCGCTAGTCGATGAACTGGGTTGGCAACTCGAACAGTTGCCCGGCGTCGAAGCCACCAATTCGATGGCCAAACTGTCGCGCATCGCCACCGCCGGCTACAACGAGGGCAACTTCAAGTGGCTCGACCTGGTACCGAACAACGACGTGCTCGGTGGTGTCCAGACCCGTGCCCCGCGAGAATTGTTCAACCAGACCTGCAGCCTGCTTACCCTTTATGTCTACCTGCAGGACCACAAGGCGGAAACGCTGAGTCGCGTCGTCAATGCCGTCGAAGCCTATGTTGCCAGCCACGACAACCCGGAAGCCCGCTTTCTGCTGGCCGCCGGCAGCGCCGGCATCGAGGCGGCGACCAACATCGTCGTCAAGCAGGCCACCCACGACATGATGTTCTGGGTCTATGGCGCCGTGACGCTGCTCTGCTGGATCACCTTCCGCTCCTGGCGGGCCGTGGTCTGCGCCGTGCTGCCGCTGGTCCTCACCTCCATCCTCTGCGAGGCGCTGATGGTCGCCTTCGGCATGGGTATCAAGGTCGCCACCCTGCCGGTCATCGCGCTCGGCGTCGGGATCGGCGTCGATTACGCGCTCTATGTGCTGTCCATCATGCTCGCCCGCATGCGCCAGGGCGACAGCCTGTCGGAAGCCTATTACCAGGCCCTGTTGTTTACCGGCAAGGTCGTCATGCTGACCGGCTTCACGCTGGCCATCGGCGTCGCCACCTGGGCCTTCTCGCCGATCAAGTTCCAGGCCGACATGGGCATCCTGCTCGCCTTCATGTTCATCTGGAACATGCTCGGGGCGCTGTTGCTGCTGCCCGCCCTGGCCCATTTCCTGTTGCGCCCGGCGGCGCCACAAACGACCGGCGACGCCCCCCAGGTGCCGATGGCAACGGCGGAAGCGGCCGCCTGAGATGAGTCGCGTCGTCCGCTTTCACGCCTACGGTGGCCCGGAAGTGCTGCGCATCGAGGATGAGCCGTTGCCGGCGCCCGGACCGGGCGAGATTCAGGTGAGCATCGAGGCGATCGGCCTGAACCGCGCCGAAGCCGCCTTTCGCGCCGGTCAGTATCTGGAGTCGGCCGACTTCCCGTCGCGTATCGGTTACGAGGCATCCGGCATCGTCGAGGCCCTTGGCCCCGGCGTTGCCGGCTTCCTGCCGGGCGATGCCGTCTGCGTGATCCCGGCCTTTTCAATGACGCGCTACGGAGTCTATGCCGAGCGTGCCAACGTCCCGGCTAGCGCCGTCCTCAGGAGTCCGGAGGGGCTCTCCGCCGATAGTGCAGCCGCTTTGTGGATGGCCTATCTGACCGCCTACGGTGCGCTGATCGACATTCCCCGTCTGGGCCAGGGCGACAGCGTGGTGATTACCGCGCCGTCAAGCAGTGTCGGTCTGGCCGCCATCCAGATCGCCAATCTGGTCGGCGCCCACCCGATCGCCATTACCCGTTCGCCGGAAAAACATAAAGCCCTGCTGGCTGCCGGCGCCCGCCATGTCTTCAGCCCTGCCGACGATGCCGCCTTGATCGCGGCGGTGATGACGGTGACCGATGGCAAAGGGGCGAATCTGGTGTTCGATCCGGTCGCCGGGCCGGGCGTCCAAGCCCTGGCCGGTACCCTGGCAACGCAAGGCAACCTAGTCATCTACGGCAACCTGAGCGGGGCCGGCGAAGCCACGCCCTTTCCCTTCCGGCTGGCCGTGGGCAAAGGCTTGAGCCTGCGCGGCTACCTGGTTTTCGAGGTCATCGCCGACGCCGACCGGCGGCAGCAGGCAGAAAGCTTCATCCGCGAAGGCCTGCGCCTCGGTGCCCTGCGGCCAACCATCGCCCGCCGCTTCGCCTTCGACGACATCGTTGCCGCCCATCGCTATCTGGAATCGAACCAGCAACTGGGCAAGGTCGTCGTCACGACCACCCCCCTCGCCAACGAGCAGCAGGAGTAAACCATGCTTGATCTCGAACTCGCCAGCTTCCTGGAAGACGGCCGTGCCAGCGGCGCTCCTGACCTGTGCGAACTGCCACCCAACGCCGCGCGCGGCCTTTATCGTTCGCTGACCGGCGCCGGCGACCGGCCCCCGGCCGCGGTACCGTTCGAGTCCCGGCACATCGCCAGCCTCGATGGCATTCTCCCGCTACGCATCTACCGTCCGGAGCAGGCCGCCAAGGGGATCGTCCTCTATCTGCATGGCGGCGGCTTTGTCGTCGGGGACCTTGAGTGCTACCACTCGATCTGCAGCAATCTGTGTGCGCGCTCCGGCTGTACCGTCGTCGCCGTCGATTATCGTCTGGCGCCGGAAGCCCCGTTCCCGGCCGCGGTGGACGACTGTTACGCAGCCCTGTTGTGGACGGCTGCCAATGCGGGGGAACTGGCTGGCGAGGCGCGTCGTATCGCTGTCGTCGGTGACAGTGCCGGGGCGAATCTGGCGGCGGTCCTGGCCTTGCTCAGTCGCGATCGCCAGGGCCCGGCGATTGCCTTTCAGGCCTTGGTTTATCCGGTCACGGCGAGCGCGCCGGGGCAGTTCCCCTCCTATGAAAAATACGGCGCCGGCTACACCCTGACCCGGCGCAGCATCGACTATTTCAACCAGCACTACTTCGGCCCGACGGGTGTTGCTTCCGATTTTCGCGGCGCGCCGTTGCTGGCCAGCAGTCTCGCCGGACTCCCTCCCGCCCTGGTTCAGGTTGCCGGTTACGATCCCTTGCACGACGAGGGTATTGCCTACGCCGAGCGTCTGATGGCCGATGGCGTGGCGGTCAGTCTCGTCGACTATCCTGGCCTGGCCCACGGTTTCATCAACATGACCGGTCGAGTCAAAACCGCAGCCGCCGCCTTTGATCAGCTGTGTTCAACGCTGCAGCAGGCTCTGGAGGCAGGCGCATGAAAACCCTCTGGCAGCGTCTTAAAGGGAAGCCCGAAGCAATCGGTCTGGTAAAAGACGAACTCGACAAGCTGGAAGCCGATATTCGGGCAGATCGCTTCGACATGGCGCTGACGCGCTGGTCGGCAGCCAGGCCGGGCAGTCTGCTGCAGCGCCTGTTCGCCTTGCCGCAAACGCTTGGCCAGCGGCAGCGTGAGGCGTTGTCCACCCCGTCCGTTCTGGAGGCGACACATAGTCGGCTGGCGACCAGTCTGAAGGACATTTCCAGCCAATTGCAGACCACCTTGCCGCCGATTCGCAACGATCTGGCCGACTGGCAAAAATCGCTGGTGCTCAGCCTGGAACATACGAGCCACGCCGGAACGATTGCCCGCGCCGCGGCAGGAAAGATCGATCTTTGTTACGAAAAGGTCGGCAGCAGCGCCGTCGATATCGAGCAACTCGAACGACACAACCAGGACATCGCGGCGGTATTCACCGAGCTGACGGCGCAATCGCAACGCATCGGGCGCATTGTCACCAGCATCCAGGAAATTGCTGCCCAGACCAATCTGCTGGCCCTCAACGCAGCCATCGAGGCGGCTCGGGCCGGCGAGCAGGGGCGTGGCTTCGCCGTCGTTGCCGACGAAGTGCGCAAGCTCGCTGAGCGGGCCAATCAATCGAGTCAGGAGATCGGTGGTATCGCCCAGGATCTTCAACATACGGCCGAGCAAGCCGGCAGCGGCGTCGAGCAGGCTGCGCTTTCCGCTACCGGGGGCTTGAGCAACATCCGGGACGCGCTGGCGGCCATGGATGAAGTCAGGTCGGGAACCGTCGTTCGCGCCGGGATCGTCAAAAAAGCCGTCGAGCAGTTCGAGGTTCAGCAGGCGCTGTGCGCCGCCATTACCGAGCAGGTCGAGGCATTGCAGGAGCAATCCCTGGCTTGTCACCCATTGGTGTCATGACGCACCGAGCCGAACGGTGAGATGGCCCAAAGCAGATTTATATCGCAGTCCAACCCCACTTATCAGTGACTAGTTACTAAGTAAAAGGAATCAAAATGGCAAATTACGAAAACCGCTGGCAGGCCGTGAAGGTCGATGTCGAACAAGGCATCGCCTGGGTCACCCTGAACCGCCCGGAAAAGCGCAATGCGATGAGCCCGCAGCTCAATCGCGAAATGATCGATGTGCTCGAAACCCTTGAGCTTGATGACGACGTGCAGGTGCTGGTGCTGACCGGGGCTGGCGAATCCTGGTCGGCCGGCATGGACTTGAAGGAATACTTCCGCGAGACCGACGGCAAGTCCGACATCTTCCAGGAAAAAATGCGCCGCGACTGCTCGCAATGGCAGTGGAAGCTGCTGCGCTTCTACAACAAGGCAACCATCGCC
>PHCO01000246.1 GCA_002842265.1 Betaproteobacteria bacterium HGW-Betaproteobacteria-18 | reverse complement strand
GAGCGGCCAGAGGAGCCGGAAGGCGCCCTCCGGACAGGCTCAGCCCTGTCAGGACGAGGGTGTCGGGGAGGTGGAGGCGTGCGCCGGCCAGCTCGACCCGGGCGTCGGTGAGGCGGCTCAGGAGACTTCTGACGGGGATGGCCAGGTTGGAGCGATCGAGGGCTCCCAGGAGGGCGAGGGAGGGGAGGACGACGACGAGCAACGCCAGGACCAGGACCCCGTCACGACAAGGTCCCGACCGGCGGCGACGAGGCGACGACGGACATCGTGCTGCCATGGGCTCCGCTTCCCTGTTTCCCCGACTCCCCATCTGAACATCGACATGACAGGGCCACGATCGAAAAAAAAAACCGCCCCGAAGGGCGGAACTCATTCCTTGGAGAGGTGGTGCGAGCCCGCACACCACCAATGGCTGCAGGCGATCAGGCGGGCGTATGAGCCGCCGCGGCGGCTTCGTTCATGTCCACACCGTCTTGCTCGGACTGGGTGTCTTCCTCGGCCTGCTTGGCAAACACAGCCGTCACCGCCACAGCGGTCGACAGAATGATCTCGTCACGGGCGGAGTGGTCCCACATGGTCTTCTTGCCGACCACCACTTCTTCACCCATCGGCAGGCCGGCGATTTCGCCCTTCTGCGGGTGGCCATCCCCATAGCGCAGGATGTCGTCGCCGTCGGCGTTGAGGTACACCGGCGTGATGTAGTTTTCCTTCGACTTCGGCAGGTCCAGCGGCCAGGCGTTCAAGGAGTCCTTGCCCTTGTTCGAATCGTTGTACTTCGAGTTCGGCGGGCGGTAGAAGGTCGAGAAGGCCAGCATCGGGTTGTTCTCGGCGCCCTTCTTCAAATGGCCGTTCAGCAGCTCGGCGTGGAGGATGCCCACGATCTTGCCGCCGAGCGAATCGTCCAGGCGGAAGTTGACCACCACATCGGGCTCGGCCTCGTTGTCGTCACGCAGGCGCAGGGCGCCGACGAACTGCTTTTCGGAAGGATCCAGCGTCGTCAGATCGACCTTGTTGGGGTCCTGCCCATTGGCGCGCATGAGCTTGGCCGCGTCGAAGGCCACTTCTTCGCGCACGTAGAACGCGGCCACGCGACCGGCGACATCCTGGTGGGTGATCTTGCCGCCGTCGCCCAGGTTCTGAATGAAGCCCACACCCTCGCCGTGGCCCAGACGCACGTACACCGTGGGTTTGCTCGGGCCCTTGTTCGAGCCAATGTTTCCCATTGCCATGAAGTTTCTCCTTGTTGGCATTTGCACCGCGACATCAAGTTGTGGTCAGAGCTGTCGCGGTGCAAATTGCGCTCTGTCCACAAGTTCAAAATCGTCTACCCGACGGGGGCCTCATCGTCATGGCCCGCCTCATTCACGCTCGCTTCGTCTTCGCAACCTGGGCGGGCGAATGCCATCGGATAGTGCTCATCCACATAGGCTTGCATCTGCGCCTTGATGGCCTTGTCCACGCTGAACGTCAATTGCTCGACCACCAGGGCATCGGGGTCGAGTCCGATCTCTGCGGCCATGGAGTACAACTTGTTGGCGTCGAGATCGCGCTTGCGCATGGGCTTCGTGTCCACGCCCAGTTGCGTGAGCGCTTCCTTCATCTTGTCGGCATCGAGCACGGAGCCGCCTGCACACGCATCCAGTTGGTCTGGCGTCAGCAGCTTCGAGGCAAGCTCCCGATCCATCATCCTTTTCGCGCTGATCGTCAACGCTGGCCGCCCCACCAGACCGACAGGGAGCTTCACGTCGGCGAGCTTGTAGCCTTCCAGCGGAGCTGCCAGTACACCGCGAATGTCATCAGCCCGCTTCTTGGCGGCATCCGCCAGTGCCGCCAGGTTGGCATACATCTGGGCCGCCGCTTCATAGTCCTTGATGTAGCCGTCCATGCCATCAAGAGCGGGCTTGCGAATGTAGGGCGGCACCTCGCCGCGCAGCACACATTCCCAGTAGTGGTCTCCGGCCTCCAGGATCATTTGCCCGATCTCGGGAGACCATGCCACCACATCGTCCTTGAGCGCCCAGTTGGCCCAATCAAACTGGCTGAGCATCATTCCAACGATCTCGACACCAGCTTCGGCGCACAGGATGGCACCCTGGTGCAGCTGGCAGGCGTACTGGAAGGCGATTTCGTCGCCTGACTCAACCTGGGAAGGGGCCTTGTAGTCATCGAGCCAGCGGTGAAGCTGCCCGGGGGTGTGCACGGTCGTGATGCCACCATCCTCGCCCACGATGGGCATCAGTGGCTTCAGCGTCACGTCATCCGGGCTGTAGCGCATCCAGGCTCTTGAGCCCTTAGCCTCGGACAGGACTTTGAACGCCACCTCGTCTCGCACTGCGTGGTGCTTTTTGTAGAAGCGGGTGGCGTGATAGGCCTCGTTCTCATGCCCGCGGCGAAGATGCGATGTGCTCTCCAGCGGGGCTCTCCGCATGAGCTTGCCCTCAACGATGTCGTGCGCAGAAGCCTGATGATCGGCACGCTCGCCAGCCTGGTTGCGCACCAACACCCCGATTTCAGAGCCGCCGAAGCCGTTGAGCCGGATGGCATGCCAGATCGCCGCTTCGCCATGGGCTCCGACGACTTCATCCACCCAGGTCTTGGCGTCGCTGCTGTCGATCGCCTCGCGCTGGGGCAAAGCATCGACGAGCGTCCACACCTTCTGTTCGGTGTGGTCGCGCTCGCTTGATGTCTGCGGATTACTCATACGGCGGAACTTTAGACAGTAAAACCAGCAAAGTCAATATTCCACTCGCTAAAAATCGTCAAATAACCTGTTTGCTGAATTTATGACGCAGATTTGTTGCGCCAGGCAGGCCCGAGTTCTTACTTCTCAGACTCCCGAATCAGCCGATCGGCAGCGTAATCTGCCAGGGCATCGTCATCGTCATTGAAGTCCGACCGCTCAATCAGAAGGCGGTTCAGGTAGGGCTCGGCCGTTCCGCTGGGGAACTTGTCCGTCAAAAGATCAAGCGCGCGATCAAATGGCAAGCGTGCGGCCATGGCGTTGCGCAAGGTCTGGTCCTTGCCCTGCGTGGTGAACGCCCACTGTTCGTAGGCGCTGGCGTTGAGGCGCAAGATCTGGGAGAGGGTCCCCTCTTTGGTCTTGAAGCGCGCGAACATGGCGCCCGGTCGAACGCAATAGCGGGAGATGGCCGTCATCTCGTCCTCGCTGAGCCCGAAAATGTTCTTGACCTTGCCTGGCGAGGCGTCGCCCAGTCCCATGATGAAGAAGATGTAGGTGTTCTCGATCAACGAATCGCTGAAATCGTCCAGCAGCTGCGAGAACATGGCCGAAACGAGGTTGAATTTCCGGCCTGTACGCAAGTCCGCCTGCACCAGCTCCGTCACAGACTTGATGCCCGAGAAGTAGTGGGCCTCGTCGTACTGAAGGAACTTGATGGTCTCCCACAGCTTGGACACCCGCGTCTGCTGATACCGCGCATACCTGGGCGGACACAGCTTCTCGATCTCGTCCCACTTCAGGAAATAGTTGCGAGCCCCAATGCGCCGGGCCAGCAAGAACATCAACCCAGAGCGCCGGCGCCCCTCCTCGCTCGTCATGGATCCGACCACGTCCTGGAGATCGATGGCCACAGCCCGCGCGACCCCAAGGTTGAACCGCGTGTATCCGGACAAGATGGAATAGCTGTCCAGGGACGCCGTGATGTTCCGCGTGAAGATCTCGATGATCTTCTCGCCATTGTTCATGGCGTTGCCGTACACGTTGTAGACACGAGAGTCTGATGCGACCTTGGTCATGTCCGACAAGACCGGCATGGCATACCGTTGCGCAGACTGAGACTCGTTGATGTGGCCCGCGTCAAACAGGGCAT
>PHCO01000245.1 GCA_002842265.1 Betaproteobacteria bacterium HGW-Betaproteobacteria-18 | reverse complement strand
GATCTGTTCTTCAGTGAATCGCTTCTTCATGTCCAATCTCCTTGATGGTGGGATTGGACTCCAAAGTCACGTGCTACTCAATTCCGGGGGGACGTCGGGCCGGGTAGCTGCCTGTCGGAGTCAAATTATGGCGACCGGCAGCTTCCTTATTCGGCAAATGCGTACTCCGTGCCTGAAGTGGAAGTAGCCTGGTTAGCAAACGGACGTTGAAAGCCCCGCAAGCCCAAACAATTGCCAACGCCTATTAACGTGCTAAGTGTTGAAGGAATTGATCCAACTCTGTAAAAGTGGAAGCAGCCTCTTTCAACTCTCTGGATGCGTGCTTCCAGAAGACTACATGGACAGCAATACCGCGTTTTTTTAACTTCTCGATTGCAGGCACATAGTCAGAGTCACCAGACACCAGACACCAATGTCATTTCATCTCCTGGTTTCAGGATTTCGTACGAATCTTCGATCATCGTGGCGACAATGTCAGTGTCGATTTTCTTTTCGTGATTTGCGATATTGCGGTCATAGGTGATGACCTCAAAACCATTTCGGCGAGCCGCTTCCCAGACGCTATCGTTTTGTGGTGGGCGTGAACCAAAAAGAGCAGCCTTTCTTACGTCTGTTTTGTTACCGCCAGCAAACTGGAATAGTTTGCCAAAATCAAGTTTCCACGACTGATCGCAGATTTTGTTCTTAACCGCGGACCACACATCTGGCGCTAGTCCATTCGAGAAAGCCGCGACATGCATGCCTTCGATCCATACATTCGAATTGTCTACATACAACAAATTAGCCATGAGTTCTCCTTTGGTTAACAGTGTGTGACTAGTAGATGGCCCGCGTTCAAGGTAACGGCACTGCGCGGTTTTATCGCGCAGCGTCCGGTTGCCCCGCATCAATAGGGTGGCAGACCCGTATTATTTTCCGGTGTCAAATGGCAAGGCTTACCGTGTGACTCCGCGAGAGTAGTACCTAATCATGGATTGTACGTTCAAGCATATTCCATTGTCACCGATGGAATGCTGAACTTGGCAGAGTGCTTCTTCCCGAAAGCATCGCTCATTCTGCAACGGGACCACAACGAAGCCCAGCCGTACAGTGCCCTAGTTAACTGACCGCGCCGCGAAAAACGGCACAAAACCTCTAATGCAACGACCAGAAATGCATTTAGAATTAGCCGGAACTTTACAAAAATGCCTTGGCACTATTGAAGGGGCCATCTCAGGAGGAAGTCGTTTGTCGACCATCACCGCCACCGACCTAGCGTCTGCATTGACAGGAAACCCAGAAGCACTAGAGGTTCACCTTACGCTTGTAGAGCGAGACGTTGTCATTGCCGGGCAGTTGGTCAAGATTCACTGTCACTGCCTTACCGTGGATGGAAACGGCCGTGTTCAACCGTATCGTTTGGCGGAATTTATGCGGAACGCCGCCGTTGACTATGCTATACCGCGCTCGAAGGTCGCCCACGCTAAGGCGCGCGACAATAAGTTCAATAGCACGGAGGCAGTTGCCGAGCTCTTCGCACAAGCCAAGCGTACGTTTACTGATCTTGCCAAATCAGGTGAAGGCGGAGAGATGCTGTTGTTCCTACTGGCGGAGCGTTTCCTCAAAATGCCACAGATTCTTTGCAAGATGGATCTCAAGACCGATACACGTATGCACTATCACGGCGCAGACGGAGTATATGCCGGCGTCACACCGGAAGGCATTTTGAAGCTCTACTGGGGTGAATCAAAAATCTACGGGAATGCGAATGCTGCGATTCGCGACTGTCTCAAATCCCTCGCTCCGTTTCTGATCGAGCTCGAACACGATGAGGCGGAACGGGAGCGTGACCTAGTGCTCCTGAGTGACAAGGCCGACCTGAGCAACCCGGCACTCACCGATGCGCTCAAGAATTATTTTGACAGATCCTCGGTAATGTCTAAACGAGTCCAATACTGCGGCGTAGCCCTTGTAGGCTTCGACGCGTCGTTCTACCCAAAAAGCGACGTGAAGGCGGTTGCTGACGAGATCGTTGAAGCCTCCCGAACCGAACTCGCTAGTTGGATCAAAAATATCGGAAAGCAGCTTAAATTGGAGAAACTCGAACAAATGGAAATCGAGTTTTTTTGCATCCCGCTACCGTCGGCCAAATCCTTCCGGGCCGCGTTCCTCAAGGCGATGGGGGGCAAGGAATAGTGGGCCTAGCCGAACTCCAATCGTGGCTTCTCCAGGTAGGCATTCGGGATGAACTCGATGCGATTACTCGACTTACTGTTCGAATGGAACTCGATAATCTGCTGGTTGATCCCTCAATCTCCTCCTCGACGACGATTGATTGGCCAAGGTTACTACTCGCCGGCAGCATACTAGCTCGATCCGAACAACGGATTGATCAAGAGGCCGCGCTCCGAATCGCAACTGCTGCAATTTCTTTGACGGACGATCAAGCGCTCAAAGATGCGGGTGCCGTACTCTTGGGTAAACTCTCCAATTTCCGGGCTATCGGGTTGGCGATCAATCGCGAGTTGCTGGCACCCGGCATCGACGGGCGGCTGGGCATCGCGTTGCGCCTAGAGGCTCAGCGTCGCGAGATAGACCGTTCCATTTTGGTGCAATCGAGCGGCGTCTGGCTGCAAGTAAACGATTTCCAGCAACGCTTTTGGACCAATGCGGTAGGGGAAGGCTGGCTCTCGGCATCCGCGCCTACCGCCTCAGGCAAGACGTTTCTCGTACTTCAGTGGCTGATCGACCAAGTGATTGCGGGTGAGACACGGGTGGCAGTCTACCTCGCCCCGACCCGTGCTCTGGTTTCAGAAATAGAGACCAATCTTCAGGATCTCCTCGGCGAGACCGGATTGGTCGAGGTCTCGTCCCTACCGCTCACCGATAAGTACAGGACTGCACGAACTGGCGGTACGCGAGTGATACTTGTCTTTACGCAAGAACGATTGCACCTTCTCGCCAACGTGCTCAGCGACGAATTCTCCATCGACCTGCTTATTGTGGACGAGGCGCACAAGATCGGTGACAATCAGCGTGGCGTGATTTTGCAGGATGCAATTGAGCGGGCCACCCGAGCTAGCTCGAAGCTGAAAGTTGTGTTTATCAGCCCCGCTACCCAAAACCCGGAAGAGTTACTCACGGATGCGCCCGACGGTGTGCAGACCATCGCCATCGATAGCGACGCCTCCACCGTCCTTCAGAACCTTATGGTTGCGACCCAAGTGCCTCGAAAATCGAAGCGCTGGAGCCTAGTGCTTCGCCAGCAGACCTCTACACTTCCAGTTGGCATTCTTCAGCTTGCGAGTACGCCGGCGGGACTAAGAAAGCGACTAGCGTTCATCGCGGCAGCTGTCGGTGAGAGAGGCGGAACACTCGTTTACACGAATGGCGCAGGAGAGGCGGAAGAGGTCGCTGATCTAATCAGTCAGCTCTTGCCCGAGCTTGAGTCCATCGATTCAGAGCTCTCTCAACTCGCCGAACTTGCTCGAAAGGGCGTGCACCAGGACTTTCGACTTGCGCCGCTAGTTGAGCACGGTGTGGCGTTTCACTACGGCAACATGCCATCGCTGATCCGGTTAGAGATAGAACGGCTTTTCCGATCGGGCAAGATTCGCTTCTTGGTATGTACTTCTACTTTGATCGAGGGCGTAAACCTCTCGTGTCGCACGATCGTAGTGCGCGGCCCTCGCAAAGGGATTGGCCATCCAATGGAACCACATGATTTTTGGAATCTGGCTGGTCGCGCAGGTCGATGGGGTGACGAGTTCCAAGGAAACATCATATGCATCGATCCCGAGGATACGAGTGCTTGGCCTAGCGGTGTTCCTGGCCGCGCACTACGATCGTGCGACACGAGAGGTTTACGC
>PHCO01000244.1 GCA_002842265.1 Betaproteobacteria bacterium HGW-Betaproteobacteria-18 | reverse complement strand
AAATGCATCGCGTGTTGCGGCAGCCTCATAGCCCTGCTCGATGGCGAGTTGCCGACTCGGTGCGCGTCCCCACACCATGACCCGCATGCCGAAGGCCTTGCCGTAACCTGCAACCAGCTGACCGATTCGGCCAAATCCCCAGATACCCAGGGTGCGACCCTTGAGCACCGTTCCCAAGCCAAAATTCGCTGGCATGGCGCTGGATTTCAGTCCGGACTGTTGCCAGGCACCGTGCTTGAGGTTGCCGATGTACTGGGGCAGCCTTCGTGATGCGGCCATGATCAGCGCCCAGGTCAACTCTGCCGGCGCCACCGGTGAGCCAGTGCCTTCAGCCACCGCAATGCCGCGCTCGGTGCAGGCGTTGACATCAAGGTGGCTGCCAACGCGGCCGGTTTGGGCAATCAGCTTGAGTTTGGGCAGCTTTTCAATCAGTGCCCGCGGCATATGGGTGCGCTCGCGGTTGAGCACAATCACGTCGGCGTCCTTGAGTCGCACCGACAGTTGCCCCAAGCCCTTGACGGTGTTGGTATAAACCTTGGCTTGATAAGACTCCAGCTTGGCTGAACAGGCCAGTTTACGCACCGCATCTTGGTAATCATCCAGTATCACAATATTCATGACATGGATTGTGCCTTGACGGGTGGCACTGGCGCGAAAAGTCGTCCAAAAATAGGGACGAGGCGAACGATTTAGTGGCTGTGTTCGAACGCAGCCAAGCGATCCAGCTCGGCGCAGACATCGGCCATGCGTCCAGAAATCACAAGTCGTCCTATTTGTGAAGATGTTTGACCGGCCTCCAGCATGCGCAGCACACGCAAGGGCCGCAATGCGCCTGCACTGCCTCGGGTGCAGGCTCGGGGATTGGGTGCCTTGAAGTGAACCACGTTTGGGAAATGGAGGGGTGGGGAGTGCGCAATGTTCATTGTGAGTGGCTCTGGCTGGGTGGAATGGGAAGAAAAATCAGGGACTGTGTGGTTTACATCAGCATGGTGTTGCGGATCAGGCCGACCGCCAGGCCCTCGATTTCAAAGGCTTCGCCGGGCTCCACCACAATGGTCTGGTAGTCCGGGTTCTCAGGGTGGAGCTCGATCAGGTTGTTGTGGCGCATGAAACGTTTGACGGTGACTTCATCACCCAGCCGGGCCACCACAATCTGGCCATTTTTTGCTTCACGAGTGGTTTGCACCGCCAGCAGGTCACCGTCCATGATGCCTGCATCGCGCATGGACATGCCGCGCACTTTGAGCAGGTAGTCAGGCTTGCGCTGGAACAGGCTGTTTTCCACGTAATAGGTTCTGTCGATGTGCTCTTGCGCCAAAATGGGGGAGCCTGCGGCGACGCGCCCGATCAGCGGCAATGCCAGTTGGGCAAAATCTGCCACCGACTGCGCCAGTGATTTGCTGCGTGATGCGTTGATGGCTTGCAAGGTGTCGCTTTTCAGGCGAATGCCGCGCGAGGTTCCGCTGACCAGTTCGATCGCGCCCTTGCGTGCCAGCGCCTGCAAATGCTCCTCGGCCGCGTTGGCGGATTTGAAGCCGAGTTCGGTGGCGATTTCTGCACGTGTGGGGGGTGCCCCGGTGCGGGCAATGGCACGCTGGATAAGATCGAGGATCTGTTGCTGGCGATCAGTCAGTTTGGGTCTGATTAGCATGGCGACTCCTGAGGTGACGGTGAAACAATAGTACTGGTTTCTTATCCAGTAACTGTATTTTTAACCAGTTTAAGAAAGACTGCAAGTGGTGATTGATAAAAACTTGAAAAAAATTGTTGTGTTGGGCACTGGTGGCACCATTGCCGGTACCGCCGCCCATGCTGAAGATAACCTGGGTTACAGCGCCGCCCAGGTGGGTGTGGCCCAATTGCTGGCTGGCGTAGCTGGCATGACGGGGGTGCTCCAGGGCCATGCCCTGGTGTCTGAGCAGGTGGCACAAATTGACAGCAAGGACATGAGTTTTGCCATTTGGACGGCGCTGGCCCAAAGCGTGCAGCAGCACTTGGCGCAAAACGATGTCGCTGGCGTGGTGATCTCGCACGGTACAGACACGCTTGAAGAAACCGCTTTTTTCCTGCATGCCGTGCTGCCTTCTGCACTGCAATTGCACAAGCCCGTGGTGCTGACCTGTGCCATGCGCCCCGCCTCAGCCCTTGCGCCCGATGGTCCGCAAAATTTGCTGGATGCGGTGGCTGTGGCTCTTACACCTGGCGCGTGTGGTGTGATGGCCGTGTGTGCCGGTGCCGTCCACAGTGCGTTGGCGGTGCAAAAAGTGCATGTTTACCGCCCCGATGCCTTCAGCTCGGGCGACGCCGGGCCGCTGGGTTATGTTGAAGAAGGTCGCTTGCGCCTGGTCAAAAACTGGCCACCAGGCTTGCTCCATCAATCACCCATAGCGCTTGAAAAAATTGCAGCCATCAAGGTTTGGCCCCGGGTTGAGATCGTCATGAACTACGCTGGTGGCAGTGCTGCCGTGGTGGACGCATTACTGCAGCCTTTGCCGGGCGTGGCACCACTGCAAGGGTTGATTGTGGCGGGTACCGGTAATGGCACGCTTCACGTTGATCTGGCCGCAGCGCTGCAACGTGCCGAGCAGAAGGGGTTGCGGGTGCAACGCACTTCGCGTTGCGGTGAGGGGCGCGTGCTGCCGGTGGCAGGCAGCGCGTTTGCAGACAGCAAGGGGCTCAGTCCCGTCAAAGCCAGGGTGGCGATGATGCTGGAACTGATGCGCTAGACCGTTTAACCAGCCAGCGCCGCGAAGGCGCGTGCGGAGATTTCTTCGACACTGCCGGTGCCGTTGATGGCGCAGTATTTGGGGGCTTCGGTGGGGTCTGCCTTGGCCCATGCCGAGTAGTACTCCAGCAGCGGACGGGTTTGCGCTCTGTACACGTCAAGACGTTTTTTAACGGTTTCTTCCTGGTCGTCAGCACGTTGGACCAGCGGTTCGCCGGTCACATCATCAATCCCGGCCACTTTGGGCGGGTTGAAGGTCACATGGTAAGTGCGGCCAGACGCCGGGTGTGAGCGACGTCCGCTCATGCGCTCAATGATGGCCTCAAACGGCACGTCAATTTCCAGCACATAGTCGAGCTTGACACCAGCGGCTTTCATGGCATCGGCCTGGGGAAGGGTGCGGGGGAAGCCGTCAAACAAAAAACCGTTGGCGCAATCAGACTGCGCAATGCGCTCCTTCACCAGGTTGATGATCAGGTCGTCACTGACCAGGCCACCGGCATCCATGACTTGTTTGGCTTGAGCCCCCAGTGGCGTACCCGCTTTGACGGCAGCGCGCAACATGTCACCGGTGGAAATTTGGGGAATGCCATATTTTTGACAAATGAAAGTGGCTTGTGTGCCTTTACCAGCGCCGGGTGCGCCCAACAAAATGAGTTTCATACTTGCCCTCGGGTACTTATTGAGAAATGAAGCAATGCGTCAGGTTTGAGAATAGCACGCGAGAGCTTGGGCATGGCTTACACGTTTTTCGAAAAAATGCCCTAGCCGCCCAGCAAACGCCGCACCCGTTCCAGGTCTTCCGGTGTGTCAACGCCGGGGCCGGGCGCATGCTGGGTGATGTGCACCGCAATGCGATGCCCGTGCCACAGGGCGCGCAATTGTTCGAGCGATTCGGTGCGCTCCAGCGGCGCTTGCGCCAGTTTGGGGAACAGGCGCAAAAAGCTGACCCGGTAGGCGTAAATACCGATATGGCGCAGAGGAGCGGGGCTGGGCAACTGGTCTGGGGTGTCACGCGGGTAGGGCATGGGCGCGCGGCTGAAATACAGCGCCATGTGCTGGGCATCAAGCACCACCTTGACCACGTTGGGGTTGTGAAATTCTGCAACCGAGGTCAATGCGTGGGCTGCCGTGCTCAT
>PHCO01000243.1 GCA_002842265.1 Betaproteobacteria bacterium HGW-Betaproteobacteria-18 | reverse complement strand
CGAGCCGTAAGCCGCGCCCATCAGGGCATTGACGGCGTTCGGAATGTCCGCGTCAGGCATGACCACGGCGTGATTTTTGGCACCGCCCAGCGCCTGCACGCGTTTGCCGTGGGCGCAGCCGGTGGCGTAGATGTATTCGGCAATCGGCGTGGAGCCGACAAAGCTGACGGCCTTGACGCGCGGGTCCGTCAGCAAGGTATCGACCGCTTCCTTGTCGCCATGCACCACGTTGAGCACGCCCGGCGGCAGGCCGGCCTGCAGCGCCAGCTCGGCCACCAAGAGGGCACTGCTGGGGTCGCGCTCGGACGGTTTCAGGATGAAGGTGTTGCCGCAGGCCACCGCCATCGGCCACATCCACAGCGGCACCATCACCGGAAAGTTGAACGGCGTGATGCCAGCGCACACCCCCAGCGCCTGGAACTCGCTCCACGAATCCATGCCGGGGGCGACGTTTTTGCTGTGCTCGCCTTTAAGCAGCTCGGGCGCGTAACTGGCATATTCGACGTTTTCAATGCCGCGCTGCAGTTCGCCCAGCGAGTCGCTCAGCACCTTGCCGTGCTCGGCGGTGACCAGCGCGCAGATGGCGTCGGCGTTTTGCTCCAGCAGCACTTTCAGCTTGCTCATGACGCGGGCGCGCTTGAGCGGCGGCGTGTTGCGCCAGCCCGGGTAGGCGGCCTGGGCGCAGCCAATGGCGTGCTCCACAGTGAGTTTGTCGGCCAGCGGGACGCGCTTTTCAGCCTGGCCGGTGGCGGGGTTGAAGACATCGGCCAGGCGCGTGCCACCAGCCACCAATTGGCCGTCGATGAGGTGTTGAATCTGGGGAAGGTCTTGGATTTGGGGAAGGTTTTGCATGAATTGCACCTGGTACTTGAATCATTAAAAATTTGACGCCGTCGTGAGAACGCAGGAAATCAAACGGTTTGCTGGATGGTGTCACCCAGCGCATTAACCAGGCTGTCGATCTGCTCAGGCGTTGAAATGAACGGTGGAGCCAACTGGATGGTGTCGCCACCGTAGCGCACATAAAAACCCTTGGCCAGCATGGCCATGGCGATTTGGTACGGACGTTTGGCGGGTTCACCCGGCAGTGCATCGATGGTCAAGCCGGCCGCCAGCCCAAAGTTGCGAATGTCTGTCACGTGTTTGACACCTTGGAGGCTGTGCACCGCGCGCTCAAACGTCGGCGTCAAGGCCTGGACGCGCTCAATCATGTTCTCGCGCACCAGAATATCCAGCGTGGCCAGGCCCACCGCGCACGGCACCGGGTGCGCCGAGTAGGTGTAGCCGTGGGCAAATTCGAGCATGTAATCCGGCCCGCCTTGCGCCATGAAGGTGTCGTAAATGTCTTTGCTGGCCAGCACCGCACCCAGCGGTTGCGCGCCATTGGTGATCTGTTTGGCCACGTTCATGATGTCGGGCGTTACACCAAAAGCCTCGGCACCGGTGTAGGCCCCCATGCGGCCAAAACCGGTGATGACTTCATCAAAAATGAGCAGGATGTTGTGGGCGGTGCAAATTTCGCGGATGCGCTGCAAGTAACCCACCGGTGGCACCACCACGCCGGCCGAGCCCGACATGGGCTCGATGATGACCGCCGCAATGTTGCTGGCATCGTGCAGGGCAATCAGTTTGAGCAGGTCTTCGGCCAGCACCGCGCCATGCGGCCCCTCAGCCGGCGGCATGCCGCGGTAAAACGAGCCCGCCAGCGGCTGCGTGTGCGGCAGATGGTCGGCGGCAATGCCCTGGCCAAAGGTCTTGCGGTTGCCGCCAATACCGCCCACCGAGATGCCGCCAAAGTTGACCCCGTGGTAGCCCTTTTCACGGCCAATCAGCAGGCTTTTGCCGGCCTGACCTTTGGCACGCCAGTAAGCGCGCGCCATTTTGAGCGAGGTATCGGCCGACTCCGAACCCGATCCGGTGAAGAACACATAGTCCAGCCCTTCAGGCGTGAGCTCCTTGAGCTTGTTGGCCAGGGCAAACGACAGCGGGTGGCCAAACTGGAAAGCAGGCGAATAGTCCATGCTGGCCAACTGGCGCGTGGCGGCTTCAACGATCTCCGTGCGGCCATGACCCAGGCCGCAACACCACAGGCCCGACAAACCGTCAAAAATGGGGCGGCCGTCGATGTCGGTGTAGTAGCAGCCCTGGGCGCTGGCCATCATGCGCGGGTGGGCCTTGAAGTCGCGGTTGGCCGTAAAGGGCATCCAGTGGGCATCGAGCCAGGCGGCATCGGTGCGGGGGCGGGTCAGGGCTTG
Source organism: Betaproteobacteria bacterium HGW-Betaproteobacteria-18 (assembly GCA_002842265.1). Taxonomy (GTDB): domain Bacteria; phylum Pseudomonadota; class Gammaproteobacteria; order Burkholderiales; family Burkholderiaceae_C; genus Rhodoferax. The sequence continues at coordinate 1,612 of PHCO01000243.1, read as the reverse complement.
GGCGGGGGTCATGTTCATGGCTTCTCCAAAAGAGCAAGTTGGCGATTGTGCGCGACTCTGTTACTCTTATAAATGTTTAACTATCACAACTTGGTTGCAAATCCATGCAAGTAAAAACCCGCGCTGCCCTGGGCCAGTTGAGCGACATGGACATCCGCCTGCTGCGTGTCTTCAAAACGGTGGTGGACTGTGGCGGCATGGCGGCGGCCGAGCTGGAGCTCAACATTGGCACCTCGACGGTGAGCCGCCATATCAAAGACCTGGAAACGCGACTCGGGCTGACCCTGTGCCGCCGCGGCCGTGCCGGTTTTGCCCTGACCCCCGAGGGCGAGCAGATTTATGCCGAGACGCTGCGCCTGCTGGCCGGGGTCGATGCCTTTCGAAGCAGCGTCGATGAAATTCACCAGCGCATGGGCGGCGAGCTGCACATTGCCGTGTTCGACAAAACCGCCAGCAATCCGGCTGCTCACATCGGCACCGCCATCCAGCGCTTTGTGCAACAAGCACCTGACGTGCGCCTGCACCTGCACGTAGCCCCGCTCAACAGCATCGAGCGCGGCGTGCTTGACGGGCAGTTTCAGGTGGGCATCATCCCCGGTCACCGCAGTTCGGCCGTGCTGGCCTATGACGAGCTGTTCACCGAGACCATGTATTTGTATTGCGGTGCGGCGCACCCTTTGTTCGCGGCCGATACCGCGCTGGAGCCGCACCACTGGGATGCCTTGCGCGCTTATGCTTTTGCCGGCCTGGGTTACCACTCGCCCAACATGGAGCTGGCCCAACAGGTGCAATTGGCCCGCAGCGCCACCGGCTATGACCAGGAGTCGATCGCCACGCTGATTCTGTCGGGCTGTTTTCTTGGTTTTTTACCCGACCACTACGCGGAAATTTTTGTGCATCTGGGCCGGATGCGCGCCGTGCAGCCGCAGACATTTAATTACCGTTGCAGCTTTTTCAGCATCATGCGGGCCTCGCCGCAGCCCGCACGTGTGACGCAGGCGTTTCAGCTTGCTTTGCGGCAAGCGCACAACCGGGTTGATTAACGGCGTTTTTTGGCCTGGATCACCGTCCAGACCAGGCGGCCTGCCGCCACCACGTTCACGGCAATGACGGCCATCGCCGGCCAAAAGGGCAGTTCGTAGCCAGAGGCGGCGGAATAGATGAGCAAAGCGCCCAACGCCATGGCACCGATCAGCATAGCGATTACACCGCCATTCAAGGCGCCACGTTGCAAGTGTTTGGATGTCATGGGGCAAATATAAAAAGGTTAAAGTTAGCTGCAATTTTACGGACCACGGCGAACACCCCGTGCAACGGATGCCGCCCGGCTTCAATCCACCCCGAGAGTTCATTCATGAAACCTGAACATGGTCTGCTTGACTGGGGCATTGTGGTGATTTTTGTCACTGTCTATGCCGGCATGATTTTGGGCGGTCTGCCGCGCCTGAAGCTCGATCGCTCCGGGGTCGCGCTGCTGGGCGCCATTGGCGTGGTTGGCCTGGGGGCCATGACCACCGGGCAAGCCGCCCGCGCGGTGGATTTGCCCACCGTGCTGCTGCTGTTTTCGTTCATGGTGGTGTCGGCGCAGATGCGACTGGGCGGTTTTTACACG
>PHCO01000242.1 GCA_002842265.1 Betaproteobacteria bacterium HGW-Betaproteobacteria-18 | reverse complement strand
TTGCAGAATTCCACGCTTGCAAATACCTTTTCGCCGTCGAAGACCTCGACGCAGACATCGTTGTCAGCATCGAGCACAAGCCGCAGATGCCCTGAGCCCATATCCTCTGCGCGACCCACGTCGCGTTGCTTCGGCCACTCCAGTGCTGGCGAGACCACGCCAGATTGTTGGTGTAGCGGGTCAGCGCCAACAAACACAGCATCTGGCGCTTCTGGCCACTCTCGTCGGACAGCGTCAAAGTCCCCTTGAAACCAGCAGCGCAGGAATTCCATGGAACACTCGGTGGAAGCGTTGAGCGCGAACGCGATCGCAGCCACAGCAGAATTGGATGACATGAGTTGTCCTTTGTGATTTATGGTTTTGGTCGGGTAGAACCATGAAGCTTCGAGATCCCGCGCCAAGGGCGCGAGCTCTTGGTGGACGTCCTCGTAGTAAACAGCCAGCGCCTTGGGGGTGGTTCCCTGGTGAGCGGCCATGACGCGCGCAATGAGCTGATCCACGGATTCCCGCTTCATGCAGTTCCCCGGTTGCGCACGTGCAACATCCACTCGATCGGCAAAGAGCAGTTCATCGGGGCGTCGGCAAACAGCGGCCCGATCTGCTCGTCTGAAAAACCCGCCAGGACACACCCCACCCGGGTCACAAAGAAACGGTGCTCCGGATGTGTGGATGCATACCGCACGAAGTCGTCCACCGACTGCTCGATCTCCAGGATTGAAAGCACCTGAAGGTCAGCGTCTTTTGTGGGGATGGCGTAGGAGCGCCCGGTGGGGCCTGCCCCAACCCCATAGGCTGCGCCGAAATTCACTTTGGCCACCTTGGCTGCACCTTTGCCATGGCGGCCGGCCAGGTTCGAGCCAAACACCCAGATCCAGCCATCGCCCTTCGGCGTTGTGTTGTCGGGATGGAAGCGAGGTGCGTGCATGGGAACTACTCCACTTCAGTGATTGCTAGCTGTCGGCATTCTGGTGCAGTTGCACGCGGGCGAGTGATGTGCTGGCCGCCGACAGCCGCGGTGGACTGTAGATCGCAAGCCCGATACCTGCCCGGGCCAGTCCGGGCAAAGCGGGCAGGGTGTTGCAGCACCTGGCGCACCTTCTCGCGCCAATGCGCATTGACTGTTGGGCGGCGGGGCTCGATCGCACGATAGACGCTTTCGAGGTCGGCCTCCCCACCCAGCGCCAGGAGTGCCTCGCGCACGACCACATACCAGGAGCCCCGGGTGTCGCGCTCCTTGCTGAGCATCTCGCGCCAGCGCTTTTCCACCTTGGCGACCTCGTTGGCCTCCCTGTAGAGCAAGAACCCGTGCAGCTTGCGCTGGCGCTCCTTCGTGAAGGTCGCAAAGATCAACGGCAGTTTGAGGCGAGGGAACAGGTTCCGCGGCAAGAGCTCCTGCTGGATACTGAAGTGGGTGCCCAAAAGCTCCACCTTGGAGCTGGTCTGCATCACATAGGCTGGCAGGATGAACCCAGCCTGGCCGCCATCCTCAAGCAACTCGGCCGACCGGTTCAGGAACGAGGCGATCAGGTCCGCGCGGAAGGGCGGGTTGCCGACAATGGCACGCACCTTCCCGAGGTCCTCCAACCCGACCTGCAGGAAGTCTCCGACGATGACGCGGCGCCCGCTGCTGGCCATGGCCAGCCCCGCCAGTAGGGGATCGATTTCGATTCCCACAGCCTCAACCGTGGAGGGCAGGGCGCACAGGAATGCGCCATCCCCGCACGAAGGCTCGATCACCCGGTCCCCCGGAGCCAGCCAGGAGAACTTCTGCTCAATGATCGCCTCGGCCGCCCAGGCGGGGGTGAACCACTGGCCCAGATCCTGAGCGAGGGCGGGGAGGGCAAACATGTCCTGGGTCATGCTGGAACATCCTTGAAGGTATAGGCCAGGATGCACGGGTTCTGATCCCACGATCCATCACCATTGATCGCTTCCCAGAGGGCGCTGTAGGCTGCACGTGCGGCACCATCTGTGCAACCCATCGAGAGCGCTTCTGCAGCGTCGATGCCTTCCGCCCACGCATCGCTGTCGCTGATGTCCTGCAGCCGCTGGAATCGGATGTTGGTGATGTCCAGACGGATGCGGGATGCCCATAGAGGCATGTGAATGCCTGGCGTCCAGCGTTCAGCGAGTCGATATTGAATGGAGCCAGGATCAGCGGCATAGGCGAACGGGCCATCTTCGTCGCGCAAGGCAGACTGCGCCTGGACGTGGAAGGCCCATGACTCCCGCACCCAGAACTGATCCCCGATGCAAGCGCGAGGGTAGATTCGATGCACGGTCCCCGCTCTGGCAGGAACATGCAGGCACGGGCCTGCGTTTCCAACGGGAGACGGACCTTCATCGATCCACGCACTTGCGAAGTCAAAGCCCATGGCGTCCCAGCGCTTCTGGCTCATGCCCGCGCCATCCACAAGGCAGTTCCTGGCCGTCGGTAGGCGCCTCGTCTGCGTTTTGCGGGCCGCGGCCTCTCGACGCAGCGAACGCACCATCGCCCCCTTGAAGTTGATCCCGATGAGCTTCATGCCAGTTGCTTCCTTCGTGTCCTGTAGCGGTGCTCGTGGAGGGTGTGATGCACACTGATGACGTAGCACTTGCTCATGTCTGGGGCTCCCGCTCGAAGAGACGGCAGAACTGCTTTGTCTCTTCGGCCTTTCGCATCGGCTCGGCAATCTCACGGATCACACCCGCGTGTGTGGAACTCCACCAGCACACCATGCTCTCCAGGATGTCGTTGTCTTCCTGAGAGACATTGGGGACCAAATCCCAGTCGACTGATCTCGCCGTGGAGCTCGAAACTGGGTAGGCGCTCGCCAACATGAATTCACTGGATCGAAGTCCGCGATTGATCCCTCGCTGACGGCGGTTGAAGACCGCCCAGGTCGCGAGAAATGCAGCTTCCCGGCTCCCGAAAGCGGACTCCTGCGCGGCAGCGGCCTCGGCCTTGAAGGTGAAGTCTCGACCTCCCCCGCAGCCCATGTACGCCATGAAGGATGCGGCCACCGACGCAGCGCGCTGACGCACCGGCCCATTCGTCTGGAAAATTGCGTGCCACTCTTTGGGACGGCTCTCAGCGAATTCTTTCCAGAGCTGGAGATAGATGCCTTCGCCAGGCGTGGCCTTGCGCGGCGGGCGCAGCGGGACATGCAGGACGCGTGGAGGGGTGAAATAGAAATGGTCGCTCATGAACGCTGTCCTTTCGATTGGATTTCATCCCGGACTTCCATCCAGAGCTTGCCCAGCATGTTCTGGCCATCTCGGTTTTCTCCCCAGCCCCAAAAATCATCGCGCCACGAGTCTTCGACCAGCTCACGATTTCCCGTCGTCAGCAGCTTGCGTCTCACGTATTCGTGTTGCTCGACCTTTGCACGCAAGATCCTGCGCATGATCTCGACCTTCACCTCGTCCCAATCGGGCCGCCGGTGGGCTTTGTACCGCTCGGCAGCTTTGTAGGCTTCATGAGCAGAAGTGGCTGTTTGAATCGCGTACCGAATACCTTCCTCAGATGGAAATTTTTCCCAGTGGTAGGCCGCCTCCGAGGTGTCAAAGCGAATGCCGCACCAGATCAATGTGAATGAGCTGAAGTTGGACAATGGGTAGAAATCGTGCTCGTAAAAACGAACACGGCTCGACGTGTCCAGGCCATGCAGGCCACCATCTATGCGCCCCTCAGTGCGCAGGGGAGAGGTGAGACCCTTTCTCTTCAAAAGATCCATCGCCATCGCGACTCGTTGCGATCCAGGATCCAGCTTCTTCAGGTCCGATGCCAGGCGCATCACCAGCATCGCCAGTTCGCGTTCGGTGAGCGTCGCGTCTTCCGTCCAGCCATTGCGCTCCATCACCTGGGTGAGGGCTGAGCGCAGCAGGACCT
>PHCO01000241.1 GCA_002842265.1 Betaproteobacteria bacterium HGW-Betaproteobacteria-18 | reverse complement strand
AAGTCTGGGGCAGGCTCTGCGCGCGAAGCGCTTTCGCCAGTTCGTTCGCCGGCAGGCCGGCTCCCACAGAAGCACTGGCTCGCACCGACGTGCAACACAGTTGCTCCAACAGGGAACTGTTACCCGGCTTTTGTGGGAGCGCCGCCAGATTGTGTCTGCGGCAGGCGCTATGTGCGACAGGTGGCGCTAGTCTGCGGCCTTGGGATGACGTCTTGCAGCGAGCCTCACGACGCTTTTGTGGGAGCGCATCCTGTGCGCGACAAGCGTCGCCAGATCACGATCCAGGCTTGGTGTTCAGGGCCGACAAGGCGTTGGCAAGCGTGCGCGCGTTTGCCGACTGCGATGCTCTGCGCGCTATACCGCAAACGGTTGCATCACGATGATTGTCGTCGTCCGTCGCCGCTGGCGCAGGCGCGTGCTGGTGGCTGCGGTTGTTGGTCTGTCGTTGCTGGGCATCCGCTTGTGGCCGCATCCACCGCTGTCAGCGCAGGTGCCCGAATCGACGGCGGTGTATGACGCAGACGGTCGGTTGTTGCGGCTGGTGCTCAGCCGCGACGACAAGTACCGGCTGTGGTTGCCGTTGGCGCAAATGCCGTCGCAACTGATCGCGGCAGTGCAGCTGCAGGAGGACCAGTGGTTTCGCTGGCATCCCGGCGTCAATCCGCTGAGCCTGCTGCGCGGCGCGTTTGCAACCTATGTCATGCGCGGGCCACGTCAGGGCGGCTCCACCCTCACCATGCAACTGGCGCGTTTGCTGTACCGGCTCAACACGCGCAGCCCCGGTGGCAAACTGGTACAGGTAGCGCGCGCGCTGCAATTGGAGTTGTGCTATTCCAAGGACGCGTTGCTGGAGGCGTATCTCAATCTTGCGCCGTATGGCGGCAATATCGAGGGCGTTGGTGCCGCCAGCCTGATCTATTTCGACAAGCCGGTGGCGCGCCTCACCCTGCCCGAAACGCTGGTGTTGGCAGTGCTGCCGCAGGACCCAAGCCGGCGCTTGCGCAGCACCCTCGGTACTGGTGATGCGGATGCCAGTACCCGTGTACTTGGCGATTCGCTGGTGGCGGCGCGGGCGCGGTTGTATCAGCGCTGGCGAATGGTTCACGGCGGCGATGACGGCCAGGATGCGTTGCTGCGGCTCCCGCTGAGCTTACGTATGCCATCGGCATTGCCGTACGCAGCGCCACACGCGGTGGATCAGCTGTTGCTGGCAACACGCCGCGTTGGCGCGCTGCCAACGCGTCTCGACACCACCCTTGATTTGCGCTTGCAGCGCACGCTGGAGCGGCAGATCGAAGGCTTCCTGCAAATGCAGCGCGAGCGCGGCATCGACAACGCCGCTGCATTGCTGCTCGATAGCCGCGACATGGCGGTGAAGGCACTGGTTGGCTCTGCCAATTATTTCGATGCCGGCATCGCCGGACAGGTCAACGGCACCGCTGCCAAGCGCTCGCCCGGCTCTACCCTCAAGCCGTTCGTCTATGCCTTGGGTATCGATCAGGGTGTGCTGCATCCGCGCACGGTGCTGCGCGATGTGCCGAGCGCGTTCGGGCCGTTCAGCCCGGAGAATTTCGATGGCCGATTTCTCGGGCCGGTAAACGCTACCGATGCCTTGATCCGCAGCCGCAATATTCCAGCGGTGCAGGTGGCGGCACGATTGGCTTCACCTAATCTGTATGGCTTGCTCAAGGCGGCCGGGATCAGCCGCATGGCCAGCGAACGCCACTACGGGCTGGCCTTGGTGCTCGGCGGCGGCGAAGTGACGATGCAGGAACTGGCGCGCCTGTACGCGATGCTGGCCAATCGCGGGCTGATGCGGCCGCTGCGCTTTCGTGTCGATACGCCGCCAACACCGGGTGTGCGTCTGCTCAGCGATGCGGCCAGTTTCATGGTGATGGATATGCTGCGGCACAACCCGCGCCCCGATGATGGTGTGCTGGGGCAGGGGGCACGGGTCGGCAGTCGTGGCCTGCCGGTGTACTGGAAGACCGGCACATCGTGGGCGTTTCGCGATGCCTGGGCGGCAGGCGTGTTCGGCCCTTACGTACTGGTGGTGTGGAGCGGAAATTTCGATGGCAGCGGCAATCCGGCGTTGATCGGTGCGCAAGCGGCGGCGCCGCTGTTTTTCCGTATCGTTGATGCCATCGTCGCGCAGGATCGTCAGCTTGCCGAGCCGGCCTGGCGGTTGCCGGAAAACGTCAAACGGGTCGAAATCTGCATGGCCAGCGGTGATCTGCCCAATGCCGACTGCCCGCAGCGTGGCGATACCTGGTTCATTCCCGGCAAGAGTCCGATCCGGTTCAGTACCGTGCATCGCGCGCTGATGATCGATAGCCGTAGCGGCGCGGTCGCCTGCCCGCCTTACGACCCATTGCACACCCACCGCGAAGTTTACGAATACTGGCCCTCGGATCTGGCGCAGGTATTCGCACAGGCCGGGATGCCACGGCGCAAGCCACCGGCGGCTGCCGATTGCGAAAACACCATTGCTGGTGACGGCGACCCGCCACGCATCGATTCGCCATTGCGTGGTGTCACCTACGCACTGCGCCGCAGCCAGCCCGAGCGCAACCGCATCGCCCTGAGCGCCAGCGTTGATGCCGCCGTGCGCAGCCTGTACTGGTTTGCCGACGACGCCTATCTGGGCCATTCCACGCCCGGCGCAACCCTGTTCTGGCAAGCCCCGCATGCGGGCACGCACCGTCTGCGTGCGGTGGATGATCGGGGACGGGTGGATGAACGCATTGTCAAAGTAGAGGTGTTGCAATGAGAGGCCCAATGGCACATTGACGTGGGCGAAATGTCCGCCGGATACTTGTGGCGCAGGGCCATTGCCCGCATTGGCGCGGAGGTTCGCATGCAGCGCCCGATGGTGTTTTTCATTGTGCTCGTGCTCGGCGCCTGTGCTTCGACGCCGATCAGCCAGCGTGCGCCGGATTTGTTCCGGGACAGTTGGTTCAAGCCGGCGGACGAGCCAATCGACAGTGATGCCGTATTCGCACTGTCCGATCCGATGCGCAGCTATCTGAAGACCGGTATCGCGCGGCAATTGCACACTGAAAAGCCGCAGCTCGGTTTGATCAAAGCACTGCAATCGGGTGGAAAGCTCAATATCGAGTACGACGCCACATTCACTCGCAACGCTGCTGAAGCGTTCGCGGCAGGCGCGGGCAATTGCCTGTCGCTGGTAATCCTGACCGCTTCACTGGCCGACGAGATGGGATTGGATGTGCAGTTTCAGGAGGTGTTGGGCGAACGGGCCATGAGCCGAAATGGCGACCTGGTGTTCTACAACGGCCATGTCAACGTTGCATTGCGTGAAAAGTTCGCCGAACAGGGCGTCAAATCGACGGACACTACGGCAACCGTGATCGATTTTCTTCCCGACAGGTATCGGCTTGGTCAGCCGGTCAGAAATGTGTCGCAGAGCACGGTGACAGCGATGTACATGAACAATCGTGCCGCCGAGTCGCTGGCATCGGGCCAGATCGATAACGCCTATTGGTGGGCGCGTACTGCAATTGACCTGGAGCCGCGTTACACCGCTACCTACAACACGCTGGGGCTCATCTACCGCCGTCATGGTCACATCAATCAAGCCGCGTTTGTTTTTGAACATGCGTTGGCAGTAGAGCCAGCAAATACCGTGGCGATGGCCAATGTGATTCCGGTGCTGAGGGCGCTGCGGCGCGATAGCGAAGCCGAGCGATGGGCGAACCGCCTGCGGCAATTGCAGCCGTACCCGCCGTTCCATTTTTTTGATCTCGGGCGAAATGCGATGGCGAAGGGCGATTTTGTAAGCGCGAGCCAATTGTTCCAGAAAGAGATCGAGCGGGCGGCGTATTACCACGAGTTCCATTACTGGCTGGCA
>PHCO01000013.1:28518-37395 GCA_002842265.1 Betaproteobacteria bacterium HGW-Betaproteobacteria-18 | reverse complement strand
CCAACTGCGTCGCAAAGGTTTCATCGATCAGCTGGCGCAAACCCTGCCAGACCGGTGCATTGGCCAGATCCAGCGGCTGGTTCAGTGCACTTGGGGGGGGGCTCAGCTGCTTTTGGGCAGCCGGGTTGGCTGATCGAACCTGGTGCTGCGCATCGACCACCAGAACGCCTTCTCCCAAGGTTTCGATGATCAGTTCATTGACTTGCCGCTGCACGGCCGCAGCCAATTGGCTGCGCTGTGCTTTCAACTCAACACTGGCCAGACGGGCCACCATTTGACGGGCAATGAATGAAATGGCAAAACAGCCCGCGCCCGTCAGAGCTGCCTGTGAAAAAAGCGCGCTGGTGTTCCATGGCGCTTGTACGGAAAGCCAACCGGCATAGCCAAACAGCAGCAAGGTGACACCGGCGGCGCTGGCCATGGCCATTAACTGCGAACCCAGGATGGAGGCCATCAAGACCGGTAAGGCGAACAGCGGGGTGTAGTTGATGCTGCTGTCTTGCAGGGTCTGAAGCGCAGCAAACGCGAGCAAATCCACGCCCACAATGCGCAGCCATGAGCCATTGAAGTGGGGCCCCAGTTGCCGGGGCGCAGACATGACGCGCTCAGCCAGTGTTGCCACCAGGTAGGCTGTGCAAATCCACAAGGAGATCAGGCTGGGGGAGGGGGCGGTCAGCACGAATAGGCCGACCTGCAATGCCACCAGCACCAATCCGAGGGTGGCACGAGCGGTCATGAAGCCGCGCCATAAACGTTCAAATTCGTCGGGGGTGTCGTCGAAATCGGCGTTGGCCTCTGGCTTTTTCAGGCCAAACCAGGTGGATGCCCGCGCGGACAACATTGTTCAGGGTTCCGATTGGTGCAAGTGCTCCAGGCAGCAATAACTCCCGTGCTTGCCCTGAACCGCATCTGCCCGGGGAATATGCACTGTGCAACGGCTGCAGGCCACGGTGTCCAGCGTGGGGGGTGACTGGACGGGCGGCGGTGATGGCTGCTGGCCCAAGGATGACGCGCGACTGCGCCAGAGCCAGACACCGGCGAGCACCAGCAGCAAAAGCAACAAGCCTTTCACAGCATGTGTCCCAGCACGACTTCCATGACAAAGCGCGAGCCTGCATAGGCCAACAGCAGCAAACCTGAACCCGTATAAAGAAAACGCACCGCACGCTTGCCGCGCCAGCCAAAACGGGCCCGCCCAATGATCAGCACCGCAAAAATCAGCCACGACAGCACTGAAAACGCAGTTTTGTGATCCCATTTGATGGCGTGGCCGGCGCCATACAACTGGTTGCCAAAGAAAAATCCGGCCAGCAAGGTCGCCGTCAACAAGGCAAATCCCAGGTTGACAAAGCGAAATGTCAACCGTTCCATGGTCAGCAGGGGCAGCCCGCCAGCGGCGTTGGCTGCCAGGCGCATGCGTGACTCGGCACGCGTCATGAACCAGGCGTGCACCACGGCGACGGCAAATAATCCATAGGAGGCAATCCCCAGAGCCCAATGCAGCGGCAGCCAGGTCGAAGCGCTGGCGCTCAGGGAGGTGCCGGGAAACAGCAAAGCCAGCAGCACAGCAGCCGAGCCTGCACCCGACAGAAGCCAGGGGGTTTTGAGTTGCGGGAAGACGTAGCACTCAATCGCATACACCAGCCCGACCAGCCAGGCGGTGACGGACAGCGCGGGCGCAAAACCGAAGCGCGGCTCGCTGCCCCACAGACCCGAAGCCAGCAAGATGCCATGCAAACACCATGCCAGCCAGACCGCCACCCGGGGCAGAGTCTGACCGATACGGGCAGCACCCGTGGCAGACGCAGCATAGGCGGCTGATGCGCACAGGGCCAAGATCAAAGTGAAGGGTGTTGCACTGGCTAAAATCATGCGTACAGTTTAGCGTTTTGTATCCTGCCTTTCCACCCTTGGCCTTAACTCAGGTTCCGTTTGCCGGAAAAATATCCTATGGCTTCCGCTCTCACCGACAAACTCTCGCGCCTGGTTAAAGAAATACGCGGGCAGGCCCGCATCACCGAAAACAACGTGGCCGACATGTTGCGCGAGGTGCGCATGGCTTTGCTGGAGGCCGACGTGGCGCTGCCGGTGGTGCGCGATTTCATTGCCCGCGTCAAGGACAAGGCCTTGGGCCAGGACGTGCTTGGCTCGTTGACACCGGGCCAGGCCTTGGTCAGCATCGTCAACAAGGAACTGGCCGCGACCATGGGCGACGGCGTGGCCGACATCAACCTGGCGGCGCAGCCACCGGCGGTGATCCTGATGGCGGGTTTGCAGGGGGCGGGTAAAACCACCACCACCGCCAAGCTGGCCAAGCATTTGATTGAAAAGCGCAACAAAAAGGTGCTGACCGTGTCTGGCGACGTCTATCGTCCGGCCGCCATCGAGCAGCTCAAAACCGTCACCGCCCAGGTCGGCGCCGAATGGTTTCCCAGCACGCCTGAGCAAAAGCCGGTGGACATTGCGCTGGCGGCGCTGGACTATGCGCGCAAACATTATTTTGATGTGCTGCTGGTCGATACGGCGGGCCGCCTGGCCATTGATGACGTGTTAATGCGCGAAATCAAGGACTTGCACGCCGCCATCCATCCGGTGGAAACGCTGTTTGTGGTCGATGCCATGCAGGGTCAGGACGCGATCAACACGGCCAAGGCATTCAAGGAAGCACTGCCGCTGACCGGCATCATCCTGACCAAGCTCGACGGCGATTCGCGCGGCGGTGCCGCCTTGTCGGTGCGCCAGATCACCGGTGCGCCGATCAAGTTCGCCGGCACCAGCGAAAAACTCGATGGCCTGGAGGTGTTCGATGCCGAACGCCACGCCGGGCGCATCCTGGGCATGGGCGACATTTTGGCGCTGGTCGAGCAGGTCACGGCCGGGGTTGACATGGCCTCGGCGCAAAAGCTGGCGGCCAAGGTCAAAAGCGGTGCCTCTTTTGACCTCAACGACTTTTTGAGCCAGATCCAGCAAATGAAACAAATGGGCGGCTTGAGCAGTCTGATGGACAAGCTGCCAGCCGCCATGGCCGCCAAGGCCGGTCAGATGGACATGGGTCGCGTGGAGAAAGACGTCAAGCGCAAGGAGGGCATCATTCAAAGCATGACGCCGCTGGAGCGGCGCAAACCCGAGCTCATCAAGGCCACCCGCAAGCGCCGCATCGCCGCCGGCGCCGGCGTGCAGGTGCAGGAAGTCAACCGCATGCTCAAGGAGTTCGAGCAAATGCAGGACATGATGAAAAAGATGAAGGGCGGCGGCATGATGAAAATGATGAAGCGCATGGGCGGCATGAAAGGCATGCCGAAAATGCCGTTTTAACTACCGCGCGGCTACCGCTTATTTTGTCTGTGACACCAGATCAATACGCCGTTGAACGCCTGCTGCGGCGTCGGCATTGCCCGCTGTCTGGATGCGTTTGAGCTGCACGCCCAGCCATGCCAGCAAGGGCCTGCGCCAGCCTTGAGCGGAGGCCGTCTCAACAGACTGATTGATATCGGCGGTGCTTAACGGCTCCCTTTGGAACAGCGCACCTGTTGCCACCAGGCGCGCCAAGGGGTCTTCAATCTGATTCAATTTGCTTTGGCTCGGGGTGGTTATTTCCGGGGCTGAATTGGCATCCAGCCTGGCTTGGGCCTGGGTTTGTGCCACCAGCGCGCGGTAATGCATGGGTAATTGTGCCGCGTCAAGGGCGGCCCAGCGCCCCGCGATGAAGCTGGCATAGGTTTGTTCAACCGGTGCGGCATCCTGCGCCAAGTTTCGGTAACCCTCGCAGGGGGTGATGACCAGACTGGCCACTTGCACGGCGCAGCGCACCAGCTCGATGCGCGCCATCAGGTCGGGGCGGCCGGTGCGGGCGATTTCTGTCTTGGCGCGCTCAAATTCAACATCTGCCACGCGGGTGTTGCCGCTCAGGTAGGCCGCCGTGTAACTGGTAAGTGCCGCAAAAGCCTGGCTTTGCCACTCGGGTGGCGGTGGTGGCGTGCTGGCGCAAGCGCTGAGCAGCAGGGCGGCGGTCAGGGACAGAAAATTTCTCATGGCAACTTGATCTCGGTATCGCGGGCAAACGGCCACTTGCGGTTGACTTCGTCGGTGAGTTGGCTCAAGCGGCGCAGGCTGGCTTCGACTTCGGCGCGCAAGGTGCCAAGGTCTGTGCTGGCGATGCGTGCATTGGCGCCCACTGCCTGGGCCTCGGCCAGCACGGCATCCACATTTTTCAGCGTGTTGCGGGTGTCGCTGAGCACAGTGTGGAGCTGATCCAGCGCCGCTTTGCTGCTGCTCAGGGTGGCCTGGGTGCTGTCCATCACGCCGCCCTGGTCAAACAGGCGTTGCTCCGCTTTGGCCAGCAAACTATTGGTGCGCTCCAGTGTTTGTATGATTTTCTGGGCGTTGCTGTCGCTGCCCATGACGCCTGTGAGCAAGCCGTAGCGGCCGTTCATGCGTTCGGTGGTGGTTTTCAGGTGGCCCAAGCTGGCGTTCAGCGGCGACTCGGTGCTGGTCATGGCCTCCAGGTTTTCCAGCAGCGCCCGGGCCGAGGCGATCAGGCGTGGCATCTCGGCCGAGGTGTCGCCGCGCAACAGCGTGCGCTCAGAATCAGGTGGCAACGGCGGGTCGCTCATGATGCCGCTGTAGGCGCGAATGCGGGTGTCGCCCACCATGCCGCGCTCCAGCGTAAAGATGCTGGAGCTGCGTAGCCAGTGGGCTTGCTTGTGCGGCACGTCGATGATCATGCGGGCCATGCCGTCGGGTGCCAGTTCAATGCGGCGTACCCGGCCGATTGGAAACCCGGAAAACGTCAGGTCCATGCCGACAATCACGCCTTCGGAGTCGTCAGAGATCAGCACCAGTTGCTGGGTGGTCTCGAAGACGCCGCGGGCCACCATCACGTACAGCACGAAGCCCGCCACCAGGCTGGCGATCAGCAACAGCAGCCCTTTGGCGCGACGCTCGATGTGGGGCAAGGCAGGGGTTGGTTCGGTGGTGTCGGTCATGGGGCAGTTGGGGTTGGTCAGATGTATTTGACAGCGAGCGAAGCCGCTTCGAGCAGAAACAAGACGATAAACAGGCGCACGGCACCAGGCTGGATGGTATCCGTGACACGCTGTTGCCCCGTCTCCAGGCTGGCGGCCATCGGCACCACGGCGACCGCCAGACTGAAAAACAGGGTTTTCAGGGCAAAACCCAGGCTCACGGGCAGGTCAAAAACCTGGCCCACGGTGCGGGTAAAGCCGGGCAGCCCCCAGGGCGACAAGCCATAGACCGTGAGGTAAGCCAGTACCAAAACCACCACGCTGCTGAACGTGGCCAGCGCCAGCACGGCAAAGGCATCGGCCAGCACGCGCGGTGTCAAGTGGCTGCGCAAGTGAACCAGGTCCAGTTTTCGATGAGCCACTGGTGGTTTGGCTGCCAAGTCCACCGCGCCGGCGTTGAATGCCAGACCCGCACGCAAGGCCACAAACAAGGCAGCCGACAAGGGGATCAGTTCCAGCACCAGTACCCGCACCACCATCTGCAAGGCATATTGCGACAGGCCATAACTCAGCGCGGTGACCACCACAATGCGGATCAACACCAGGCTCAGCAAGGCCGATAGCGCGGTAAACCAGGGCATTACCTGCCAGGTGCTGGTGTAGATGTGCTGCGCGGTACGCTGGCGAAATGCCGGGGTGTAGCTGCCCGGGCTGAGTGCCAGCACCAGCACCACCGAGCCCACATGCAGCATGTGCCACCAACTGCGCAAGTGATGCAGCAGCGCATGAAGCAGGTTGGTGTGACGACCGGGCAGGACAGGGTTGGCTGGCATGACGTGATGATAATGAAATCAATGCATGGATCAGTTCGCATTACAGCTTTTTTGATTCCATGCAAAATTCGCGTATGCCCCAACCGACTGTGACTTCAACCGCCAAAGCCCTGACCGGCCCGCAAAAAGCCTTGCGCAAGCTCGGCCTGCTGCGACCGATCGACCTGGCGCTGCATTTGCCGCTGCGCTACGAGGACGAAACGCGGCTGGTCCAGTTGCGTGACGTGCGTGAGGGTGAGGTGGCGCAGGTGGAGGGCCGGGTGACCCATGCCGAGGTCAAGCTTGGCGGCCACCGGCAATTGCTGGTCACGCTCGATGACGGCACCGACACTTGTCTGCTGCGGTTTTTCACTTTTTACCCGTCCCAGCAGCAGGCGCTGGCGGTGGGCAACCGGATTCGGGTGCGGGGTGAAATCCGCGGTGGTTTTGCCGGACTGACCATGATGCACCCGGTGGTCAAGCCCGCCGGCGGGGAACTGGCCACGGCCTTGACGCCGGTGTATCCCACGGTGGCGGGGCTGCCACAAACGTATTTGCGCCGGGCGGTGCAGGCCGGGCTGGCGCGCGTGGAACTTGCGGATACCGTGCCGCCGCAGTACCTGCAGGACATCGGTTTGCAACCGGCATGGCATCTGCGGCAAGCCCTTTCTTTTTTGCACAACCCGACGCCTGACGTGTCGCTGGACACGCTGCAAGACAAAAGCCATCCCGCCTGGCAACGGCTCAAGGTCGAGGAACTGCTGGCGCAGCAGCTTTCGCAATTGCAGGCGCGCCGCGCCCGGGCCCGCCTGCGCGCGCCGGTGTTGACCGGGGCTGGCGCTGGCAGTTTGTTTGAGCGACTGCTGGCTGCGTTGCCGTTTCAACTCACTGCCGCACAGCGGCGCGTGGTGGACGAGATCAGCCAGGACATTGCCCGCCCCGTTCCCATGCACCGGCTGTTGCAGGGCGACGTCGGCGCCGGTAAAACCGTGGTGGCCGCGCTGGCCGCAGCGCAATGCATGGATGCCGGCTGGCAGTGCGCGCTGATGGCCCCCACCGAAATCCTGGCGACCCAGCACTTTGCCAAACTGGTGGGCTGGTTGCAGCCGTTGGGCGTGACCGTGGCCTGGCTCACGGGCAGCCAGAAAGCCAAGGAACGGCGCGAGATGCTGGCACTGATCACCAGCGGCCAAGCCGCTTTGGTGGTGGGCACCCACGCGCTGATTCAGGACAAGGTGCAGTTCCACAAACTGGCGCTGGTCATCATCGACGAGCAGCACCGCTTTGGTGTGGCGCAGCGCCTGGCTTTGCGCGACAAGCTGGGTAGTCAGCTTCAGGAGCCGCACCTGCTGATGATGACCGCCACCCCGATTCCGCGCACGCTGGCCATGAGCTACTACGCCGATCTGGACGTTTCCACCATCGACGAGCTGCCACCGGGGCGTACGCCCATCGTCACCAAGGTGGTCAACGACTCGCGCCGCGACGAGGTCATCGCCCGCATCAGCGACCAATTGGCGCAGGGACGGCAAATCTACTGGGTCTGCCCGCTGATCGAGGAAAGTGAGGCGCTGGACCTGCGCAATGCCACCGAAACCCACGCGCAGTTGAGCGCTGCCTTGCCCGGAGTGCGGGTCGGCCTGCTGCATTCACGCATGCCGACAGCCGAAAAAAAGGCAGTGATGCGTCAATTTGTGAGTGGCCAAATGGGCGTGCTGGTGAGTACCACGGTGATCGAAGTGGGCGTGGACGTGCCCAATGCCTCGCTGATGGTGATCGAACATGCCGAGCGCTTTGGCCTGAGCCAGTTGCACCAGTTGCGCGGGCGTGTCGGGCGCGGTGCCGCCGCGTCGGCCTGTGTGCTGCTGTACTCGACAGGAGACATGCCACGCTTGGGCGAAACGGCACGCGAGCGGCTCAAGGCGATGGCGCAGACCAGTGATGGATTCGAGATCGCCCGGCGCGACCTGGAGATTCGCGGCCCCGGTGAGTTCATGGGCGCACGCCAGTCGGGCGATGCCATGCTGCGTTTTGCCGACGTGATTGAAGATGCGGTTCTGCTGGACTGGGCGCGCCGCCTGGCCCCGCTGCTGCTGGAGCAACACCCGGCATTGGCCGAGCAGCATGTGCAGCGCTGGCTGGGTGGCAAGGCGGCTTATTTAAAAGCGTGACGGTTTAGCGGTAGTGTTCACGCCGGCGCTGGTCCGCAACAAACTCTTCGAGGTCAGGGTCCATCGCATTGCGCGACGAAATAATGCCAATGGCGTGGCCATTTTCAACAACGGGAACGTGCCGAAAACCGTTTTCCTGCATGATCACCAAGGCGTGGCCGTAACACTGGGTCGGGCCGAGTGTTTTAGGGTCGGCGGTCATGACGTCTTGCAAGACGGTCGCTTTCGGATCGCGCCCCAAAGCGATGACGCGAAACACCACGTCACGCTCGGTAAAAATGCCAATCAATTGATGGTCTTGAACAATCAGCACGGCACCCGCATCATGGGTGGCCATCATGCGCGCCGCCGTGCTGACCGTCTCGGTGGGTGCGGCGGTGATGAATTTCTTGCGTTCCATAACGCTGCGGATGGGTAGATCGAACATGGTGAACCTCTTGCGCCCATGCTAGCGGTACTTTGAATGATTTCATTGATGCAAATCAACCCCAACCTCAATCTCAAAGCCGCGTATGCTCAAGCGTCTATGCCAAAACTGACCCAAGCCCCCAACATTGCGATCGCCACCCTGTGGGCCGATGCGCTCCAGGTCGAAGGCATCGACGCCAGCGTGCAACGCCAGTACTTGAGCGGCGTTGCCGGGGAGTTGCCGCCCGACCAGTGCTTGCCCGAGGTCTGGATTCAGGATGCCGTGCAGGAACCGCGGGCCCGTGAAGTCTTGTACCACTTGCAGCATGTGCCGCAGCGACGCTGGCAATGTACTTGTGGTGAACAGGTGGAAGGTGGCTTCGAGCAGTGCTGGGCCTGCGGTGCCTGGATGCCCAACTGACGCACTCTGGGTGAAAATAGCGCCATGACCCTGACCGAACTCAAATACATTGTGGCGGTGGCGCGCGAGCGCCACTTTGGCAAGGCGGCCGAGGCCTGCTA
>PHCO01000013.1:0-28457 GCA_002842265.1 Betaproteobacteria bacterium HGW-Betaproteobacteria-18 | reverse complement strand
AGCTGGATGTGAAGCTGTTCGAGCGCAGCGCCAACGAAGTCACGGTGACCCCTTTGGGCGAAGAAATTGTGCGCCAGGCGCAAAGCGTGCTAGAGCAGGCCGCCGCCATCAAGGAAATCGCCAAGCGCGGCAAAGACCCTCTGGGCGGCGCGCTGGCTTTGGGCATCATTTACACCATTGGCCCGTATCTGCTGCCAGATCTGGTGCGCCAGATGATTGCCAAAACTCCGCAAATGCCCTTGATGCTGCAGGAAAACTTTACGGTCAAGCTATTGGAAATGCTGCGCACCGGTGAGATTGATTGCGCCATTCTGGCCGAGCCGTTTCCGGATGCCGGGCTGGCGATTGCTCCCTTGTATGACGAGCCGTTCATGGCAGCGGTGCCTGCCAACCACCCGCTGGCGGCCAAGACCCAGATCACCAGCGAAGAACTGAAGAACGAAACCATGTTGCTGCTCGGTAGTGGCCACTGTTTTCGCGATCACGTGCTTGAGGTCTGCCCGGAATTCGCTCGTTTTTCCAGCAATACCGAAGGCATTCGCAAGAGTTTTGAGGGCTCGTCGCTGGAAACCATCAAGCACATGGTGGCCGCCGGCATGGGGGTCACCCTGGTGCCGCGCCTGAGCGTGCCCAAAGAAGCGCTGGCGGCCAAAGCCAGGCGCCACGAAGATGCCTTTGTGAAATACCTGCCTTTTGCGGGTGACCCGCCAACGCGCCGGGTGGTGCTGGTTTGGCGGCGCAGCTTTACCCGCTACGAGGCCATTGCGGCGTTGCGCAACGCCATCTATGCCTGCGAGTTGCCGGGCGTTAAGCGCTTGTCCTGAAAATTAAAAGAGCAAGGTACCAAACGATGCGTTGGCGTAAAAAACTTGATTTGTACCTGGCGCTGATCCGCTGGGACCGCCCGGCCGGCTGGTTGCTGCTGTTGTGGCCGACGCTGGGTGCCTTGTGGGTGGCTGCAGGTGGCTTTCCGGGTTGGCATTTGCTTAGCGTATTTGTGCTGGGCACGATTTTGATGCGCAGCGCGGGCTGCTGCGTCAACGACGTGGCCGACCGTGACTTTGACAAACACGTCAAGCGCACCGCAGGGCGGCCGGTAACTACCGGTGCGGTGTCGGTGAAAGAAGCGTTGATGGTCGGTGCGCTGCTGGCGCTGCTGGCCTTTGCGCTGGTGCTCACCACCAACGCCATCACGATTGGTTTGTCAGGTGCCGCGCTGGCCGTCACGCTGGCTTACCCGTACGCCAAGCGTTACGTGTCGATGCCACAGGCGGTGTTGGGCATCGCCTTTGGCATGGGCATTCCGATGGCCTTTGCCGCCGTGCGCGGCGACCTGCCGCCGCTGGCCTGGCTGCTGATGCTGGGCAACCTGTTCTGGGTGCTGGCCTACGACACCGAGTACGCCATGGTGGACCGTGATGACGACCTGCGTCTGGGCATCAAAACCTCAGCCATCACGCTGGGCATGTGGGATGTGCCGGTGGTTATGCTTTGTTATCTGGCATTTATAAGCATTTGGACTCTGGCCCTTGGGGGATACGTGCAAGGTACTCTGTTTTACGTTTCAATCACGGTCGCCTTGGCCCAGGTTATGTGGCATTTCACGCTGATCAGAGCGCGTACCCGCGACGGCTGTTTCAAGGCTTTCAGGCTCAACCACTGGCTGGGTTTTGCCCTGTTTGCAGGTATTGCAGCCAGCTACGCTGCACAATAGGCTGACAAGGTGAAAACCATACAGTCAACCCATCCCATTCAGATGCTTCAGATTTTTACCCAGTAAAGAACCACAAGCGGACACAGCAAACGCTCCTATGCAAGACACTGAGAAAAGCCCCTTCAAGGGGAAGACAGGATTGGGCAGGCTGGTAAATGCCGCAAGCTACTCGATGGACGGCTTAAAGGCGGCGTGGTCACACGAAGCTGCCTTCCGGCAGGTTTGTCTGCTGGCAATCATGGGCGCCGGACTGATGGTGTGGCTCCCGCTGCCACCCCTCTCGCGGGCGATCATTGTTTTTGCCCATCTGTTCAGCATCGTCGTTGAGCTCATCAACTCGGCCATCGAGGCGGCTGTTGACCATACGTCGTTAAAAGAACACGCATTGGCCAAACGTGCCAAAGACCTGGGCAGTGCGGCCCAGTTGGTCAGCCTGGTGAATATTGCCGCTGTGTGGCTCGTTTTGCTGCTGGCATGACAAAAGGATAACCCCTCTGGTGAAGAGCTACTTGCCGAGCGAGGCGCGTACATTCCAGTCAAGCAGGCCGTACCGCGCGCGCTCCTGAAGGTCGTCCTGTGCATTGAAGCTGCAGTCTTCAGGGGTTTTTTGGGCTGAACTGCAGGTAAACGAATCCTTGTTGCCCAGCTGCCACATGCCTTGACCATTGCGGGCCTCGCCGGAAAAAAACAGGGCACGCGGCGCGTTGATGGGATCGGGCTTGTCAGCCACCGGGTGCAGCAGGTTGCGCCCGGTGTTGATGTAGGGTCCGGCAATGCCCACCAAGGGGAGCAAAGTGCTGAACATGTCCCGGTGACTGGCGGGCAATGCCAGTTGATTGCCACAAGA
Organism: Betaproteobacteria bacterium HGW-Betaproteobacteria-18; assembly: GCA_002842265.1. Lineage (GTDB taxonomy): Bacteria > Pseudomonadota > Gammaproteobacteria > Burkholderiales > Burkholderiaceae_C > Rhodoferax. The sequence goes on along the minus strand of PHCO01000013.1, from coordinate 25,896 downwards.
CAGGTCCTTGCCCCAAATCACAAACGGCACCTGGTGCATCAGGTAACGCCGCTGGGCCGTGGCATACACCCCAAAAGAGCGCACATTGTGGTCCCCCGTGGCCGCCAGGATGGTGTTGTTGTACGCTGGACTGTCTTGGATATCTTGCACAAAACCACCCAGCAGGTCGGTGGCGTAATGGTAAGAATCCAGATTCGGTGCCAGGGTTTCCGAACTGGTCTCGCCGTGCCACAAAGTCATGTCACGTGGCACACGCTTGTAATCGGCGGGCAGATCGTAGGGTGGATGGTTGGTAGAGGTCAGCACAAATACAAAGATGGGTTTGTCGGCGGGCTGCTCAGCGAGCCGTTGTTTCAGGTACTTGAAAATATAGGCATCCCATACGCCCCAAATACCCAGATCGGCCTCGGGATAAAGCGCTTTGAGGGTGTTGGCATCCACCACCTCGTCAAAGCCCTGCACCTTGAAAACACGGTTGATGTCTCGCCAACCGGCTCGCCCGGATGTCAGAAAAAGCGTTTGATACCCGGCCTGCTGCGCCACCAGCGGGACCGACCAGGCGATCGATTTGCGTCCTGCCTCTCCAAGCGTGAGCGGTGTGATCGGCGTCGAAAACAAAATAGCTTCCAGAGCCGGGTGGGTGCCGCTTGTGGCGGAATCAAAGTCGCTGAAGTGACAGGCCTTGGCCAAGGTGGGGGCCATGCGACCCATCACATCGAAACGAGGACTTTGGTACAGCAAGGGCTCGGCACTCCAGGACTCCATCAAGAAAAAGACCAGGTTTTTCTTGACGCCACCGGTTACCGGTTCATGCGCGCGCAGGGCAGCTTTCAAGGACGCCTCGCCGTTGTGCGGCAGTCCCAATACCTCAGCTGCTGCCAGTGCAGAGTCAAATCCCATCGATTTCAACCCCACCAGGGGGTCTTTCAGATTTTGCGACATGCCCCGGCTGTCCCAGGCGTATTTCAGGGCAATCACACCGTTGGGCACCATGTCGTTCAAAAACTGGTTGGTGGTGATGGTCAGGTGCTGGCGCTGCAGTGCCATTGCGCGCAGCGTGCCTTTGCCGGCAAACAGGATGGCCAGAAGCGCCACACCGATCACGGCGAGCTTCAAGATTACCGGCCTGGTATGCAAGACGGTGTCCGGCTTCATGTGGTGGATCAACCAGTTATGACTCGCCACCGTGATCGCCGTCAGGGCAATGCCCAACAAAAGGGTCGGAATGACCGGAAAGTCGTGCCAGATGGTCTGCAAGACGGCAACCGTGTCATCCTCCATCAAGCCAAACACCATGGAGTCAATCGGTGTCTTGTAAAAACCAAAGTAGTGCAGGTTGACCAAAGACATCATGATGTAGCAGAACGCCACCGCTGCGCCAATACGCGCAGTGACGCGGCCGGAGACCCAGGGCAGCACCAGCAGCAGCACAAAACCTGCTATCGCGCTGACTTTCAGGTCGAACCGCAAACCCTGCAATATGACAGCCGCTATGTCCGAGGCGGGCGCTTAGTAGTTGGCTGGCCAAAAATACGTCAACTGACCCAAGCGCACCAAAGACAGGGCGACGATCAAGGAAACAATCAGGATCCATGCGCGACTAAAACCCCGCAGCAAGGCATTAACTACAGTTGATTTCATTGTCCTTGAACTATTTTTGGCCCAGCCAAGGTCGGGCAAAGAGCACTCTTGTCGTTAGGTACCGCAGCTTTACGCCGCCCCAAACTCCTCGCCAAGTTCCCGGGCGCGCTCGCGGGCCGCGTACATGGCATCAATGAACAGGGCGCGCACGTCGTTGTCTTCCATGCTGGAGATTGCCGCGAAGGTGGTGCCACCCTTGGATGTGACCCGCTGACGCAGCACCTGGGGTGAATCGCTGGCGTCTTGGGCCAGCGCACTGGCGCCAGTAAAGGTGGCTACAGCTAATTGGTGCGCCTGTTCGCGGCTCAGGCCCATCTCGGTGCCGGCCGTGATCATGGCTTCCATGAAGTAGAAAACATAGGCCGGGCCGGAGCCTGACAGGGCGGTGACCACGTCGAGCTGGTCTTCGGCTTCCAGCCAGATGGATTGGCCGGTGGGGGCCATCACTTGTTCAACAAAGGCCTTGTCATTGGCGGTGACACTGGCGCGGGCAAACAGGCCGCTGATGCCCTGGCCAATCAGCGCCGGGGTGTTGGGCATGGCGCGCACGATGCGATCAGTGCCCAGCCAGGCGGCGATGCTGTCACTGCGAATGCCAGCTGCTACGCTCAAGTGCAAGCCGCCCAGGACGTGCGGGGCGACGGCCAGTGCCGCCGCCTTGAAAGTTTGCGGTTTGACAGCCCATACCACCAACGCGGCATCCAGCAGAAAAGCACCCGCTTGCGGGTGGGCGGTGATGCCAAAGCTGGTCTTTAACTTGTCACGCGCCTCGGCAAAAGGCTCCACCACGTCAATCATTTCGGGGGGGAGCCCCTGTTTGATCAAACCACTGATGGTGGCGCTGGCCATGTTGCCGCCGCCGATGAATGCGATACGTTTGCTCATGAAGGGTGTACAGGGGTTAATCTGTGCCAATGTTGTTGAAAACCTTGAGTCTAATCAAAAGTGATGACAGTGCGCTTTCAGCGCTCGGTCGGCAATACGGTTTGCCGCACCGCGTGTTCCCAGCGCGCCATCAGTTCCGCAGCGTAACGGGGTGCAACGGTGGGTTCGAAGCGGCGCTCGGCGCGCCACAGGCTACCGAGTTCGTCGCTACTTTGAAAAACCCCGGTCGAGAGTCCTGCCAGGTAAGCCGCACCGAGCGCGGTGGTTTCAATCACCGCTGGTCGCAGCACTGGAATGCCCAGCAAATCAGCCTGGAATTGCATCAATAAATTGTTGACGCACGCGCCACCATCAACGCGTAACTCGGCGACGGCCAAGCCACCGGCCTGCACTGCATCGCGGCTCATGGCTTGCAGCAGAGCCGCGCTTTGAAAGGCAATGCTCTCCAAGGCGGCACGGGCAATGTGCGCCAGTGTGCTGCCACGGCTTAAACCCGTAATGGAGCCGCGCGCGTCCGGCTTCCAGTAAGGCGCGCCAAGTCCGGTAAAGGCGGGCACCACCATCACGCCCCCGGCATCAGGGACGCTCTCCGCCAGTGCCTGAACCTCAGCGCTGCTGGTAATGGCATGCAAACCGTCGCGCAACCACTGCACCACAGCGCCCCCGACAAACACGCTGCCTTCCATGGCAAATTCGGGCAGTGCCGTGGTTTGCGCGGCGCTGGTGGTGATCAGGCCGTTGGTTGATGTTTGAAAGTGGTGGCCGGTGTGCATCAGCATGAAGCAGCCGGTGCCGTAGGTGTTTTTCACCATCCCTGGCTTGAAGCAGGCCTGGCCAAACAGGGCACTTTGCTGGTCGCCTGCCACGCCGCCGATCGGGATCGCTGCACCCAACAGATCAGAGCTGACTACGCCAAACAGCGCGCTGGAGGGCTTGATACTGGGCAGCAGATTGGCCGGAATATCGAGCGCTTGCAGCAATTCAACGTCCCACTGGTTGCTGTGCACGTTGAACAGCATGGTGCGCGAGGCGTTGCTGACATCGGTGGCGTGCACTGCACCGTGGGTGAGTTGCCAGATTAGCCAACTGTCCACCGTGCCAAAGGCCAGTTCGCCATGTGCTGCTTGCTGGCGTGCACCCGGCACATGATCCAGAATCCATTTGAGCTTGGTGCCGGAGAAATAGGCATCTATCAGCAAACCGGTTTTGGCTTTGATCGTTGGTGCCAGGCCGCGCGCACGCAAGTCAACGCAGGTGGGCTCGGCGCGGCGGTCTTGCCAGACGATGGCGTTATGAACGGGGATGCCCGTTTTGCGGTTCCAAAGCACCGTGGTTTCACGCTGGTTGGTGATGCCCAAGGTGCGCACCTCACGCGCCGTGATGCCAGCTTTGGCCAGGGCCTCACGGGCGGTGGCAAGTTGGGTACGCCAGATTTCCAACGGGTCGTGCTCTACCCAGCCGGGTTGCGGGTAGATTTGGGTGAGTTCCCGCTGCGCCATGGCAACGATGCGCCCTTGTTTGTTGAAGACAATGCTGCGCGAACTGGAAGTGCCTTGGTCAAGTGCAAGCAAATAGGTCATGGGAGCGTCCTGAACTGGCGAATAATGGGAGGGTTTGTATCCAAGATGAATAACGCATGGTCACTTTACTCCAAGCGCTTGCAACCAAGCGTTCCGAACTGATCGCCCGTCTGGCGAAGCCGCAGCACTACGATGTCGCCGTGGTCGGCGGCGGAGCCACTGGCTTGGGTGTGGCGCTGGATGCTGCAGTGCGCGGTCTGCGTGTGGTGCTGATTGAATCGCACGACTTTGCCAAAGGAACGTCCTCGCGTTCCACAAAACTTGTGCATGGGGGCGTGCGCTACCTTGCACAAGGAAATATTGGTCTGGTGCGCGAAGCTTTGCACGAGCGCACCTTGCTGTTAAAAAATGCACCGCATTTGGCGCAACCGCTGCCGTTTGTCATGCCCACTTACAAGTGGTGGGAAGCCCCTTTTTACGGTATTGGCTTGAAAATGTATGACGCGTTGGCCGGTGGCGCAGGATTGGGGCGCACCGAGTTCCTGAGTCGCCGCGAGACCTTGGCGCAGTTGCCCATGGCTCGGCCAGAGGGGCTCAAAGGCGGCGTGAAGTACTGGGATGGACAGTTCAACGACGCACGTTTGGCGCTGGCGCTGGCGCGCACGGCTGCGGCACATGGCGCGCTGCTGGTGAACTATTGCCGCGCCACTGGTCTGATTCATGACAGTGGCCGTGTAGTCGGTGTCATGTGTGAGGATCAACTGACGGGCCAGGTTTACAAAATTGACAGCGGTTGTGTCGTAAATGCCACGGGTGTGTGGGTCGATGAATTGCGCAGCCAGGATGGCGCCGCAGTGGGTGGTTTGATCGCTCATCAGACGCAGGCTATGGTGGCACCCAGCCAAGGTGTGCACATGGTGGTGGATCGTGAATTTTTAGATGGCAATGCGGCTTTGATAGTGCCCAAGACGGCAGATGGACGTGTGTTGTTTGCCGTGCCATGGCTGGGTAAGGTGATTCTGGGCACCACAGACACACCGCGCCATGATCTGGCACGGGAACCAGAGGCATTTGAAGAAGAAATTGAGTTCATCTTGAGAGAATCGGCCCGTTATTTACGTCGGGCACCCACGCGAGCCGATGTTAAAAGCATCTGGGTGGGTTTGCGGCCACTGGTAAAGCCGCCTGACGTCGAGGGCCACAACACCAAGGGTTTGAGCCGGGAGCATACGATTTTGGTGAGTTGCACTGGGTTGGTCACGGTGACGGGCGGCAAATGGACGACTTACCGCGCGATGGCCGAAGATGTGCTTGCGCAATGCACACAACACCAACTCATCAAACCAACGGTGAGTGGATTAACCAAAAGACTTGACTTGGTTGGCGTGGACATAACGAATTTTGACGTCAAGGCCTTGTATGAGCCTGAAGGATGGCATTCCTATGGCGCTGAGCAGGATTTTGTGCGCACTTTGCCGGGGGCTGATCACTGGCTTTGTGCCGGGCTGTCAGAGAGCATGGTGCGTTTTGCAGCGCGCTATGAATTCGCCATGAAGGTCGAAGATGTGCTTGCCAGAAGGTCCAGGCTGCTGTTTCTCGATGCCCGACTCGCAAGTCGTATGGCTGGGGTTGTAGCTGATATCTTGCATGAAGAGACAGGACAAGACCCGGCGCAAGAGGAATTTGAACGCTTATGTCAGCATTATTTTCTAGGGGATGAAGAAAAAACTTGAGCGGCGTGCATTTATGCTGCATAATACGAGGCTTCGCATTAAAACGAAGTGTCTGCCCAAAGCTAACAACGTGAGTGGTTCATGTTGCGTGTGACGGGCCCAAGACTGATCGAAATCAGATTCGCATTGTGCGGGTTTGCTTTTGGTACAAGTTGGGAATTAAACAAATGATCCAAACCGAATCTCGACTCGAAGTCGCCGATAACACCGGTGCCAAGTCCGTTCTGTGCATCAAGGTGCTGGGCGGATCCAAGCGTCGCTACGCTAGCGTGGGCGACATCATCAAAGTGAGCATTAAAGAAGCTGCGCCACGTGGTCGCGTCAAAAAAGGCGACGTCTATAGTGCTGTGGTGGTTCGCACTGCCAAGGGTATTCGTCGCAGTGATGGCTCGTTGGTAAAGTTTGATGGCAATGCAGCAGTGTTGCTCAATGCCAAGCTTGAGCCTATTGGCACTCGCATCTTTGGACCGGTGACACGCGAACTGCGCACTGAAAAGTTCATGAAGATCGTGTCTTTGGCCCCTGAAGTTTTGTAAGGACATCACATGAACAAGATTCGCAAAGGCGACGATGTCATCGTGCTCACTGGGCGCGATAAGGGTAAACGTGGCAAGGTCACGTTGCGCAAAGATGACTCTCACCTGGTGGTTGAGGGTGTCAACATCGTCAAGAAGCACGCCAAACCCAACCCAATGAAGGGTGAGGCTGGTGGCATCGTTGAAAAAACCATGGCTATTCATCAGTCCAATGTTGCCATTTTTAATGCAACAAGCGGCAAGGCGGATCGCGTGGGCATCAAATTGCAGGCTGACGGCAAGCGCGTTCGCGTTTACAAGTCAAGTGGCGAAGAAATCAAGGTGGCATGAACATGGCTCGTTTGCAACAACTCTACCGTGAAAAGCTGGCGCCCGAATTGATGGCCAAATTTGGCTACAAATCGCCCATGCAAGTTCCGCGCTTGACCAAGATCACCCTGAACATGGGCGTGAGTGAAGCGGTGGCTGATAAAAAAGTAATGGACCACGCTGTGGGTGATTTGACCAAAATCGCAGGTCAAAAACCTGTGGTGACCATGTCAAAGAAAGCCATTGCCGGTTTCAAGATTCGCGAGAATCAAGCCATTGGTTGTATGGTGACATTGCGCGGAGCTCAGATGTATGAGTTTCTGGATCGCTTTGTCACGGTGGCTCTGCCGCGTGTACGTGACTTTCGTGGTATCTCGGGCCGTTCGTTCGATGGCCGCGGTAACTACAACATTGGCGTTAAAGAGCAAATTATTTTCCCTGAAATTGAGTACGACAAGGTCGATGCCTTGCGCGGTCTCAACATCAGCATCACAACAACGGCCAAGAGTGATGATGAGTGCAAGGCTCTTCTCGCTGGTTTCCGTTTTCCCTTCAAGAACTGAGGTGATCCGTGGCTAAGATGGCTTTAATCGAGCGCGAGCTCAAACGAGACAAACTGGTTGCCAAGTACGCAAAAAAACATGCGGAATTGAAGGCGATTTCAACCGATGCAAAACGCACGGATGAAGAGCGCGCAGCGGCGCGTTTGGGCTTGCAAATGTTGCCTCGCAACGCCAACCCGACTCGTCAACGCAACCGTTGTGCGATCACGGGTCGTCCACGTGGTACGTTCCAGCATTTTGGCCTGGCACGTGCAAAGATTCGCGAAATGGCTTTTGCCGGTGAAATACCTGGCATCGTCAAGGCAAGCTGGTAATCGGCAGGAGAAATAGATATGAGCATGAGTGATCCGATCGCCGACCTGCTGACACGCATTCGAAATGCGCAAATGGTTGCAAAAACATCTGTCCGTGTACCTTCATCCAAAGTGAAGGTCGCGATTGCCCAAGTCCTGAAAGACGAAGGCTACATTGATGGATTTAAAGTTAATCCGGCAGATGGCAAGCCTGAGCTGGAGATAGCGCTGAAATATTACGCTGGTCGTCCGGTGATTGAGCGCATTGAGCGTGTTAGTCGCCCTGGTCTGCGCGTGTACCGTGGCAGTGATGCCATTCCACAAGTTCAAAATGGCCTGGGTGTGGCAATTGTCACAACACCCAAGGGTGTCATGACTGATCGCAAAGCGCGTGCTACCGGTGTCGGTGGTGAAGTGCTTTGCTACGTCGCCTAAAGCGTGACATTGAGAGGAAATACAAGATGTCTCGTATCGCGAAAATGCCCGTCTCTATTCCATCTGGTGTAGATGTGACGGTGGGTGAGCAAAATCTGAGTGTCAAGGGTGCTGGCGGTTTGCTGTCGCTTTCACAAAATGCCTTGGTAAAAGTGTCCAGCGAATCTGGCCAGCTGAGTTTTTCAGCGGTCAACGAAACTCGCGAAGCCGATGCCATGGCGGGCACGATGCGCCAGTTGGTCAACAACATGGTCATTGGCGTGACCAAGGGCTTTGAGAAAAAATTGACCTTGATTGGCGTGGGTTACAAAGCGCAAGCTACCGGCAACAAGCTTAATTTGACGGTGGGTTACTCGCATCCCGTCAATATGGATATGCCGGTAGGCATCTCTGTTGCCACGCCGACCCCGACAGAAGTTGTGATCAAGGGCGCTGATCGTCAGCGTGTTGGTCAGGTAGCGGCTGAAATTCGTGCGGTACGTCCGCCTGAGCCTTACAAAGGTAAAGGTATTCGGTATGCGGACGAAAAAGTCGCGATCAAAGAAACCAAGAAGAAATAAGGATCTGCACCATGTTGAGCAAAAAAGAGCAGCGTCTTCGCAGAGCCCGTCAAACCCGCATTCGTATCGCTCTTCAGGGCGTTGCGCGGTTGACGGTGAATCGCACCAATTTGCACATTTACGCCAGTGTGATCTCTGGCGATGGCAGCAAGGTTTTGGCCACCGCATCCACGGCAGAAGCCGAGGTGCGTCAGTCATTGGGCGGGTCTGGTAAAGGTGGCAATGTTGCTGCAGCCCAGGTCATTGGCAAGCGTTTGGCTGAAAAGGCAAAAGCTGTGGGTGTTGAAAAAGTAGCATTTGATCGTGCAGGGTTTGCGTACCATGGCCGCGTTAAAGCGCTGGCTGATGCGGCACGTGAAGCTGGCTTGCAGTTCTAAGCAGATCGGAAACTATTATGGCTAAAGTACAAGCAAAAATGCAAGGTAAGGCTGAAGGGCCTGAGGATGGTCTGCGCGAGAAGATGATCGCGATCAACCGGGTCACAAAAGTGGTCAAGGGTGGTCGTATTCTGGGCTTCGCAGCATTGACTGTAGTGGGTGATGGCGATGGCACTGTGGGCATGGGTAAGGGAAAGTCGAAAGAAGTTCCTGCAGCTGTGCAAAAAGCCATGGAAGAAGCCCGCCGCAACATGACCAAAGTCTCGCTCAAAAATGGCTCCATCCATCACAAAGTGATGGGTCACCATGGTGCTGCTTCCGTCATGATGGCGCCCGCACCCAAGGGAACAGGCATTATTGCTGGCGGTCCGATGCGCGCAGTTTTTGAAGTCATTGGTATCACGGACATTGTCGCCAAGAGCCATGGTTCCTCGAATCCTTACAACATGGTTCGCGCCACGTTGGATGCGCTATCGCACGCCACGACACCTTCAGTGGTTGCTGCCAAGCGTGGTAAGACGATTGAAGAAATTTTTGCTTAATTGGAGTTTTTGAAATGACAACGCAAAAAAAAGTGACGGTGCAGCTGGTGCGTAGCCCTATTGGTTGTGCCGAGTCTCATCGTGCCACCGTACGCGGTTTGGGTTTGCGCAAGATGCGCAGTACCAGTGAATTGGTTGATACACCTGAAGTCCGCGGCATGATCAACAAGATCAGCTACCTGGTCAAAGTGCTTTAAGAGGTAAATGATGGAACTCAATGGCATCAAGCCGGCTGACGGCGCTAAACATTACAAACGTCGCGTAGGTCGAGGCATCGGTTCTGGTATCGGTAAAACGGCAGGTCGTGGCCACAAAGGTCAAAAGTCTCGTGCTGGCGGCTATCACAAAGTGGGTTTTGAAGGCGGCCAAATGCCCATGCAGCGTCGTCTGCCTAAGCGTGGTTTCAAGTCTGCATTGTTGAAATTCAATGCTGAAGTGACTTTGACGTCTCTGAATCTGTTGGATGCTACAGACATTGATGTGCTTGTTTTGAAACAGGCAGGTTTGGTTGGTGAGCTGGCTAAAGTTGTCAAGATTATCAAGACGGGTGAAGTGACCAAAGCATTCAAATTGAATGGCATCGGTGCCACCGCCTCGGCCAAGGCAGCTATTGAAGCTGCTGGTGGCAGCGTAGCTTAATTCTGATTCAGGACTGGTGTAAGTGGCTACTAGCTCGGCTCTCTCGGCAAAAACAGACAAGTACGGCGATTTACGTCGTCGGCTTGTATTTTTGTTGCTCGCCCTCGTGGTTTACCGGGTTGGCGCGCACATTCCTGTGCCTGGTATAGACCCGGTTCAGTTGCAACAGTTTTTCAAAGGTCAGCAAGGCGGCATCCTCGGCATGTTCAACATGTTTTCTGGTGGTGCATTATCAAGATTTACTATTTTTGCCTTGGGGATCATGCCGTATATCTCGGCTTCGATCATCATGCAATTAATGGGCTATGTATTGCCTGCTTTTGAGCAACTGAAAAAAGAAGGTGAAGCCGGTCGCCGCAAGATCACCCAGTACACACGTTATGGCACCCTTGGCTTGGCTTTGTTCCAGTCGCTGGGGATTGCTGTTGCATTGGAAAGCTCTGCTGGACTGGTGATTGCACCAGGTTTTGGTTTCCGAATGACAGCGGTGGTGACACTGACTGCAGGCACCTTGTTTTTAATGTGGCTGGGTGAACAAATTACTGAACGCGGTTTGGGTAATGGTATTTCAATTCTGATTTTCGCTGGTATTGCCGCTGGATTGCCCAATGCTATCGGTGGTTTATTGGAGTTGGTTCGCACTGGAGCCATGAGCATCATTATTTCTATGCTCATTGTGCTGCTGGTCGGTTTGGTTACTTATTTTGTTGTGTTTGTCGAGCGTGGTCAGCGCAAGATTCTGGTGAATTACGCCAGGCGTCAAGTGGGTAACAAGGTGTATGGTGGGCAGTCATCGCATCTTCCGTTGAAGCTTAATATGGCGGGTGTTATTCCTCCAATTTTTGCGTCATCCATCATACTTTTGCCGGCAACGGTCGTTGGTTGGTTCAGTGCGGGCGATTCGATGCGCTGGTTGAAAGATATTGCAGGCTCTTTGACGCCTGGTCAGCCTATTTACGTCATGTTGTATGCGGCCGCGATTATTTTCTTCTGTTTCTTTTATACGGCGCTTGTTTTTAATAGTCGTGAGACTGCTGACAATCTTAAAAAGAGTGGTGCCTTTGTTCCAGGTATTCGTCCAGGTGACAATACCGCCAAGTACATTGACAAGATTTTGCTTCGTTTGACATTTATTGGTGCCATTTATATTACTTTGGTTTGTCTTTTGCCAGAATTCTTGATTCTTAAGTACAACGTTCCGTTCTATTTTGGTGGTACTTCCCTGTTGATTATTGTTGTGGTAACCATGGACTTTATGGCCCAGGTGCAAAATTATTTAATGTCGCAGCAGTATGAATCGTTGCTGAAAAAAGCAAATTTTAAGGCCACTTGAGTTTATAAATATGGCCAAAGATGACGTCATTCAAATGCAAGGTGAGATTGTTGAAAATCTTCCCAATGCAACCTTCAGGGTCAAACTTGAAAATGGTCACATTGTTTTGGGCCATATTTCAGGAAAAATGCGAATGCATTACATCCGTATTTTGCCAGGTGACAAAGTGACTGTTGAGCTTACACCATACGATTTGAGCCGGGCACGTATTGTGTTTCGTGCCAAGTAATATTAATTGTTTACGAATTGTTTAGGAGAACGCAATGAAAGTTTCGGCTTCGGTCAAGAAAATTTGCCGCAACTGCAAAATTATTCGACGCAAAGGTGTTGTTCGTGTGATTTGTACAGATCCGCGACACAAACAGCGTCAGGGTTAATTGCAAGAGTTATAGAGGATTAAAATGGCACGTATCGCTGGTATCAATATTCCACCACAAAAGCATTCTGAAATTGGTTTAACTGCCATTTTCGGTATTGGACGTAGTCGCGCTCGCAAGATCTGTGAATCATGCGGCATTGACTACTCGAAAAAGATCAAGGATCTTACTGATTCAGATCTTGAAAAAGTGCGTGATGAAGTCGCCAAATTCACCATTGAAGGTGATTTGCGCCGTGAAACGACAATGAACATCAAACGTTTGATGGATATTGGTTGTTATCGTGGCTTTCGGCATCGTCGTGGATTGCCCTTGCGCGGTCAGCGCACGCGTACCAATGCGCGTACGCGTAAAGGTCCGCGTAAAGCCGCAGCATCACTCAAGAAATAACAGGCTCTGAAAGATCATTATGGCTAAAGCACCCGCCAATAACGCAGCTCAGCGCGTACGTAAAAAAGTTCGCAAGAACGTTGCCGACGGTATCGCGCACGTTCATGCCTCTTTTAACAATACCATCATCACCATCACGGATCGTCAAGGTAATTCACTTGCCTGGGCATCATCGGGTGGTCAGGGTTTCAAGGGCTCACGAAAATCCACTCCTTTTGCTGCACAGGTTGCTTCAGAGGTGGCTGGTCGTACCGCTATTGAACAAGGTATCAAGAATCTTGATGTAGAAATCAAGGGTCCTGGTCCTGGTCGCGAATCATCGGTTCGTGCCTTGGCCGCCCTGGGTATTCGGATCAATATGATCGCAGATGTGACACCTGTACCGCACAACGGTTGCAGGCCACAAAAGCGCCGTCGTATTTAATTTTCAAACCAAGCCCACCGCCAATGTGTTCGCACATTGGCTCCCGCTTTTTGAGCGGTAGCTGACCAAAAGGAATTTCAAGTGGCACGTTTTTTAGGCCCTAAAGGCAAACTCTCCCGTCGCGAAGGCACCGACCTGTTTCTCAAGAGCGCTCGTCGTTCCATCGGAGACAAGGTTAAATTCGATTCCAAGCCAGGACAACACGGACGTACCTCTGGTGCGCGTACCTCTGATTTTGGATTGCAATTGCGCGAAAAGCAAAAAGTCAAGCGCATGTATGGCGTTCTTGAAAAGCAGTTTCGCCGTTATTTTGAAGAAGCGGATCGTCGCAAAGGTAACACTGGCGCTAATTTGTTGTCCTTGCTTGAAACGCGTCTTGACAACGTAGTTTACCGGATGGGGTTTGGCTCTACCCGTGCTGAATCTCGTCAATTGGTTTCTCATAAAGCCATTCTGGTGAATGCCAAGTCGGTCAACATCCCTTCCTACCTGGTCAAGGTGGGTGATGTCGTTTCTGTGCGTGAAAAATCCAACAAACAAATTCGTATTGTTGAGGCCTTGCAACTTGCTCAACAAGTTGGCTTACCTGCTTGGGTGGAAGTGAATGTTGAAAAAACCGAAGGCGTTTTCAAATCAGTACCGGATCGTGATCAATTTGCAGCTGATGTGAATGAATCACTGATTGTTGAGTTGTATTCACGTTAAGTGTAAACAGCCTATGTTTTGGCAACCGATGGTTTCTTGCTCGTCAGTTGCATCGTAAGCCTTTTCCGGTGTCATTTACCGGGGGTATTCAGAGGATTTATACATGCAAAATATATTACTAAAACCTAAGGCCATCAATGTTGAGCAGTTATCTACCAACAGGGCTAAGGTTGTACTAGAACCTTTTGAAAGAGGTTATGGGCATACCTTGGGTAATGCATTGCGCCGCGTGTTGCTCTCGTCAATGCCGGGTTATGCCCCTACCGAGGTGACCATTGCCGGGGTTCTGCATGAATATTCTTCGATAGAAGGTGTTCATGAAGATGTCGTCAATATCTTACTCAACCTCAAAGGTATTGTTTTCAAGCTTTACAACCGTGACGAAGTCACATTGAGCTTACGCAAGGATACGGAGGGAGTTGTGTGTGCTGGTGATATCCAGACACCTCATGATGTCGAGATCATCAATCCCGAACATGTGGTGGCTAATCTGGCGTTTGGTGGCAAACTCGATGTCCAGATCAAGGTCGAGCGCGGTCGTGGCTATGTTCCTGGAACCATGCGTCGTCATCTGGATGACACCACCAAGTCGATTGGCCGTATTGTTCTGGATGCTTCTTTTTCGCCTGTCAAGCGTGTCAGTTACACGGTCGAGAGTGCACGGGTTGAACAGCGTACCGATCTTGACAAGTTGATTCTTGACATCGAGACCAACGGTGCCCTTTCTGCCGAAGATGCCGTGCGTGCTTCTGCCAAGATACTGATTGAACAGATGGCGGTTTTTGCCCAGCTTGAAGGTGGCGATGTTGATTCCATTATTGCTTCGCCAGTACGTGGTGGCAGTTCCAACTTTGATCCTGTGCTGTTGCGCCCTGTTGATGAACTTGAGTTGACAGTTCGCTCGGCGAACTGTCTGAAAGCTGAAAATATTTATTACATAGGCGATCTGATTCAACGCACTGAAAACGAGTTGTTGAAGACGCCTAATTTGGGTAGAAAATCCCTTAATGAAATCAAGGAAGTTTTGGCTTCCCGTGGCTTGACTTTAGGCATGAAGCTGGAAAGCTGGCCACCGGTTTCACTCGAAAAAAAGTAATCTCACAAATTATCTATGTGACATGAACAGTACCTGATACGGCTGTTTTAATTAAATAAAGGAATCCACTATGCGTCACGGACTTGGTCTTCGTAAATTAAATCGTACTTCTTCCCATCGTTTGGCGATGTTGCGTAACATGATGAATTCGCTGATTGAGCACGAAGTTATTAAAACGACTGTGCCAAAAGCGAAAGAGCTGCGTCGTGTGGTTGAGCCCATGATTACCTTGGCCAAGGTCGCCACGGTTGCCAATCGTCGTCTGGCATTTGATCGTTTGCGTGATCGCGACTCGGTTGTCAAATTGTTCAACGTGTTGGGTCCCCGTTTCAACGCCCGTCCGGGTGGTTACACCCGCATCCTGAAAATGGGTTTCCGTGTGGGAGATAACGCCCCCATGTGTATCGTTGAATTGGTTGATCGTGAAGCTGAAACTGTTTCGGCTTCAGAGGCCGAAACAGCATCCTGATCTGGTACAATGCAAATATACCGCGCGATGGAGCAGCCTGGTAGCTCGTTGGGCTCATAACCCAAAGGTCGGAGGTTCAAATCCTTCTCGCGCAACCAACTAAAGTGTCTAAAAAGGTCTACAAAAGTAGGCCTTTTTTTTGTCAAATTGATGCCGATGCAGTGAATTCTGCGTCCCATGGTATCAATTGGGGGCAAAATGATCTGCCTGATAAGAATGAGCTGTTTGTACGTTGTCAAACAATCTATGACGCTTGTGAGTTTCTTGTTTTTTCGCCGTTGATGAAGTTTTCATGACCAACTATCCTTTGACTGAATTGCCTGACGTATTGGCAAATGGCGCGCCGCGTTGCGCTGAAGTTGTTCGTCAGACGGCAGAAACACAAATCACTGTGCGCGTCAACCTCGACGGTACCGGTCAGTCGCACCTGCACACCGGCATCGGCTTTTTTGATCACATGCTCGATCAAATCGCCCGCCATGGTCTGATCGATCTCGATATTGATGCCGATGGAGATTTGCACATCGACGGCCACCACACCGTTGAAGATGTCGGCATCACGCTGGGGCAAGCCGTTTACAAGGCCGTAGGGGATAAAAAAGGCATTCGTCGTTATGGCCATGCCTATGTTCCGCTGGACGAGGCTTTAAGTCGGGTGGTGATCGATTTTTCAGGACGCCCCGGTTTGGTGATGGACGTGCCTTTTACCAGCGGCATGATCGGCAACTTTGACAGTCAGTTGCTGCATGAATTTTTCCAGGGTTTCGTCAATCACGCGCTGGTGACGCTGCACATTGACAACCTTAAAGGTGCCAATGCGCATCACCAGGCTGAGACCGTGTTCAAGGCATTTGCGCGTGCCTTGCGCGCTGCGCTGGAGTTTGATCCACGCGCCCTCGGTAGCATTCCTTCTACCAAAGGCTCACTCTAGTTCACATGCAAATTGGGCTCTGGCATTTGCCTATTGTGCTTAAAAAGCTATGAATTCAATCAAATATTCTGGCTCCGACAAAATTGTTGCTGTGGTCGATTACGGCATGGGCAATTTGCGCTCGGTCTCGCAAGCAGTGCAGGTAGCAGCAAGGGGCACTGCTTTTCAGGTGGTGATTACCCAAGACCCCGATGTGGTGCGTGCTGCTGAACGCATTGTGCTGCCGGGCCAGGGCGCCATGCCGGATTGCATGCGCGAGTTGCGTGAATCGGGTTTGCAGCAATCGGTGCTGGAAGCTGCTGCCAGCAAACCCTTGTTTGGTGTCTGTGTGGGCATGCAAATGCTGCTGGATCACAGTGAAGAGGGCAACACGCCCGGCTTGGGGCTGATTCATGGTGAGGTCATCAAATTCGATTTGGCGGGTCAACTGCAACCTGATGGCAGCCGCTACAAGGTGCCGCAAATGGGCTGGAACCAGGTTTGGCGCAACAACCATGGTGCCGAACCACATCCGGTGTGGGGTGACGTGCCTGATGGCAGCTATTTCTACTTTGTTCACAGCTTTTATGCCAAACCGTCTGATCTGCGCCACAGCGTGGGCGAAACCGACTATGGCCAGCGCTTTAGTTCAGCCATTGCCCGTGATAATATTTTTGCCACCCAATTTCACCCGGAAAAAAGCGCTGAACATGGGCTGAGCCTGTACCGTAATTTTCTCCACTGGAATCCTTGAACTCTGTTTTTCAACGTTCGGGCTGAGCTAGCCGAAGCCTATTCACTCCCTCCCACTGAAGCATCATGCTTTTAATTCCTGCGATTGATCTTAAAGACGGCCATTGCGTGCGCCTGCAACAAGGCGACATGACACTATCCACTACCTTCAGCGAAGAGCCAGCGGTCATGGCGCGCAGCTGGGTTGACAAAGGCGCGAGGCGTGTGCACCTGGTGGACTTGAACGGTGCCTTTGCCGGGCAGCCCAAGAATGAGGCTGCCATTCGCAAAATTCTTAAAACGATAGGCAGCGAGGTCGATGTCCAACTGGGCGGCGGCATTCGGGACCTGGACACCATCGAGCGTTATCTCGATGCGGGCTTGCGCTACGTCATCATCGGCACCGCGGCGGTGCGCAATCCGGGCTTTTTGCAAGATGCCTGCACTGCGTTTGGTGGCCACATCATCGTCGGTCTGGATGCCAAAGACGGCAAAGTCGCCACCGACGGCTGGAGCAAGCTCACCCGCCACGATGTCGTGGATTTGGGCAAAAAATTTGAAGATTTTGGCGTGGAATCCATCATCTACACCGACATTGGCCGCGACGGCATGCTCACTGGCATCAACATTGAAGCCACGGTGCGCCTGGCGCAGGCGCTGACGATTCCTGTGATCGCCTCGGGCGGCCTGTCGAGCATGGCCGACATCGAAGCCCTGTGCTCAGTGGAAGACGAGGGTATTGAAGGTGTGATTTGTGGCCGCGCCATTTACAGCGGCGACCTGGACTTTGAGGCCGCGCAGGAGCGGGCGGATCAGTTGAATGGCTAAGCGGAAAACAATCTAGTGCTTGCCAAACGCATCATCCCCTGCCTCGATGTGACCGGTGGCCGTGTCGTCAAGGGTGTCAACTTTGTCGAGCTGCGCGATGCCGGTGACCCGGTAGAGATTGCCGCACGCTACAACGAGCAGGGCGCCGACGAACTCACTTTTCTCGATATCACCGCCACCAGCGACGGGCGGGATTTGATATTGCACATCATCGAAGCGGTGGCCAGCCAGGTGTTTATTCCGCTCACCGTGGGCGGTGGTGTGCGCACGGTTGACGACGTGCGCCGCCTGCTCAATGCGGGCGCAGACAAAACCAGTTTCAACTCGGCTGCCATTGCCAATCCCCAGGTCATTCGTGACGCGTCGGGTAAATATGGCGCGCAGTGCATCGTGGTGGCGATTGACGCCAAACGCCGCCAGGGTGCCGATCTGCAGCGACTCGATGGCAACGGTCAAATGCTGGGCGAGGGCTGGGATGTTTACAGCCACGGCGGGCGCAAAAACACCGGCCTGGACGCGGTGGCTTGGGCGCGCCAGATGGCCGAGTTTGGCGCCGGCGAGATTTTGCTCACCAGCATGGACCGCGATGGCACCAAGGCGGGCTTTGACCTGGAACTCACCCGTGCTGTGAGTGACGCGGTGAGCGTGCCGGTGATTGCTTCAGGTGGTGTCGGCACGCTGGATCACCTGGCCGATGGCATTCAACTGGGCGGGGCCGATGCGGTGCTGGCCGCCAGCATCTTCCACTACGGCGAATTTACCGTGGCGCAAGCCAAAGCCCATATGGCGGCGCGCGGTATCCCGGTCAGAATCTGAAAATTTGCGGGACAGACCAAGGCTACACGAAGTGAGCTTGCTCTGTCCTCAACATTTTTTCGGATGTTGGCTAGCCAATCATCGACAATCTGTCCATGAACTGGTTAGACACACTTAAATGGGACGCGCATGGCCTTATTCCGGCGATTGCGCAAGAGCAGGGCAGCGGCGACGTGCTGATGATGGCCTGGATGAACCGCGAGGCGCTGCAAAAAACCACCGAGTTGGGACGTGCCGTCTATTTCAGCCGCTCTCGCAACAAACTATGGTTCAAGGGCGAAGAATCGGGTCACGTGCAGACCGTGCATGAGATCCGCGTCGATTGCGACCAGGATGTGATATTGCTCAAGGTCACCCAAACTGGCCACACGCCGGGCCTGGCTTGTCACACCGGGCGGCACAGCTGTTTTTACAGCGTGTACGACAATGGTGACTGGAAAATCGTTGATCCGGTCCTGAAAGACCCGCAAACCATTTACAAAACCTGATGAGCCCTGCTACAAATTCCGCTGATTCCCTGGCTGCGCTGGCCGCTGTGATCGAGTCGCGTCTGCCTGCCCACTGCGGCAACCCCGAGGCCAGCTATGTGGCGCGGCTGTTGCACAAAGGCCCGGATGCCTTTCTGAAGAAAATTGGCGAAGAAGCAACCGAAGTGGTGATGGCTGCCAAAGACGCCGACCACGGAGGCGACAAAAGCAAGATCGTCTATGAAGTGGCCGATCTGTGGTTTCACTGCATGGTGGCGCTGGCCCATTACGGCCTGAGTCCTGCCGATGTGATTGCCGAACTCCAGCGCCGTGAAGGGACCAGCGGCCTGGAAGAAAAAGCCTTGCGCAAGGTCAAAGAGCGCGAGGCACAGCCTCAAGGAGAAACCTCGTGACCCAGGATTTCACCACCCCGAAAGCCCCGAATGATGGCCCTGAATGGCGCGAACTGGACATACAAACCCTTAACGGGCTCAATGCTTGGGGCACCGTCAGCTACGTCCTGCATTTGATCGTGGCGGTGGGTGCCTTGATTCCGGGCGGCCAGTTCGGTCCGATGCTGCTCGTCATTGCGCTGGTGATTGATCTGGTCAAGCGCGGCGACGCGGTTGGCACCTGGCATGCCACGCACTTCAGCTGGCGCATTCGCACAGTCATCATCGCAGCGCTGCTGTATTTGGTCACGGCGCCGCTGTGGTTGCTGCTTTTTCTGCCAGGCTGGCTGGCCTGGTTGGCCATTTCAGTCTGGTTCTTGTACCGCATCGTGTCCGGCATGGTGCGCATGAACAAAGGTTTGCCAATGGAGATTCCAGCATGATTGAACAGGTGGTTCAAAGTGATCCGGATTGCCTGTTTTGCAAAATTGTAGCGGGCAAAATCCCGTCCAAACCAGTCTATCAGGATGACGAGTTGTACGCCTTCCACGACATCCACCCATGGGCGCCAGTTCACTTCCTGATCATTCCCAAGCTGCATATTCCTTCCATGGCGCTGCTCACCGATCATCATGCGGCGCTGATGGGCCGCATGATGGTGCTGATTCCCAAACTGGCCTTGCAAGAGGGATGTAATCCGTACCCCGAAGGTGGTTTCAGGATGCTGGCCAACACCGGTGCCCAAGGCGCGCAAGAAGTGCACCACTTGCACGTGCATGTCATGGGCGGGCCGCGCCCCTGGTTGCGGGGTTAAATTTTTCTTTTCCGGCGCGCCAATCAGGTGCGCCCATTAAAATCCAACGATTCATTAGGAGACCACAATGGGTTCATTTTCTATTTGGCATTGGTTGATTGTTCTGTTGATCGTCATCATGGTGTTTGGTACCAAAAAGCTTAAAAACATTGGCAGTGACCTTGGTGGCGCGGTCAAGGGCTTCAAAGAAGGCATGAAAGACGGCGGCACTGCGCCTGACGACAAGGCCACTGAGACCGCTCAGGTCGCCAATGCTGCTGCCGCTGAGAAAACCACGATCGACGTGGAAGCCAAGCAAAAGTCGTGATCACTGCATGGTTGGCGGCTTGCGACATAGCGCAAGGCTCGCATGATTGATCTGGGTATTTCCAAGCTGGCGATGATTGGCGCCGTGGCCTTGATCGTCATCGGTCCGGAAAAATTGCCGCGTGTGGCGCGAACTGTGGGCACCCTGATCGGCAAGGCGCAGCGCTATGTGAGCGATGTCAAGGCCGAGGTCAGCCGTTCCATGGAGCTCGATGAGCTCAAAAAAATGAAGGAAACGGTCGAAAGCGCGGCCAAGGACGTCAGTCAGTCGATGCAAACCAACGCAGCTGACTTTGAGAAAACCTGGGCCGAGGCCACAAGTGTGGCTTCCGAGCCCAGTTCGGATTACCAAATCACGTTGCCAGAAGCCGTGCCGGAGTACCGTCACCCCAAGAAAAATTGGCGTCTCAAGCAAGGGGCCATGCCCAACTGGTTCAAGGCTCGCGCTGGCGTGCGCACCAAAGCCCTGTCGGGCGCGGCCCGGGTTGCCCGGTTTCGCCCTACCAAATTCAATTGATGACTGATTCCCACAAAAAAGACGACGAGCTGGCCGGTACCGAGCAGCCGTTTGTGGCCCACCTGGTTGAGCTGCGAGACCGCTTGGTCAAAGCGACGATAGCGGTTGCTGTTGTTGCGATTGTGCTGGGCATTTTTCCAGGGCCCGGTGCCTTGTACGACTTGATGGCCGCACCCTTGGTGGCCCATCTGCCCAAGGGGGCCACGCTGATTGCCACCTCGGTCGTGTCTCCGTTCATGGTGCCGCTCAAGGTGTTGGTGATGGCGGCTTTCATGATCGCTTTGCCCGTGGTGCTGTACCAGTTGTGGGCGTTTGTGGCCCCTGGCCTGTACTCGCACGAGAAAAAACTGGTGCTGCCGCTGGTGGTGTCAAGCACCGTGCTGTTTTTCATGGGCGTGGCGTTTTGTTACTTTTTTGTGTTTGGCCGCGTCTTTGCTTTCATCCAGAGTTTTGCGCCGGCGAGCATTACCGCATCACCCGATATTGAGGCTTACCTTGGCTTTGTGTTGTCGATGTTCCTGGCATTTGGCATGGCGTTCGAGGTGCCGGTGGTGGTCGTGGTGCTGGCACGCATGGGCATTTTCAGCATTGAAAAACTCAAGGAATTTCGTGGCTATTTTGTTGTGCTGGCCTTCATCATCGCGGCCATCGTGACGCCGCCCGATGTGGTGTCTCAACTGGCGCTGGCCATTCCCATGTGTCTGCTGTACGAGGTTGGCATTTGGGCCGCGCAAATTTTCATTCGCCAAACCAAAGCGCCCGATGGCACTGCCGGAACGACCGGCAGTCAAAGCTAAAACAGGACAGGGCCCGGTACCGGTCAGTCTTGAAAGTTATTCATTACCCAAGCTGATCTGCTTGTATTACTGCGCTTGACGCCGCGCTTTGGGACGCACGCCGGGGGTGACCTGCAAATTTGTTTTGCCATCGGCGCGCTGCACCTCGAAGGCTGTAGCCGTGCCAGGCTTGAGCGCTGCCACCTGGGTCAATAACTCGGCCACGTTGTGGACCTCGCGCCCCGCCACAGCGGTCACCACATCACCCGGCTTCATGCCTGCCAAAGCCGCCGGGCCGTTTTGCAGCACGCCGGTGATGATCACGCCCTGCTGTGCAGAAACCCCAAAGGTTTGCGCCAATTCAGGGGTTAACTCGCTGGGCTCGACGCCAATCCAGCCGCGCGTCACCTGGCCGTCTTTCACGATGCCTTCCAGCACCAGTTTGGCCGTGGACACGGGGATAGCGAAGCCAATGCCCATGCTGCCGCCCGAACGCGAGTAAATGGCGGTGTTGATGCCCAGCAGGTTGCCGTTGATGTCCACCAGCGCACCCCCGGAGTTGCCCGGGTTGATGGCGGCATCGGTCTGAATGAAGTTCTCGAAGGTGTTGATGCCCAACTGGTTGCGCCCCAGCGCGCTGACAATGCCGCTGGTCACGGTCTGGCCGACGCCAAACGGGTTGCCAATGGCCAGCACTTGGTCGCCCACTTGCAGGCTGTCGGAGTTGCCCAGCACCATCACCGGCAGCCGGTCCAGTTCAATTTTGAGCACGGCCAGGTCGGAGTCGGGGTCTGTGCCGATCACTTTGGCGGGCGCGCGCCGGCTGTCGTTCAGGATCACTTCAATCTCATCGGCGCTTTCCACCACATGGTTGTTGGTCAAAATATAGCCATTGGCGCTCACAATAACGCCGCTGCCCAGCCCCACCTGCGGCGCATTGCCTTGTTCGCCAAAAAAGAACTTGAACCACGGGTCCATGTCGTGCGGACCCGATCTGGCATTCTTGCTGGTGTTGATGCTGACCACGGCCGACGAAGACTTTTGCGCCGCCAGCCGGAAACTCCCGGGCGGCACGGTGGCTGCTGTCGTGGCGGGTGCTTCAATCAGGGCGACGGTGGTTGGCCGGATGCCGCGGCCATCCAGCCAGGCCGGCTTGAGCGTGCCCACCACAAAATAGGCGGCCAGCAACACCGTGACTGATTGGGAAAACAAGAGCCAAAATCTTTTCATGACAAGGCAGGCGCGTGGCCTGGTGAAAATGGAACAACAAACATCGCGGATAAATTGTAGGTGTCCTGACCCATTTCAAGGGCTGCCTTCTGCCTGATGTCCATATATGTGGCAAACGGGTGGGCCGATGACGGTGCATGTCGTGTCCGCGTATCATCCCTGTACCCCAAGGAATTGACCCAAACATGTGTGAACGAGCCGAACTATTGCAAGCTTTTGATGCGCTGCTGCAACCCGAGCGTTTTCGCGACTATGGCCCCAACGGCCTGCAGGTGGAAGGCCGCGCCCAGGTGGACAAAATCGTCTCGGGCGTCACCGCCAGCCGGGCATTGATCGATGCCGCCATTGTGGCCCGGGCCGATGCCATTTTTGTCCACCATGGCCTGTTTTGGCGTGGTCAGGACGGCCGTGTCACCGGCTGGATGAAGCAGCGTCTGGCTTTGCTGCTGGCGCATGACATCAACCTTTTTGCCTACCATTTACCGCTGGATGCACACCCCGAGCTGGGTAATAACGCGCAGCTTGGCCTGAAGCTGGGGCTGCTGGCGCAGTCGCGTTTTGGAGAACAAGACTTGGGCTGGCTGGGTCAGCGTGCCGATGGTTTGTCTTTTGAGTCGCCACAAGCTTTGGCAGCGCACATCACAAAGGCCTTGAATCGATCGGTTGTGCTGCTCGATGAGGGTCATCGATCCATTCAAAAAATAGCCTGGTGCACGGGCGCTGCGCAAAGTTATTTCGAAGACGCCATCGCTGCCGGGGCCGATGCCTTTATTACCGGCGAGATTTCCGAGCCACAAGCGCACTATGCACGCGAGTGCGGTGTGGCCTATCTGGTTTGCGGTCACCATGCCAGCGAACGCTACGGCGCGCCCGCTGCGGCCGCGCATGTGGCCGCCCAGTTGGGCTTGGCGCATGAATTCATCGACATTGACAACCCGGCCTGATATGACTGAATCGCCACTTTCCCTGCCCATCGCCATCACCCTGGGCGACCCTGCCGGCATTGGCCCCGAAACCATCGTCAAGGCCTTCCGTGATGCGCCAGATCTTACGCGTGGTTGTTTCGTTGTGGGTGATGTGGCCACCCTGCGCCGGGCGGCGGGCATTGTGGCGGGCGCAGGGGTGGCCCTGCCCGTGGCCCTGTTAGCCAATGTGCAGGAGGCGCTGCACTGCCCGCCGCGCTGTGTGCCGGTATGGCAAATCACTTCGGCGGCGCTGCCAGGCGAGCCTCCACCCCCGCCTTCCCCGTTTGGTCAGCTCAGCGCCAAGGCAGGGCAACTGGCGGGCGACTGCGTCATTTGGGCGGCCAATGCCGCACTGCGCGGCGAGGTGGCGGCCATGGTCACCGCACCCCTGAACAAGGCGGCGCTGTCGCTGGCTGGTGCGCCCTATGACGCATATCCAGGACACACCGAACTGCTCCAGGCTTTGGCGGCAGCGCATGTGAAGACCACGGTGGCGCAATTGCCGGTACGCATGATGCTGGCCAACGACGAGCTGCGCGTGGTGCTGGTCAGCATTCATGTGTCGCTACAGCAAGCTTTGGCGGCGGTGACGTTCGACCAGGTGTTGCAGTCCTTGCTGATCACCCACCACGCTTTGCAAGCGGTTTTAGGGCGTGCACCCAGGATCGGCGTGGCCGGCCTGAATCCGCATGCCGGCGAGGGCGGCCTGTTCGGCCGCGAAGAGCTTGACATCATTGGTCCTGCCGTGCTGGCCGCACGCGCCCAAGGGGTGTTGGCCAGCGATCCGATCGCTCCCGACACCGTCTTCATGCGCGCCCGGGCGCAACCAGGCCAGCCAGGTGAGTTCGATGTGGTGTTGGCCATGTACCACGATCAGGGCCTGATTCCGGTCAAATACCTGGGTGTGGACAAGGGCGTCAATGTCACGCTGGGCTTGCCGCTGGTGCGCACCAGCCCGGACCACGGCACCGCCTTCGACATTGCGGGCACGGGACGGGCCGATGCTTCCAGCTTGATCGAAGCCATTCGCGTGGCACGCCAATTGTGCAAAACTCGCTGCGCTGCGGGGGCTGGCGACACCGCCGTTTTGAATAAGTGACAAAGGCCTCCGTTAGAATCAAGGGTTGTTACTAGTATTCATCTTTTCCATTGAGGATTCTCATGAGTGAAACGCTTGCCGCAAGCGGCCCTAACGATCCAAGTAAAAGAACCTGGCTGATTGCATCTGGTTGTGCCGGTGCAGTGGGTGGTATCGCCGCAGCGGTTCCCTTTGTCAGCTCTTTTCAGCCCTCTGAGCGTGCCAAAGCCGCTGGTGCAGCGGTTGAAGCCGACATTTCAGCACTGAAACCGGGTGAA
Organism: Betaproteobacteria bacterium HGW-Betaproteobacteria-18; assembly: GCA_002842265.1. GTDB lineage: Bacteria > Pseudomonadota > Gammaproteobacteria > Burkholderiales > Burkholderiaceae_C > Rhodoferax. Next base: position 960 of record PHCO01000013.1, on the reverse strand, counting down.
AAAATGACGGTGGAATGGCGCGGCAAGCCGGTCTGGATCGTGCGCCGCACGCCGGAGCAGTTGGCTGCTTTGCCCAAGATCAATGACCAGTTGGCTGACCCGTTGTCACAGCGCAAGCCAACCGAGCAGGCCCCTGAATACGCCCGCAAGGACGAAACCCGTTCCATCAAGCCGGAATATATGGTGGTGGTCGGTATTTGCACGCATTTGGGTTGCTCGCCCTCGGAAAAATTCAAGCCCGGCCCCCAGCCTTCCTTGCCCGACGACTGGCAAGGCGGTTTTTTCTGTCCCTGTCACGGTTCCACTTTCGATCTGGCGGGACGAGTCTTCAAAAACAAGCCTGCACCAGACAACCTCGAAGTGCCGCCGCACATGTACCTTTCAGACACCAAGTTGCTCATTGGTGAAGACAAAAAAGCCTAAGGACCAAGAACATGGCTACTTTTCACGAAATCTCCCCCAATGCCTCGGCTGGCGCCAAAACCCTGAACTGGATTGACAACCGCTTCCCGCTCTCCAAGCTCTTCAAGGAGCACATGAGCGAGTACTACGCGCCGAAAAACTTCAACATCTGGTACATCTTTGGCTCGCTGTCGCTGTTGGTGCTGGTGATCCAGATCGTCACCGGCATCTTTCTGGTGATGCACTACAAGCCCGATGCCGCGCTGGCCTTCGGCTCGGTTGAATACATCATGCGTGATGTGCCCTGGGGCTGGCTGATCCGCTACATGCACTCCACCGGCGCTTCCGCCTTCTTTGTCGTGGTGTACCTGCACATGTTCCGCGGCCTGATGTACGGCAGCTACCGCAAACCGCGCGAACTGATCTGGCTGTTTGGTTGCGGCATCTTTTTGGCGCTGATGGCCGAAGCCTTCATGGGCTACCTGCTGCCCTGGGGTCAAATGAGCTACTGGGGCGCGCAGGTGATCGTGAATTTGTTCTCTGCCATTCCTTTTGTCG
>PHCO01000240.1 GCA_002842265.1 Betaproteobacteria bacterium HGW-Betaproteobacteria-18 | reverse complement strand
CCTTCGTCAAGTTCAGGACAGGCCAAGCTCAGGGCGAACGGTGACGAGGACGCCCGCCGTATCGCTGGCCGAAGGCCGCATTGCCCTCAAGCTGGACTGGCGCCATCAAAACCGGCCAGCCGATGACCTGATCCGCAAATGCGTGGCCTGGACTTGGCGCGTCAAGCTCAGCCTGTCCACCGAGCGCGACCTCTTTGCCCGGCTGCGCGAAGAGGCCGAACGGGTGGCCATCAAGGTTTTTGCCGACAACCTGCGCGACCTGCTGCTGGCCGCGCCGGCCGGTCCACGCGTGGTGCTGGGGCTGGACCCCGGCATTCGCACCGGCGTCAAGGTGGCGGTGGTCGATGCCACCGGCAAGCTGGTCGATACCGCCACCGTCTATCCGCATGAGCCGCGCAAGGACTGGGACGGCGCGTTGCACAGCCTGGCCAAACTGTGTGAAAAACACGGCGTCAACCTGATTGCCATTGGCAACGGCACCGCCAGCCGCGAGACCGACAAGCTGGCCGCCGACCTGATCAAGCTCATGTCGCGCCATGCCGTTCGCCCTGAGCTTGTCGAAGGGCAGGCTTCGAATGACTCAGCCCGGACGGACATCGAAAAAGTGGTGGTCAGCGAAGCCGGCGCGTCGGTCTATTCCGCCAGTGAATTTGCCAGTCAGGAAATGCCCGATGTCGATGTCAGCCTGCGGGGAGCCGCCAGCATTGCCCGGCGCCTGCAGGACCCGCTGGCCGAGCTGGTCAAGATCGACCCCAAGAGCATCGGTGTCGGCCAGTACCAGCACGACGTCAACCAGAGCGAACTGGCCAAAACGCTGGACGCGGTGGTCGAGGACTGCGTCAACTCGGTGGGGGTCGACCTGAACATGGCCAGTGTGCCGCTGCTGAGTCGCGTCTCGGGCCTGAGTGGCAGTGTGGCCAAGGCGGTGGTGCGCTGGCGCGAGGCCCATGGGGCCTTTGCCAGCCGTCAGGACCTGCTCAAGGTCACCGGCCTGGGGCCCAAGGCGTTCGAGCAAAGCGCGGGTTTTTTGCGCATTCGCGGTGGGGCCAATCCGCTCGACATGACCGGTGTGCACCCCGAAACCTACCCGGTGGTGGAGCAGATCATTCTCAAGACCGGCAAGCCGGTGACCGAGCTGATGGGCCGCGCCGACATGCTCAAAACCCTGCGCCCCGAACTGTTTGCCAACGCGCAATTCGGTGTCATCACGGTCAGGGACATTCTGGGCGAGCTGGAAAAACCCGGCCGCGATCCGCGCCCCGACTTCAAGGTGGCACGCTTTAATGAGGGTGTGGAAGACATCCGCGACCTCAAGGAAGGCATGGTTTTAGAGGGCACGGTGAGCAATGTGGCCGCGTTTGGCGCCTTCATTGATTTGGGTGTGCACCAGGACGGGCTGGTGCATGTGAGCCAGCTCAGCCACAAGTTTGTGTCTGACGCGCGCGAGGTCGTCAAAACGGGCGACATCGTCAAGGTACAGGTGGTGGAAGTGGACGTGGTACGCAAGCGCATTGCCCTGACCATGAAACTCGGCGCTGCCCCGGCGCGTTCAGGTGGCGCCGGCGACAACCGCTTTCAGGGAGCCAAGCCGCAGCAACGCGCGCATGCGCCACAATCCAATGCCATGTCTTCTGCATTTGCCAAACTAAAGGGCCTGGGCCTCTAGCCGTCATGGAACTGGCTGACCTGCTGGCCCATTCACAGCCGCTGCCCAGCAGTCCGCGGGTGCTCGCTTTGCTGTTGAATGAACTCAACCAGTTGCGGCCCGATTTACGTCGCGTTGACCAGTTCATCAAAGCCGATCCGGTGCTGAGCTTGCGGGTGTTGCAAGCCGCCAATGCGCCTTTTTTTGAACTTTGTGGACAGATTAACAGCGTCTCGCAGGCGTTGGCGCTGTTGCGTCTGGAGCAGGTGCAAAGCTTGGTCAGCCAGGCTATTGCACAGGCTTCTTTCAAGGTCAGTGCAGGCTTGTCTTTGGTGCAGTTTTGGATTTATAGCCAGGATTGTGCGCGTGTGGCACGCGCCCTGGCGGGCTTGTTACAGCAAAACCAGCAGGCTGCCTATGTGGCTGGATTGATCCATGCGCTGGGTGAGTTGGCCATGCGGGCAGCCTTGCCACAAGCCCTGGCATTGGATGACAGTTGTCCTGCGTTTGATTTCAAGCGCGCACGAGCAGAGCGCCAGGTGTTTGGTTTTTGTTACACCGAACTCAGTTCGGCCATGGCCAGTCAGGCGCGATTACCCCGGATCCTGTGCGATGCGCTGGCTTATGCCGATGCACCCTTTGACAACGATGCCTGTGAGCCTTTGGCGGGGGTGTTGCACTTGGCCCAATGGCGCGCACGCGCCAACCAGTTGGGTTTGCAGCAAAACGCCTTGACGGTTACTTTTCCGTCGCTGGTGGCTGAAATGTTGGGACTCGACATTGACATGGTGCTGCAACAAGATCCCATAGATTGGTCGCGCCAGGTGACCGGGAGCATGTTGGCGACACCCCAACCGTGACCGACTGTGATGCGGGCGCCTGACATTCACGCTGGCTCGTATCTTCCCACGTTGGGGTCACGCTTTTCTGTTACCGACGGTTTGATTCCTGCGCTGTTGGGTGTGTTGCTGGGCAACGCGTTGCAGTTGCAGCAGACGCTGCTGATGCCGGTCAGTGATTGTCTTATTGGGGTGCTGTTGGGCCTGCTGCTCCTGGCCTTGAGCCTGCGCGCACGATGGCCCACCCTGCGTTGGGGCCTGATCGGAGCGGCGTTTGCCGTGCTGGCTTTTTCCAGCACAAGCTGGCGCGCCCAGGTGTACGGCAGCCAGGTCCTGGCCCCGGCGCTGGAGGGACGCGACATTGCCGTGACCGGGGTGGTGGCTGCCATGCCCCAGCGCTTTGAGGGCGGGGTGCGCTTTCTGCTCGATCTGGAGGCCGCCAGCCTGGACGCTCAACCGCTGCGCTTGCCACCAAGGCTTGAGCTGGGCTGGTATGCCGGCGTCTATGCCCGTGGCGATGGGCCGGGTGAGTCCATGGGCGAACTGCAACGCCTGCCCGCACCGCTGCAGGCGGGCGAGCGCTGGCAGATGACAGTGCGCCTGAAAGCGCCGCACGGTGCCATCAACCCGCATGGCTTTGACTACGAATTGTGGCAGTGGGTGCAGGGCGTGCAGGCCACCGGCTATGTGCGCGCTGGTCCGCGTGACCCGCCGCCCAGGTGGCTGGCCTTGACCTGGCAGCACCCGGTGCAATGGGCGCGCGGCCAGGTGCGCGATCAGATTCTGGCGCGGCTGGCAGATTCTGATGCCGCCGGCCTGATCGCTGCGCTGGTGGTGGGCGATCAGGCGGCCATCGAGCGCGCCGACTGGGACGTTTTCAGGGCCACCGGCGTAGCCCATTTGATGAGCATTTCGGGCTTGCACATCACCATGTTTGCCTGGGCTGCGGCGCTGGCGCTGGGCTGGTTGTGGCGGCGCTCGGCCTGGCTGTGCTTGCGCGTGCCGGCGCCGACCGCCGCCTTGCTGGGCGGCATGGCGCTGGCCACGGCTTATGCCTTGTTCAGTGGCTGGGGTGTGCCCGCGCAGCGCACTGTGCTGATGCTCGCCACGGTCGGCGCCTTGCGCCTGCTGGGCGTGCGCTGGCCGTGGCCGCAGGTCTGGTTGCTGGCTTGCGCGGTGGTGGTGGCGGTGGACCCCTGGGCGCTGTTGCAGGCTGGTTTTTGGCTGAGTTTTGTCGCGGTGGGCGTGCTGTTTGCCACCGATGCCGGTGTGTCCCGTGCCAGCAGTTCGGGCATCAAAGGTCGATTCCGGACCTTGATGCGCGAGCAGTGGATGATCACGCTGGCGCTCACGCCTTTGAGTTTGTTGCTGTTTGGCCAGGTCTCGCTGGTGGGTTTGCTGGCCAATGCGCTGGCCATCCCATGGGTCACGCTGCTGGTGACGCCACTGGCCATGCTGGGCGTGCTGTTGCACCCGCTGTGGGATCTGGCCGCACTGGCCATTGGACTGCTGGCGCAGTTGCTGCGTGGCCTGGCGCAATGGCCTTGGGCCAG
>PHCO01000239.1:4161-6732 GCA_002842265.1 Betaproteobacteria bacterium HGW-Betaproteobacteria-18 | reverse complement strand
CCCGCCGATGTGTTGCAGGCCATCCGCGCGCAAGTCGCCATTCCGGATGCCAAACTGGCCACACTGTACGCCACCACCGTTGCCATGGTCAAAAGTCACGGGCAGCCGAGCCCCGAGACCGTCAAGACATTCCTGGATGCGGGCTACAAGGAAACCGACCTGATGTACATCGTATTGGCCATTGCCGTCAAAACCCTGAGCAACTTCAGCAACCACCTGTTTGCCACCCCGGTTGACGAGCGCTTTGCCGCCTACAAAGTCGATTGAACGACCAAGCCCATGACACCCAGTTTTGTACCTGAGAAGTTTGAACGGGTCATGGGCTGCACGCCGGCTGATCTGCTGTCGTGGTTGCCAGGGGCATTACCTGCAGCCGCCTTGGCAGTGGATGCAGTCAATGTAAATTGCACCGCCATACTGCCTGATGGCGTTTTGAAAATTCGTTGGTCGCCTTTGCCAGATGCGCGTATTGCCTTGTTGACGATACCGCGTTTGCGTGTTGCTTTTGAGTACAGCGGGCTCTCCGATGTGCGTCGCTACACAGTGCAAAAGCGCTTTGATCTGGGTACCCAGCGCGGTGGCGGCTGAACTTTTATACGGGGATGAACATGCAAGTCAAAGCACTCACTTTCGACACCGGCGGCACCATTCTGGACTGGCACAGTGGCGTGTGCAGCGCTTTCCAGAAGGTGGGCGCTCGCCACGACATGTCCCTGGACTGGCACGCAGTTACCAACGACTACCGCCGTCTCGCCATGAAAGGCATCGTTGGGCAGGTTCAACCCGCGTTCAACATGGACGATGTGCATCGCACTGCGCTCGATGAGGTGTTGGTGCAACACGGTTTGCAGCAATTTGACGCAGCAGAGCGTTGGCAGATTTTTCATGCATGGCATCAGCTCGCGGCCTGGCCGGACTTCCCGGCTGCGTTGGCGCGAATCCGGCAAAAGCTTCCGGCCATTTCGTTCACCATGCTGCCGCTGTCCCTGGTGCTGGACGTGTCCCGCAAAAACGACCTGGATTGGGATGCCGTGATCTCGTGCGAGATGATCGGCATCTATAAACCCAACCCGCAAGCCTATCTGAGAGCGGCGCAATGGCTGGGCATGGAGCCTTCCGAAATTTTGATGGTCGCCTGCCACAACTTCGATCTGAATGCCGCACGTGCCTGCGGTTTCAAGACAGCTTTTGTCCGCAGACCGTTCGAATGGGGACCAGAAGGACCGCCAGACCCCAAGCCGCACCCGGATTGCGATATCGTTGTTGACGGATTTGACGAACTGGCCAAACTTGTGGGTATATGACTCTGCTGGATGGCTTGAGTGTTTTGCTGGTTTTTTTGATCGGCTTTGCGGCCCACCGTGCCAGTCTGTGCACCGTGCGGGCGGTTATGCAATGGCTGGATGACCGTAAGGCCAGTGTCCTCATCAGTTTTATCAAGGCGGCTGCCTGGTCCTGTCTACTGGCGGGTGTATTTGTGCTGTTCGGTCTGCCCATCAAAGGCGTGCCCGTGACCCACGCGGTCTGGTGGCTGGGTATTTTGGGTGGTTTCCTGTTTGGTATGGGTGCGGCCATTAATGGGGGGTGCTCACTCTCAACCGTGCAGCAATTGGCCGATGGCGACAGTACCATGTTGCTGACTCTGCTCGCCTTCGTGTCAGGCGTGGCGGGCATCATGACGCTTGAAAACCTGTGGCTGCCCCATGTGGTGCAGCCGCAAACTTTGTGGTGGCAGCAACTGACGCTTTGGCAACATGTCACGTTGGTCACGGTGCTGATGCTTTGGGCAATACGCGAGCTGGTGATGCAGTGGCAGCGCCGCGACCTGAGTTTGTCTGCCCTGCAGCGCTTGGTGGCACCACGCTACCGCCTGTCTTTTGGAGCCTTGCTGCTTGGGGTGGCAAGTGGCTTGCTATTTTTACTGGAAGGCACCTGGACCTACACCAACTACTTGCGTGAACAAACCAAGAGCTGGTTTTTTGACGGCATTTCGACCGGCTGGGTGCGTGGCATCCTGGTGTTGACCTTGTTCGTCGGCATGTTGGCATCTTCGTTTCACCGTGGTTCGTTTAGTTGGCGTTGGCCAAATATGAACAACTGGCAGCGGCGCGTGCTGGGGGGATTCCTGATGGGCTCCGGCGGGGCGTTGGTGCCGGGTGGCAATGACACCTTGATTCTGGTGCTGATTCCAACCTTGTCGTTGCAAGCGCTGGCCAGCTATGTTGCCTTGCTTGCAGGCATAGGATATGTCTTGATGATCATGCGCTCTGTTCGCCGTGTAAGAATCTGAGGGCCGGTTGCGACTATGCCTGCACAGGGCGATCGTTTGTTGCCTCACCAAGTCGAACGAATATGGGCAACCCATGAAAAAAATACTAATTCTTGTCACTGCTGCCTTTCTGGTCTTTGGATTCTTTGCGCTGGATTTGAACCAGTACCTGACCCTTGAGGGCATGAAAGCCAGTCTGGGGCAGTTTGAGGCGCAACGTGCGGCCTCGCCCTTCGGTGTGGGGTTGACCTTCTTTGCCGTCTATGTGATGGCCACCGCCTTGTCACTGCCGGGCGCGGTGA
>PHCO01000239.1:0-4044 GCA_002842265.1 Betaproteobacteria bacterium HGW-Betaproteobacteria-18 | reverse complement strand
TCGGTGCCACTTTGGCTTTTCTGGCATCGCGCTATGTGTTGCGTGATGCCATTCAACGCCGTTTTGGAGACCGCCTCAAAGCGATGAACGAAGGCATGGCCAAGGATGGCATGCTGTACCTGTTCACTCTGCGGCTGGTGCCGATCTTCCCATTCTTTCTGGTGAATTTGCTCATGGGTTTGACGCCGGTTCGGACACTCAGCTACTACTGGGTCAGTCAGTTGGGCATGTTGGCTGGCACCCTCGTCTATGTCAATGCAGGCACCCAGTTGGCCCAAATTACCAGCTTGTCGGGCATTGTGTCGCCCGGCCTGTTGCTTTCTTTTGCACTACTCGGAGTATTCCCCATGTTGGCTAAAAAGTTCATGAATTTTCTGCAGAGTCGCCGCGTCTATGCCAAATGGCAACGCCCAAAAACGTTTGACCGCAACCTGGTGGTCATTGGCGGCGGTGCCGCAGGCTTGGTCACTTCGTACATTGTGGCAGCGGTGAAAGCCAAGGTCACTCTGGTTGAAGCGCACAAAATGGGCGGCGATTGCCTGAACTACGGCTGCGTGCCCAGCAAGGCATTGATCAAGTCGGCACGCATCGCCAACCAGATGCGTCATGCAGCGCACTATGGACTGAGCGCGGTAGAACCCCAGTTCAGCTTTCGCAAAGTGATGGCCCGGGTGCATGAGGTCATTGCTGCTGTGGAGCCGCATGACAGCGTGGCGCGCTATACCGAGCTTGGTGTAGAGGTCCTTGAAGGGTACGCGAAGATCGTCGACCCCTGGACGGTAGAAATCAAATTGAACAAGGGCGGTGTTCAGCGCCTGACCACGCGCAGTATCGTGATTGCAGCCGGGGCCAGCCCATTCGTGCCACCGCTGCCTGGCCTGGATGATGTGGGTTATGTCACCAGTGACACACTGTGGGACGAATTTGCAAAACTTGATGCCCCGCCAGCGCGGCTGGTGGTGCTGGGTGGTGGCCCGATTGGCTGCGAGTTGGCTCAGAGCTTTGCCCGCTTGGGCTCCAAAGTATTTCAGGTGGAGCGCGGCGAGCGCATCATGAGTCGCGAAGACGAAGAAGTGTCTGAGCTAGCCCGAGACGCGTTTGTGCGCGACGGCATTGAGGTGCTCACCGGCCATAACGCCTTGCGCTGCGAACGCGATGGCGAGCGCAAATTCATCGTGGTCGAGCACCAGGGAGTTGAAAAACGCATCGAGTTCGATGCACTTCTGTGTGCCGTTGGCCGCGTGGCCCGCTTGCAAGGGTATGGATTGGAAGATTTGGGTATTCCCACCCAACGCACCGTGGCGGTGAACGACTATCTGGAAACCCTGTATCCCAATATCTATGCGGCAGGCGACGTGGCCGGGCCCTACCAATTTACCCACACGGCCGGTCACATGGCCTGGTACGCGGCGGTGAATGCGTTGTTTGGAGATTTCAAAAAGTTCAAGGTGGATTATTCGGTGGTGCCTTGGGCCACTTTTATTGAGCCCGAGGTGGCGCGCGTGGGCCTGAATGAGCAGGATGCCAAGGAAAAAAATATTCCCTATGAAGTCACCAAATACGGCCTTGACGACCTGGATCGCGCCATTGCCGACGGCACGGCGCACGGCTTTGTCAAAGTGTTGACGGTGCCGGGCAAAGACCGCATTCTGGGCGTGACCATCGTCGGCGAACACGCCGGTGATTTGCTGGCTGAATTTGTGCTGGCGATGAAGCATGGCTTGGGTTTGAACAAGATTCTGGGCACGATTCACACCTACCCAACGCTGGCCGAGGCCAACAAATATGTGGCGGGTGAATGGAAGCGTGCCCACGCACCGCAAATGGTGTTGGCGTGGCTGGCACGATTTCATGCCTGGAAGCGCGGATAGTGCCGCCGTGATGCTTTCCATCATTGTTCCTGTACTCAATGAAGCGCTGGCCCTGCCAGCCTTGTTGGAGCGGCTACTGCCCTTGAGCCGCCATGGTTGTGAGGTGCTGTTTGTCGATGGCGGCAGCACGGATGGTTCGGTCGCGATGATCGAATGCGCTGGCTTTACCGTCGTGAATTCTCTGCCTGGGCGTGCGAGGCAAATGAATGCCGGTGCGGCACGCGCAAGCGGACAGACCTTGCTGTTTCTGCACGCCGATACCCAATTGCCGACAGGTGCTGTTGACTGTGTTCATCAGGCGCTCAGCAGTGGCTTGCAACGTTGGGGCCGATTTGATGTCTGCATCACCGGCCGTCACTGGATGCTGCGTATCGTGGGTCGCATGATGAATCTGCGTTCGCGCTGGACAGGCATCGCCACCGGCGACCAGGCCATGTTTGTGACTCGTGCTGCTTTTGAAGCCGTGGGGAGGTTTCCGGATCAACCCTTGATGGAAGACATTGAAGTCTCCAAGCGCTTGTGCCGCTTGTCTCGACCGGCATGCATCACACGCTGCGTGACAACCTCGGGACGACGTTGGGAAACACGTGGCGTTTGGCACACCATTTTTCTGATGTGGCGATTGCGCTGGGACTACTGGCGCGGGGTGCCGGTTGGCCTTCTGGCGCGTGCCTACCAGTGAAACCTGTGCGCATTGTTATCTTTGCCAAAGCGCCGCTGGCTGGTTTTGCCAAGACCCGGCTGATTCCGGCCTTGGGGCAACAAGGCGCAGCCGATCTGGCGCAGCGTTTGCTTCAACATACCCTGCATGAAGCTTTGAAGTCACAGTTAGGGCCAGTGGAATTGTGTGTCACGCCATCAGCCATCGACCCTGTCTGGCAGACCATGCGCCTACCCGAAGCCGTGCACTTGACCGATCAGGGTGAAGGTGATTTGGGCGAGCGCATGGCGCGCGCGGCAGAGCGTGCGATTGCTGCGGGCGAATCTGTTTTGCTGATCGGTACCGACTGCCCGCAACTCGATGCCGCCCAGTTGCAGCAAGCCGCCCTCGCTCTGCAATATGCGCAGGCCACCCTGATCCCAGCCTTTGATGGCGGCTATGTGCTGCTGGGGCTGACCGGTTTTGATTCGTCAGTTTTCTCGGGAATCACCTGGAGCACCAACAGCGTGATGGATGAAACGATGGATCGATTAATGGGGCTCGACTGGCGTGTGAAAACGCTTGCAGCTCTCCACGACATTGATGAGCCGTCCGACTTGAAATACTTGCCCAAGCCCATGGCGTTAAGCTTGCGCGTTGTATGACTTCCATCCGCCTGACCGTACTCACCTTGATCACGATGTTGTGTTTCGCTGGCAACTCGGTGTTTTGCCGACTTGCGCTGCGCCAGACCTCCATTGATGCCGCCAGTTTTACCTCGGTGCGATTGATCTCGGGTGCATTGGTGCTTGCCTTGCTGGTATTGGGTCGACAACGATTTTGGCGGGCTGGGACGGAACGACCTGCAGGATTGGGAGGCAACTGGATTTCTGCTTTGACCTTGTTTGTCTATGCCAGCACCTTGTCGTTTTCGTACGCTGACATGTCCACTGGCATAGGTGCGTTGCTGCTGTTTGGTGCGGTGCAGGTCACGATGATTCTGACCGGACTGTGGCGTGGTGAACGGCTTAATGCACAACAAACCGCTGGACTGGTTATGGCGTTAGCTGGCGTTGTCGCCATCCTGTCGCCAAAACTGGACGCACCACCTCTGGCAAGCGCCTTGCTGATGCTGACCTCTGGGGTGGCTTGGGGTGTGTATTCGTTGCGTGGTCGCGGTGTGGCAGACCCCACGGGGCATACCGCAGGCAACTTCTTGCGGGCCGCACTGCTGTCGATGCTGTTAAGTGCCCTGTTTCTGGCGCACCAACACCTCGATGGCCAGGGGGTGCTGTATGCGGTGATGTCCGGTGCCATCACTTCTGGCCTGGGCTACGCCATCTGGTACGCCGTGTTGCCCCAACTTACGAGGACACGCGCGGCAGCGGTGCAACTGAGTGTGCCGGTGCTGGCCTCACTGGCCGGTGCTCTGTTCGTTAATGAACCCATCACCTTGGGTCTGATGCTGACCTTAACGGCGGTGCTGGGCGGTATTGCCTTGGTGGTTTACGGCAAACGCAGCCCGGTTTAGTT
>PHCO01000238.1 GCA_002842265.1 Betaproteobacteria bacterium HGW-Betaproteobacteria-18 | reverse complement strand
CAATCCGCTGCTTTCTCGCGTCATTGCTGCAACTCAGTGCGGTGTTGATTGCTGCCTGCTTTGATGCGGCATTGCGTTAGTCGCTGATGTGTCGTCCGGCGTGCCTGCTCGCATTGCTGCTGATTGCCTCGTTGGGGGCGCGCGCAGCGCCGGGTGCAGCGAGCGTCGTTGATGCAGCGCCCGCGTTGCCGGCGTTCGGTCTGGACCAGGCGGCGGCGTTGCGCACCAGCCAGCAAGCGATTGGGCATCAGCCCGCCGATTACACGCTGCGTGATCGCGCCAATCAGCCACGATTGCTGTCGCAGTTTCGTGGCACACCGCTGCTGGTGAACTTCGTCTATACCGGCTGTTTTCAGGTCTGCCCGACCAGTACCCGCGCACTGCACCGCGCGGTTGATGCCATGCGTGATCGCTTCGGGGTCGATCAATTCAAGGTGATCACCATTGGCTTCAACCAGCCGACCGATTCGCCGACAGCGATGCGTGCATTCGCTTTGCAGCAACAGATCAATGACAAAAACTGGGAGTTTCTGAGTCCGCAAGCGTCGGATGTCGACGCGCTGGCGCGCGATTTTGGCTTCAGTTACGTGGCCACCCCGATTGGCTTTGAGCACACCCTGCAAGTCAGCATCCTTGATGCCGATGGCCGGATACAGAATCAGGTCTACGGTGATGCTTTTACCGCCGATTCGCTGGGCGAGCCGCTGCGGCGGTTGCTCTCCGGGTCGTTGCTGAGCACGTCGGTGCTCGCGCGCAGCAGCTTTGCTGACGTGCTGGCCAAGGTGCGCATCCTGTGCTCGGTGTATGACCCGCGCACGGGCAAGTACCGGGTCGATTACTCGCTGTACATCGAGATTGCCGGCTTTCTGACGTTCGTATTGACCCTGTTGGTTCTGCTGGTGCAGGAGTGGCGTGCGCGCCGGGCCATGCGCCGGGAGCTGGCATCGTGATGGCGCTGCCAGCCCTTCGCGCGGGTCCGCGCGCCGCATGGATGCAACTGGAGCGCATTCTGGCACGCGTTTTTGCACACGATGCCAATCCGCTCGCCCAGCTCGGCGCGGTGGCCTGCCTGCTGTTGCTGCTGTTGCTGATCAGTGGCATTTATCTGTATGTGGTGTTCGATACCTCGGCGACCGGCGGCTGGCGATCAATCGATACGCTTTCACGCCAGCAACCGTTTCCCGGCGGCTGGCTGCGTAGCATGCACCGCTACGCAGCCGACGGATTTTTGCTGGTTACCGTGCTGCACCTGCTGCGCGAGTGGGTGCTTGGCCGCAGTACCGGTTTTCGTCGTGCCAGTTGGCTGACCGGGTTGCCACTGCTGGTGTTCGTGTATATCAGCGCGATGGGTGGATTCTGGCTCAACTGGGATCGGCTCGGCCAATACGCGGCAGTGGCCAGTGCCGAACTGCTCGATCGTCTACCGTTGCTGACGGCTGCACTGACGCGCAATTTCGTCAATGCCGATGCGGTTTCCGACCGGCTGTTCTCATTGCTGGTTTTCATCCATCTGGGGGTGCCACTGCTGCTGCTGTTCGGGCTCTGGTTCCACCTGCAACGCATTCATCGTCCGATGGTGGTGCCGGCGCGAGCGTTGTTGCTGGGTGTCGTCGGCACATTGATGCTGCTGGCAGCGGTGCTGCCGGTGTCGAGTCAGGCACCGGCGGATCTGGCCGTTGCACCGACGGCGCTGGCATTCGACTGGATAGTGCTGCATTTGCACCCGCTTGCCGATGCCACGTCGCCGGGTCTGGTGCTGGTGCTGATCGTCGCCGTGCTGCTGGTGTTGCTGGCGTTGCCGTTGCGTGCGCACGCATCGCTGCCGGTGGCGGTGGTCGATCCAGACCATTGCAACGGCTGTCGTCGCTGTGTCGATGACTGCCCGTACGCCGCGATCACGCTGGAGCCACACCCGAACGCCAAGCCCGGGATGCAACTGGCGGTGGTTGCGGCGAACCGGTGTGCCGGTTGTGGCATCTGTGCAGGCGCGTGTCCTTCGGCGACGCCGTTTCGCAGCGCCCAGCGATTGGCAACCGGCATCGACCTGCCGCAACATTCGCTGGATACCCTGCGCAGGCAGTTGCACGCGGCACTATCGCACGCGTCGGGCAGGGGCAAGGTTGTCGTGTTTGGCTGCCAGCACGGTGCCGGTGTTGCCACCGCAGATACTGCCGATGCCATCGTTTTTTCGCTGCGCTGCAGCGGGCAATTGCCGCCCGCGTTTGTTGACTATGCGCTGCGCTGCGGTGCCGGCGGCGTGGTGATCAGCGCGTGCAGTATGGGCGCTTGCGAGTACCGGCTGGGCAGCCGCTGGACGGCCGCTCGGCTTGCCGCCAACCGGGAGCCACGGCTGCGTCGGAGTGTTCCGGAAAATCGCTATCGGCTGGTGTTCGCCGACGCTGGCGACGAGCCGGCACTGGCTGCCGCGATAGCTGCGGCAGGCGATGGGCGCGCGGCGGCAGTGCGATCATGAACAAGGCGCTCCAATGGTTTGCACAGGGCCTGTTGTATCTCTTGTTCGCCGCAACGATTGCGGTGTTTTCGCGTTGGCCGGTTTACCAGCATCTGGCACCAGACAAGGCGCTGATCAAGCTGAGTTTGAGCCACCAGGGCAAGCTGCTCGGCGATTGTGAGACGCTGAGCCTGGACGAGCTGGCCAAACTGCCACCCAACATGCGCGCGCCGATCCGCTGCCCGCGCGAGCGCGCGCCATTGATCGTCGAGCTCGACATCGACGGCGTGCTTGTGGACCGGCAGATCGCCGAACCATCGGGTTTGTCGCATGACGGCGCGGCAACGATCTATCGGCGCATCGAGGTAGGCGCGGGTCGCCATCGCATCGCGGTGCGGCTGAAGGACGATGCGCGCAGCGAAGGCTTCGACTACCGCCGCGAGGCGGACGTTACCTTGGTGCCTGCAGAAATTCTGGTGATCGATTTTGATGCCACCCTGCACGAGATAACCATGCAATGAACATGAAATCAGCGCCCGCGCCAGCCATGCTTGCGATTTCAGCAGCAAGCCCCTCCGATTACGTGCTGAGCATTCCGCCGGGCGGGCGGCGCGCGCTGGTGCTTGGCTGGTTGCTGCTGGGATTGCTGGCGCTGGCCGGTGCCGGGGTTTATTCGGTGTTGCTGGTGTTGTCACGCACACCCGGGATCAACGCGTGGTTTCCCGTCGCCGATTTTTTCCGGGTCGCGCTGGTCGTGCATGTCGATCTGTCGGTGCTGGTCTGGTTTGTCGCGCTGGCCGGCATGCTGTGGAGCCTCAACAGCCGATCCGTGGCGATGGCTGTTGGCTGGAGCGCGTTGGCGTTGGCGGTTGTCGGCACCCTGCTGATGGCGCTTGCGCCGTTTGTCGAGCACGCCAAGCCGGTGATGGCCAATTACATTCCGATGCTCGATGGCGCGGTGTTTCGCTCCGGCGTGGCCATCTTCGCGGTTGGTTCGGTGCTGCTGGTGCTGCGTGGATTGCTGGCCGCACCGCAATTGGGATTGAGCTTCGATGGCAGCGGCGCGTTGCGTTTTGGGCTCAATGCCAGCGTGGTTGCAAGCGCAGTGGCGCTGTCGGCATTCGCGGCCTCGCTGGTATTGACGCCGCGCGGCCTTGACCCTGCGGCGTACTACGAGATTGTGTTCTGGGGCGGCGGTCATGCGCTGCAGTTCGTGTGGACGCTGCTGATGCTGGTGGCGTGGTTGTGGTTGGCCAGTGCGATTGGCGCACGGGTGCCGCTCAGCCCACGGGTTGCGTTGTTGATGCTCGCGTTGGCATTGGCCAGCGTATTCGTGACGCCTTATGCCTACCTTGCGCACGATGTTGCCAGTGTTGAACATCGCGACCTGCACACCTTGGCGATGCGGTTGGGCGGTGGGGTGTCAATCGTGCCGATCGGGCTCGCCGTGGTGATCGCGCTTTGGCGCCGCGCGCGCAACGTCGAACTGAAACATTCGCCGGCGCATGCGCCGCTGCGTGCGGCGTTGCTGGCCTCGATGCTGCTGTTTGCCGCTGGCGGTTTGATCGGTGTGTTCATCAGCGGCAGCAACGTCAAGATTCCCG
>PHCO01000012.1 GCA_002842265.1 Betaproteobacteria bacterium HGW-Betaproteobacteria-18 | reverse complement strand
CAGCCATGAAGCTCATTGAGCAGGCCATCCAGGCCCGGCCCTCTGACGCCACCTTTTACTACAACCTGGGCAAGATTCACCAGGACCTGGGACAACCGGCCGGGGCCGTCTGGTGCTACCGGCAAGCGCTGTTGCGTCAGCCGGATTTTGTCGATGCGATGCTTGGCCTGGGCACTGTGCTCATGGTGGATAACCGGCTGGACGAGGCTATCGACAGCTACCTCCAGGCCATCTCGGCCCGGCCAGATTGCGCCGATGCCTATTACAACCTGGGCACGACACTCCAGGCAAAAGGGCAACTGCAAAAGGCTGTTGCCAACTACCGCCAGGCGCTTTTGCTCAATCCGTCTATAGCCGTGTCACACCGTCATTTGGTCGATCTTCTTGCCGGGCAGGACAAGCTTGATGACACGATTCAACACTTTCAGCAAATTCTTTTAAGCCAACCCGATGCCGTCGATGCCCACATGGGCCTGGGCACTGCGCTCAGGGAACAAGGCCGGTTGGACGAGGCCATCGTCTGCTACCAGCATGCCATTGAACTGCAGCCTGATGACGCTGATGCTTATTACAACCTGGCCTGCGCGCTTCATGATCAGGGCCAGTTGGACCAGGCCGCCGCCAACTATCAGCAGGCACTTTTTTACAAACCGAGCCGTGTGCTAGAGACGTACAGTCATCTGGGCAATGTGCTTGAGGCGCAAGGCAAGCTGGAGGACGCCATTGCCAGCTATCGCCAGGCGCTCTTGCTCGCGCCGGACGATGCTGCTGCGCACAGCAGTCTGTTGTTCACCATGCAATACGCAAGCGATATGTCGCCTGCGCAGCGGTTCCAGGAGCATCAGCGCTTCGCGGAACGCTTCGAGGCGCCATTCAAGCCATCCTGGCAAGCGCACACCAATAACCGCGATCCCGAGCGGCGCCTCAAGGTAGGCTATGTGTCGGGGGATTTTCGCAATCATCCAGTCGCCTTTTTCATTGAGCCGATTCTGGCCAACCACGACAAATCCCAAGTCGAGGTTTTCGGCTATTACAACCACACCCAGATCAACAGCGATACCAGGCGGATAGCCGCTTTTACCGACCACTGGCTGGCCTGCAGCGATCTGAACGATGAGCAACTTGACGAGCGCATTCGTGCCGACGGCATCGATATTCTGGTTGATCTGTCGGGCCATACCGCGCGCAACCGCTTGCTGGTGTTTGCCAGAAAGCCTGCACCATTGCAGGCCACCTGGATCGGTTACTCGGGCAGCACCGGCCTGACGGCCATGGACTACCGCATTACCGATGCCTGGATGGACCCACCTGGCATGACCGAGCGCTACCACAGCGAAGCCCTGGTGCGCCTGCCCCACGGCGGCTTGGCCTTTATACAGGAGCCGGGATGTCCTGAAGTCAATGCACTGCCAGCCCTGTCGGCTGGCAAACTGGTATTTGCCTCGCTCAATACGCTCAACAAAATTAACCCGGCGGTGGTCAATGTGTGGGGCCGTATCCTGCGCGCGCTGCCGCAGGCACGGCTGATGCTCGGTAATGTGACAGACGGCAGCCTTGAGTCGCGGCTGCTGGGGCTTTTTGAGCAGGTCGGCATTGGCGCCAGCCAACTGATCCTGCAGCCGCGCCTGACCGGTGCCGACTACCTGGCGATACACCAACAAATTGACATTGCGCTCGATCCCTTTCCGTACAACGGCGGAACCACCACCATGCATTCGCTGTGGATGGGCGTGCCGGTGATCACATTGGAGGGCGACCATCCACTATCGCGCTTTGGCGCGTCGCTGATGTCGCGGGTCGGCCTGCCCGAATTTATTTGCCAAAGCGAGGATGACTATGTGCAGTGCGCCCTTGAATTGGCGCAAGACCTGCCGGGCCTGAACCGGGTACGGCAATCCATGCGCCAGCGCATGAGTGGTCCGGCCTGGGATGCCGCCAACATCACCCACAATCTGGAAACCGCCTACAGAGACCTGTGGCGAACATGGTGCTCACAATGACCAAACCCGGCCGTAACGACCCCTGCCCCTGCGGCAGCGGCAAGAAATACAAGCACTGCTGCCTGAACAAAACTGTGCAACAGGCAGGCAAGCTTGCCACACGGCAAACACAAGGCAGCCATTTACCCCAGCCTTTACCCCAACCGCCCACGCGCCAGCCCGATGCCGCCGCCAACCTCGTTGACCAGGGCAATGCGCAGTTGCAGGTCGGCCAGCTGGACGCGGCCATTGCCAGCTACCGCCTGGCGCTGGTGCGCCGCCCCGATTTTGCTGCGGCCTATTGCAACCTGGGCACAGCGCTCGATGCGCAAGGCCAGACCGACGAGGCCTTTGCCTGCTACCGGCAGGCGCTGTTGCTCGACCCCGATGACGTTCATGCGCACCTCAATTTTGGCAATGCGCTCAAGGGCCACGGGCAGCTGGCGCTGGCCGTCGAACACTACCGGCGCGCGCTTGCGCTGGCGCCTGACTTTGCCGGTGCCTGGCACAACCTGGGCAAGGCGCTGCAAGACCAGGGCCAGTGCGACGAAGCCATCCGCCATTACCGCCAGGCGCTTGCGCTCAAGCCCGATCACGCCGACGCCTACCTTGACCTGGCGCGGGCGCTGATGGAGCAGGGCCAGCTCATTGAGGCCATTGCCATTTACCGCAAGGTGCTGCACCACCTGCCGGACAACGCGCGCGCCTTCAGCAACCTGTTGTTTACCCTGCAAAACCTCAGCACCTGCTCGCCCGCCGAGCTGTTCAGCGAGCATTTGCGCTATGCCGAGCGCATCGAGGCGCCGCTCAAACCTTTCTGGCAGCCGCACGCCAACAGCCGCGATCCTGCACGCCGCCTCAAGGTAGGTTATGTCTCCGGCGATTTTCACCGCCACCCGGTGGCCTATTTCCTTGAGCCGATCCTGGCCTGCCACGACAAGTCGCAAGTCGAGATTTTTGGCTACAGCAACAACCACTTCAGCGACCTGCATACCGAGCGCATCGCCAGCGCCATGAACCACTGGCTGGTGTGCATCGACCTGGGCGACGACGAATTGGCGCAGCGCATCCGCGCCGACGGCATCGACATTCTGGTCGATCTGTCGGGCCACACCGCGCTCAACCGCCTGCCGGTGTTTGCCCGCAAGCCCGCACCGGTGCAGGCCAGTTACATCGGCTACCCCGGCAGCACGGGTTTAAGCGCCATGGACTACCGCATCAGCGACCCCTGGCAAGACCCCGTGGGCCTGACCGAGCGCTACCACAGCGAAACGCTGGTGCGCATTCCCGGCGGCATGGCCTTTGCGCCCGAACCCGACGCACCCGAAGTGAATGCGCTGCCAGCCTTGACGTCCGGCGAACTGGTTTTGGCTTGTCTCAATGGGCTCAACAAGCTCAACCCGGCCGTGGTGACGTTATGGGCGTGCATCCTGAGCGCCTTGCCCCAGGCGCGGCTGATGCTGGGCAATGTGACCGATACCCAAACGGCGCAGCGGCTCATGCAGATGTTTGGCCAGGCCGGTGTTGCGCCTGAGCGCCTGATGTTGCAGCCGCGTGTGCCTATCTCAGATTACCTGGCGCTGCACCACCAGATTGATCTGGCGCTCGACCCCTTTCCCTACAACGGCGGCACCACCACCATGCATTCGCTGTGGATGGGCGTGCCGGTGATCACGCTCGCCGGTGACCACGCGGTGTCGCGCCTGTGCGCCGCCCACCTGTCGCGCGTGGGGCTGGACGAATTCATCACGCACAGTGAAGACGCGTATTTGCAATGCGCCATCAGGTTCGCCAACGACCTGCCCAAGCTCAACGAAGTGCGGCTATCGCTGCGCGCACGCATGAACGCCGCAGAATGCCAGAGCGCCACCATCACCCGCCAGCTCGAAGCCGCTTACCGCGACATGTGGCGTACTTGGTGCAACACCTGATTAGGAATTAATTGGGGTCAGATTCCAATTAATTTCCTGGTTTGCGGAACTGGGCGCTGAAGTGCATGCATCACGGACAGGTGGTTTGGGCAAGTGCCGTCACAGTAGAATAATCGCTATAAGTTTTTATAGCACTGCCTCATGCGCCTAACTCCAGATCAAATAATAGCCATCAGGCAAACAGCCCACGCTGTGCTCGGTAATGACGCACGCGTTACCCTTTTCGGTTCGCGTGTTGATGATGAAAAAAAGGGCGGTGACATTGATTTGCTGTTTGAAACTGATCACCTGGTCGGCAATCGTGCCACTACCGTCGGTGCTCTCTATGTAGCGTTGATAAGAAAACTTGGCGACCGAAAAATTGACATTATTCTGAAAGATATTGCTACCCCGGCAGCGCCCGTGCTGGAGGTTGCAAAACAAACCGGCATCCAGTTATGAGCCTTAGATATTTGCCAGAGCATGCGCGCCCAGTGCTACTTGCACTCGATTTGGCACGCAAAGAGGCCGAGCATCTGCGGTACAGCCAAACCTCGCTGTTTGCGCTACCCATTGATCTTGCTTGGGTGCAAAGCTTGGGCCGGCGGCCTGAAATTGCAGAAAAAGTAGAGGCCTTTGTCAGCCGCTTTGGCAGGTTGCAGGATCACTTGGGCGAAAAACTGCTGCCGCGCATGGCTGCCTTGGTCGGTGAAAACAGCAAAACACTGCTTGACACACTGGCGATTGCCGAAAAAACAGATTTGCTCGTTAGCGCCGACGCCTTTATAGCGGCTCGCAAACTGCGCAACGCCCTGGTACACGAATATATGCATGATGCTCAAACATTTTTGGAAAGCCTGTTCGCGGCACAGCAAGCCTGTCAAATGTTTTTTGAAATCATTGAAAAATCCCAGGCTCAAACCGTCCGTCTTGGACTCACGACTTAATACTTGTTGACCCCCTGTTTGTGCAGCATGCCGTGGCACGTCAGCGCGCAGTTGCCGCCATTGGCTGTCTTTGTGAATTTAATGACTTTGGTGTCTGATGATTGCGTTACCACCGGGTTGCCCAGGGCATCAAACAGCATGAAGTTGATCAGGTTGGCCTGCGTGCGCGAGCCATGCGCATCGTGGCACGTGGCGCAGGACGCGTTGGCGGGGCTGGTCAGGTGTCTGGCATGCGGAAATTTCCCCGCAAGCGGATTCAGCAGGTTGGTGCGGTCGTGGCATTTGTAGCACAGCGCAAATTCTGTGGGCGACTCGGTCACCAGGCTGGCGGTGTTGTAGTTGCGCTCCAGCAGCGGCGCATAAATGGAGCCGTGGGGGCCGGCAGGACCGGTGCCCGCTGCCCGGTCGTTGTTGTTGTGGCAACTGCCGCAGCCAATCCGGCTCGCATACGTCAGGCCCGAGCCGTTCACGAAGCTGGTGTTGGGAATGGTGAGGTTTTTACCCGCTGCCGCCACCGGATGAAATGACGCGTTGGCCGGGTCGAACTGCAGGCGCGCGTTGCGCACATTGTCCTGGCGCGTGACGCCGACCGTGATGGCCGAGCTCAGGCCATGGCATTTGTAGCAAACCTCCTGCCCAAAGCTGGCCGCCGCCACCGGGCTGCCGGCCTGGTCAGTGCCGCGCACGCCTTTCAATGGCCCCGGGACATTGGGCGCCGTGGCGGTGCTGGCATCGGCCGCGTGGGGGTTGTGACAGTCGGCGCAACTGACGTGGCGCATCATCGAACTCGCATCTTCCTTGGGCTCATGAACCCAGTCGGCAGCCGGGTTGGTCTCGATCGGATGGCGGTAAGGTTTGGCAAATTCAGAGTTGAAATTGAAGTTGGTATTGGCCACCGTGCCACTATGGCACACCGTGCAATTGGCCGCCTCGCGGCTTTGTGCCAGCAGGCCCTTGCCATGGCCGGCCGCATGTGAGCGATGGCAGTTCAGGCAGGCGTTGTCTGCCACCGTGGTGTAGCCGCCGCTGGGCCAGGGGTTGGTGCCGGTGCCGTCCCAGGTTTTGGTCGAGCTGGCATGGCCCTGGAGCGGATTAGGGGTAATGCTGGGCCAGCCTGTGGGGCGGTGGCAGGTGGTGCACAGCGCACCCTTGACCGGGTCCATGCGCATGAATTTGGCCCGCTCCACATGCGCGTCGTGGCAACTGGTGCACTGCACTTGCCCGCTCATGTCCAGGTGCAGGGCTTTGGGCGCCCCGATCGGGTCCACCAGTTCGCCGCGCGCCGCCGCCAAATCACTGTTGTAGGTGAAAGAAATCGGATGGTCGTCAGACAAGTCAGTGCCAAGAACACCCGTGCCGGTCAGCTTTTCCTGGTCAAACGTTGGCTGCACGCCACCGGGCGGACGCAGCAGCGTGCCCATGGCCAGCGTGCCATCGTGGCACGACAGGCACAGGCGCGAACTGCCAGTAGGCTGGTTAAGCGTGGCTTTGAGTGTGGTGCTGGTGTACAGGGTGTAGGTAGATTCCGAGAGCGTCCGGTTCCAGAGCGCCCGGGTCGGGTTGGCGTTGTGCGGCGTATGGCAAAACACGCAGAGGCCGTAGGCGCTCGGCTGTAACACTGGCGTGTTGACTTTAAAAGTGCCGGGGCCCAGTGGCGTGAGGTTGTGCTTGGTATTGTCAATGCCACTCATGGCCTGCGCAGGGTACAAGCAAGCCGCCCCGGCAAACAGCAGCCCCAGCAGCCCGGCCCGCAGACGTAACCATTCAAATCTGGCGTTCATTTTGTTGGCTCCTTTTGCGTCGCAATGGCGCCCAAAAACACCTGTACGCGCTGGTTGTAGGCATCGGCCACATAGACCTTGTCTTCGTTGGAAATAAATATGCCCCTGGGCAGCGTCAACTGGCCCGGCTGTTCGCCGCGTTCGCCAAAGGTGAGCAACAACTGGCCGCTTTGATCAAAAATCTGCACCGCGTCAAACAGCGCATCCACCACATAGTAGTGCCCCTGGGCATCCACCGCCACGCCCTTGGGCGCAGCAAAATCGCCGCTGCCGTTGCCGTGGTGGCCAAATTTCCAGAGAAAGTCGCCATTCTGGCTGAGCGCCTGAATGCGAAAGTTCATCGCGTCGGTGACCAGCAGCGCGCCATCGGCAGCCAGCGTAATATGGGTGGGGTAGTTGAACTGGGCGTCGCCACCGCCGCCGTCGCCCATATGGCGCAGCACCGTGCCCTTGCCATCGAACACGGTGATGCGGTGGCGCCTGGAGTCGAGCACATAGAGCCGCTGCGCGGCATCACTCCATGCCAGACCTGCCGGGCGCTCCAGTGACTGGTTGGCAAAGGTGCGCAACAGCGCGCCATCGCGGTCGAGCAAAAACACCTTGTTGAGCGCGGTGTCGGCCACAAACACCGCGCCGTCGGCGCGCAGCGCCAGCGCCACGGGCGACACCAGTGCCTCGTCGCCGATTTTCGACACTTGGGCAATGCGCTTGCGCGGGCGGTCCAGCAGCCACAGCGACTGTGTGCCGGGGTCGGCCACATAGAGCACACCCCCGGCCTCGGCCACCGCCGACGGCCGCACAAACTGTTGTGCACTGGCACCTGTCAGGGCATCGGCCAGGCGCCGCCACCAGGGCAGCTCGATGCCCCAGTCGAGCGGGCCGGCCACGCTTTGCAGGTATCTGATGCGCGGCGGCTCGGGCGGCTTGGGCCAGACCAGCGCGGCCAGGGCAGCCGGGTCCATGGCAGGCGAGGGTGCGGGGGTGCTGCAGCCGACGACCAGGAGCGCCAGCGCCACTGCCACCAGCCAGGCTTTACAGGATTGACGCATCAAAACGCCCTCGTCACGGAAACATCAAAGCTCTGACTGTTGGCTTTCGAGGTGCCGCTGGTCATATGGTCAAAATACACACCCGAAGACAGCGACAGTTTACCCAACCGAAAGCTTGTGCGCCCCCCCAGCCGCAACGCTGTCTGTCTGGCCAACAAACTGTCGTCGCTGCTTCTGACTTCGGCAAAAGCGGAATTCACCCAACCGCCGTAGGCATCCCAGTTGAATGATGCCCGTGCTGTCAGAGCCGAAGTCTGGCGTTCGGGCATCAGGTAATGCATGCTGCTCGCATTTGCGCCAAACGTCATGTTCCAGTTGGTTGAGTCGGGGCGCCAAAGCAGCGTTGCCGTGAGCTGGCGCTGGTCGTAACCCAGCCGCACGCCGCGGAATCGGTCCATACTGGCGTTGCCTCGCGCATCCATACCAAAAGCACGCCCACTGGATTCGATACTCAGGCGGGTGAGGTCTTCCTGCACCTGGCCATAAAACCCGCGCGAAATGCCGCGTGAATGGCTGGCGTTGGCCGAGAGCGGCAGACCAAGCACGACGCCACGCAAGCCTAAATTCACAGTGTCAGTTTGGCTACTGCTCAAAAAACGGGATTCCCCGGTCAACGGGTTCTGTTCGGTCTGCTGGTGTTCATAACCCCCCGCGATCCAGCCATAACCCACGTTGATGCCATAACCCAGGTTGCGGGTTTCGTTCTCCAGCCGTGCATCGACCTGGTAGGTATAGTCCACCTCGAGTTTGTCGTCTGGTTTGATGAGCGGATTGGGGTCATTGATGTCCAGATAAATGGGAACGATGCGGACGAAGTTGCCTTCTTCCTGTATTTTGTAGGCACTCGCTGGAAGCAGTTCACGAACACCATTTTTGACATTAAAAACCTTGATGCTGTCCACCATCACAAACGGTTGTTTCAGCTGGAAACCCGGCGCAAACTCTGCGGGTGCAGGGTGCGGTTCGCGCGTGACCGGTATGACGCCCGAGTTCAGCGCATTGCTGCTGCGCTGGTAACTCCCGGACCAGTTCAAGCCCAGGCTGCCGCCGCCGGGAAGGCTGTGGTGGTAATTTTGGCTGATCTGACCACTGTAAAAAGTCATTGTTCCTGCGGGTAGGCTTGATTGATTGGCGTTCAAGGAAGCCGATGTTGACAGGTTCTGGAACAGCATGTGTGACACAGAAAAACTGCCATCTTGTGAGACTGTAGCCATGCCCCCCGCTTCATCACGGCTAAAGCTGTAGCTGGTGTCAGTGGACAAGTTCTGGTAATGGTCAATGTGCAGGTTTTCAGAAGCCGTGAAAGTGTTGAAGGGCTCCGGGGTTCGGCTCGTCGCATAAAACAGGCTGCTGCTAAAGGTGCGATTCAGTCCCGGGCCAAAGTCCAGCGAGTAGTTCAGGCTGACATTTTGCGATAAATTGCTGGGCTGCTCGACCAGCGCGTTGCTTTGCTGGTTCGCCTGGTACTTAAAATGGAGATCGGCCGTCTTGAAGCCTTTGTCGGCTGAGACCGCAACCGATCGATAAGTCTGGTCGCTGCGGAAAATACGTTCAAAATAGGTGGTTGTACTCTGGCTGCGTTGCTGGCTCGCGCTCAATAGGGCACTGAACCACGGACCACCCCATTCATTGAGCAAGCTGTCTTCTTTGAGTTGCAGGCTGAAACCCCGGTTTTCATTGGTACCCACTGTCAGCCCACCAAAGTTGTGGCTTGTCTGATTTTGGATGCGGTTAGCGTAGAGCTTGGCAGGATAGGGTTTGCTCGAAAGAATGTTGGCATCCAGGTTGTAACCCAGGACTCTGTCTGTCGTCCCCCCTTCGCTGCTGCTGCCCTCCGCCAAGCTGGAGTAATTGCTCTGGTTGTGACTAAGACTAAGCCCCAGGTCAAGCTTGATCAGACGCGGGTCCAGAACATAAAGGCCGTTGCCCTGCACGCCCAGCGTTTCCTGCAGGGTTTGGGTTGATCCGATCACGCTCCTGTCGTCATTGCCGCTTGAAAAGCCCGCATGGATGTAGTTCATACCCAGCGTACCCGACCACTTGCCGCGCCCAATTTGCCAGTCAATGGCTGCCCAACTGGTGGCAGATGGCAATGCTGCCAACAGGGTTATCAGCAAGCGAGTGGGCCAATGGGACAGAAAAAACATCATTTGCGGTGGCAGCGCGAGCAACTCTCAAAACCCACGCCAAAAGCGGGCTGGCCCTTGTGGCAGACACCGCAGTATTTTTTGTCGTCGATCAGCGCCATGGTAATTTTGGCGCTGCCCGCCTTCATCTCGAAGCCCACGGTTTTGTTGTGGCAAACATAACACTTGAACTTGACGCGGTGATTCCAGTGCGAAAAAATGGCCGGCGGAAAATCTTCCTCACCCTTGGTTTTGCGCTCGAACAGCACGTCGCCCAGCACCGGTTCTGCCAACACTGCCGATGCCAGACCCAGCAAAACAAGACCGGCCATGAGCCTGCAGAGTAGGTGCTTCATGATTTTTTGATCGGCTTGTGGCAACCCTTGCAGCCGGAGGGTTGGGCCAGCGCCACCTTGTCATGGCAGACGCCGCAATATTTTCCCTCGTCGATGTCAGCCATGGTGATGGTGGCGCTGCCAGCCTCGCGCTTGAAGATGGCGTTGTGGCAGTTGGTGCAGGTGAGCCATTGGGTGTGCACCTTGTGCGAAAAAATCACCATGCGATTGGGCTTGCCCGAGGTGGACAGTTCGATGTCGTCATCGGAGGTTTTGCCCTCGTCCTTGTCCCCTTCGTTGATGACGCCGCCGGGGCTGATGGCCTTGCTCTCCAGCGCGGCCACCCAGTCGATGTTGTTGTCGTCGTCCTTGGGCAGCTTCTTGAAAATTTCAGGCCAATTGGGAGGCGCGCCCGCCTTGATCAACCCCTCCACCATGGCTATATATTCCTTGGAGATGACCAGTTGCGGAGCCGAACGCACCATGCGCCTCGGCTGACGTGGGGTTGGTGCTGTGGCTTGTGCCTGATCGGGTGGCGGCATGTCAAACAGCAAGGCCATCAGGGGCGACTGGGTGGGCGCACTGCAGGCCGCCATCAGGGCCACCGTCAGCAATAGCAGCAGCTGGAGCAGTCGTCGCCAACCCAAGGAAATCAATGATGACAGCATGGTTGCAATGTTAGCATTGCCAGGCGCAGCAATGGCTCCAGTCAACTATTAAAAAAAGGGCGCTGACCCGAAAGTCAGCGCCCTCTGCGCAAAATAAGCAAGCGCTGGACTTGGCTTATTTAAGGTGGCACTGGGTGCAGATGTAACCGTTGGCGGCGACACCGTTGGCGGCACCGCGCAGCATCCAGTCATCTGCCGTTTGCTTGTTATGCGGGTCATGGCAAGTGGAGCATTCCATGCCGGTGGTACCAGCAGTTGGGCCGGCAGTGATCACGCCGCCGGTGTCGGTGTACAGCTTGACATAAGATGCCTGATTGCCAAGTTGAGTGCCAGCAGCGAGCCAGGCGGTGTTGCTACCATTGCCACCACCGATAGTGCTGGTGCTGATCTGGTGCGGGTTGGCAGCGAATTCAACCAATGCGACGCTGGAACCGGTTGTGACACCGTTATAGGTGTTGACAGCATTGTTGAATGGGTAAGGCATGCCGATGGGGTGGGTGCCCTTCAAGTTGCCGCCCCCGCCAATGACGAATTTGGGTTGGGCAGTTGACCCAGCAAAAGTGGCCGACGTTGAGGTGAAACCGGCAATAGCCTCGCCCACCTTGAAGGTGTTGGCAGTCACGTTCTGGCTACCACGGAACATGGCCACGTCACCAATGGCAACCGAACCGTCATGGCAAGCCAGGCACTTGACTGAAGGGCCTTTGTAGCCCACGGCCAGGGTGGCAAATGTGGTGCCGCCGTCGGTGCTGGTGATGTCCCATGTGAAGGCGTTAGCCGACATGGTCTTGTTCCACAACAGGGCCGTTGTAATGGCGCTGTGAGGTGTATGGCAATAGGCGCACTGGCCAGCGGTGTTGGCCAAGCCAGCACGGCCAGCAGTGGTCTGACTACCGAGGTAGTTGGTACGCGTGGCGTAGTCGTGGCGGGTGTTGTAGATGCCGGTGCCGCCGGTGGATGCCAAGGCAACACCAGTGGTTGCGAAGGCGAGGCTGATAAGCGCAACGCTTTTTAAAAGTTTCATGATTTCAAAGCTCCTAGTGGGTAATCAAGAGTTCGGGACAACCCCGGACGACAATCTACAAGCAATTGCTGTGCCAACTTGCGCTGCCACTGGGGGCAAACCCCGGGGTGGCTTTTGGAGCGGACAAATGGCGGGCAAAGGGTTTCATTTTGGTAACGGGTTTGCGGCTGAAATCGGGTCAAGGTTACGGTTTTGTAACCCTTCATTTCTTGGTTGGCTCTGCTTTGGCATCCTCTGCCGCCTTGGCGCCTGCGGCGGCCTTGATGGCGCTGTCTTCGGCGGTGGTGTTGACCAGTTGATAGACGTTGACCCGGTTGCCAAGCACATCACCCACATAGATCCGGTTCTGCTTGTCGATGGTCAGCACCGAGGGGTTTTGCATCTGTCCTGTTCCCACACCACGGCTGCCAAAGAACATCAGCACGTCACCCTTGGCGTTGAAGATCTGCACATTGCTCCAGCCGGAATCAACCACATAGACGTTGCCAAAACTGTCCACCCCCACGCCCTTGGGTTTGTCGAACTGGCCAAAAGCATTGCCGCGTTTGCCAAATGACATGAGGTACTTGCCGTCGGGGTCGAACTTTTGCACGCGTGAATTGAGCGTGTCGGCCACATACAGGTTGCCCTTGGCGTCCACCGTGAGCCAGGTGGGGAACAAAAATGAGCCCTCAATATCGCCTATCTGCTTGCCGATCTTGCCCAGCAGCTTGCCCTGCAGGTCAAAGACCTTGATGGTGTGCTCGAAAGATTCGGCGCGCCCGGTATCGGCCACATAGAGCTTGCCCCGCGGGATGTCGATGGCCACGCCAATGGGGCGCTCGATCGATGCGTCGGTAATAAAGCGCAGGTGTTTGCCCGTCTTGTCATAGACCTGCACGCCCTTGCCGGCCGTTTCGGCAATGTACATGTTTTCGTCGCCGTCCAGCGCAATGCCCATGGGGCCGGCCAGCGGGTTGCTTGAGCCCCCTACCTTGAAGGAGGTTTTTTTCTCAAAGTCAAAAACAAACACCGCAAACTGGGCAAAGTCTGACACATAGACGCGGTGGCCGTCATCAGACACCGCGATGCCCATGGGTTCAAGCACACGGTTGGTAGGTGCAGCTTCGCCCGCCAGGAAATTGAGCATTTTGCGGCTGGCGGTCATGTCCTGTTTGAGGTCGCTATCGTCAATCAGGGTGCGGACAAATTTGATGCGTGCCACCTCTGGAGGTGCGGGCCAGACCGGCAGGGGACCTTCCTTGACCACCTCGCTGGCGCAGCCCACCAGCAGCGCCACCAGCGTGGCAGTGGCAGCACCGGCCACAGCACGCACCAAGCGCCGCGCCCCAGACGGGCGGCGCGCCTGACTAGGCAAAATTACGGTATCAATGGCAAAATTCTGAGACAGGGTGGTCATGTGTGAGCTTCCATAAAAATTTGGTTCAGCTATTTTGCCAGTTTCCAACAAGGCCACTTACCGGTTGGCGAGATAAATCGTGAATAGGATGGAGCGGTAGGGGGTTGCTTCAATTGCGTGCGCAATCACGGTCGCCATTCGCATTGAGGGTAAGGGATACAGACTTGCTGCAACACATCGTTAACGTTTTTGCGCAATTTCAGATAAAAGATGCAAAAATAGCGCACGAAAATCTGTTTTTTTGCATAATGACCGCATGAACAGTGAAAACGAAGATTGGGTGGGCGGGGCCTGGCTGGCGGCCACTTATGGCACTGCGCTGGTCTTGCCATTGGCTGTCGTCAGCCACATTGGTGGCCGCCGCGCTACCTCTACCGCTGAGGGCATCACCACCGAGACCCATGTGCAGAGCATGCGCCCGGCCGCGAGCTTGCGTGGGCACTTGACATTTCACCTCAAACACGAGGTGCCGCACCTGGAGTTGCTGTCAAGGCTATTTTGCAAAATTGATCCGCAAGAGCTGGTGGACTGGGCTGCCGACGAGCCATCAGGCCAGTATGCCAGGCGGGCCGGTTTTCTATACGAGTTCCTGACTGCCCGGCAATTGCCAATGCGTACTGAAATGGCAGGTGCTTATGTGGATGCCCTCGATGCGCAAAAACTTGTCGCGGCGTCACCAGCTCAGGCTGTGCCGCAGCGGCGCTGGCGCGTTCGGGACAACATGCCGGGCACGCGTGATTTTTGCCCGGTGATCCGTCAAACAGCCGAAGCGCTGACCATGATGGCGCTCGATGTGCCGGCTTTGCTGCATCAGCTTGCCCTTGAATTTGGCGACGAGTTATTGATGCGTTCAGCGGTCTGGATGACGCTGCGCGAGAGCCAAGCGAGCTTTGCCCTTGAAGGCGAGGCCGACCAACAAACGCGCATCGGGCGCTTTGCCGATGCCTTGGCGCGCCGCTGCGGGCAAGGCGCACCGCCGCTGGACCACGCCACGCTGGCCGAGTTGCAGTCTGACATTCTGGGCCAGCGCACCACACTGCAACAATTCGGCCTGCGCCAATCGCCGGTGTTTGTCGGTGAAGTGGTGCGCTTGCAGGAGCTGGTTCACTACATTGCGCCGCCCGCCGAAGACATTGCCGCCATGCTCGCCGGGATGCGCACCTTTTTGCAACGCACCCAGGGGCAGTCGCCGGTGCTGCGCAGTGCCGTGGCGGCTTTTGGTTTTGTCTATATCCATCCTCTGGCTGACGGCAACGGGCGTGTGCACCGGTTTTTGATCAACGACATCTTGCGGCGCGACGGTGCCGTGAAAGACCCGATGATTTTGCCCGTCTCGTCCATGATCACCAGCGACCAGGCTGAGCGACGCGCTTATGACCTGATTCTGGACGAACTATCGCGCCCGCTGATGCGCTCGGTGGCCGATTTGTACGCATTTGCGCCCACCATGCACGTTTATCCGGACTGTGTCAGTTCAAATTTTGTATTCCATGGGGATGACAGCGCCCGCCACGTTTGGCGCTACCCGGACTTGACAAAACACGTGGTCTATCTGGCCCGTGTGTTCGAACGCACCATTGGCGAGGACATGCGCGAGGAGTCTCGTTACCTGCGCAGCCACACCCAGGCCAGGGCGGCCATCAAGGACATCATCGAAATGCCCGACCTGCAGATTGACCGGGTCATTCGCTCTGCGCAGGCCAACCAGGGCAAGCTGTCAAACCTGCTGGCCCGGGAAATCCCCCAGCTTGAGGCGCCGGGTGTCTGGGCGGCGATCTGGCAGGCTATTGAAGACGCATTTTCGCCACTGCACTAGAAGTCATGGATTGCTTCACTTTGTTCGCAATGACGGTGACCATCGCAATGACCCGCTGCAGCGCCGCCGGTGCAAGCTGCGGGTACATCGGCAGGCTCAAGACCTCGCGGTGCAGTTGCTCGGCAATGGGAAAGTCGCCGCTCTGAAAACCGGCGTCGGCATAGGCTGGCTGCAGGTGCGGCGGGATGGGGTAGTGCACCAGCGTGCCGATGCCAGCTTGCGCCAGGTGCTGCTGTAGCGCGTCGCGCCGAGCGGTGCGCACCACAAACAAATGCCACACCGGGCTGGCCCAGGGCGGCACCACGGGCAAGACCAGCCCGCTGGCAGCCAGGCCATCAAGGTACGCCAGGGCGAGCTGCTGGCGCGCGGCGTTCCAGGCATCAAGGTGCCTGAGCTTGACCCGCAGCAGCGCGGCCTGAAGTTCGTCGAGGCGCGAGTTGAAGCCCTTGAGCTCATGGTGGTATTTGGTACGGGAGCCGTAGTTGCGCAAGGCCCTGAGCTGGTCGGCCAGTTGCGCGTCGTTGGTGGTGATGGCGCCGCCATCACCCAGCGCACCCAGGTTTTTGCCGGGGTAAAAGCTGAAGCCCGCCGCGTTGCCCAGATTGCCCGCCCGTCGGCCCTTGTAGCGCGCCCCGTGCGCTTGCGCGGCGTCCTCGATGACCTTCAGGCCATGCTGGCGCGCCACGGCGTTGATGGCATCCATGTCGGCGGGTTGCCCATACAGATGCACTGCCATGATGGCTTTGGTGCGCGGTGTAATGGCCGCCGCAATGCGCTGCGGGTCCAGGTTGAAAGTGGCCGCCAGCGGCTCCACCGGCACCGGTTTGGCGCCGGCATGGGACACCGCCAGCCAGGTGGCAATGAAGGTGTTGGCGGGCACGATGACCTCGTCTCCGGCACCGATGCCGTAGCCCCGCAGGATCAGTTGCAGCGCATCGAGCCCGTTGCCCACGCCCACGCAGTAGCGAGCGCCGCAGTAGGCGGCAAATTCGGCCTCGAACGCTTCGACCTCGGGGCCCAGAATGTAGCTGCCGGAGGCAAGCACACGCTGAAAAGCAGCCTCCAGCTCGCTCTGGAGCTCAAGGTGCATGGGCTGGAGGTCAAGAAACGGGACTTTCACACGCCCTCTTTGGCGGCAGCCAGAAAAGTAGCGTAGTCGCGGATGTAATCGTCTTCGCTGTAAACCTCTGAGGCCAGCACCAGGCAAACCGAACCCGAAGAAAAGTTGTCGAGGTCGCGCCACATCATCGGGCTCACGTACAGGCCGTAGTGCGAGCGGTTCAGGTGGAAGCGCTTTTGTTGCTGGCCGTCGTTGAGCACCACGTCGAAACTGCCCGACATGGCAATGATGAATTGATGCAGGTTTTTGTGCGCGTGCGAGCCGCGCTCGGAACCTCCTGGCACGTCATAAACATAATAGACGCGCTTGATGTCGAACGGGATATGAACCGAGTTTTCGACAAAGGTCAGGTTGCCCTTGGGGTTTTGAATTTTGGGTAACTCGATAATGCGGCAGTTACTGATGGGCATCATGCACCTCGGTTTTCTGGTCAGCTGTAAAAATATATCTTGAAAATACAAATGTGAGTGGCACCGTGATGGCAATGGCACACAGCGGCGCCAGCCAGGTTGCCAGCCCGGCCACTTCGACCAGACCGACCACCAGCCCCATGCCCAGCGCATACTGCGCCCCATAAACCAGCGGAAAGCGGATCAGGGTTTTGAGCGTCATGCGGGTCCGGAAGACAAAGCCAGCATTCAAGACATAACTGATCAATATCCCCAACACAAATACCAGCGAATAGGCCAGTTGGTAGGCCATCAACTGCAAAAACAACAGGTACAGCACATAAGTGATGGCTGTATTGAACAGCCCGGTCATGAGAAAGCGCGCAAAGACCAAGTTAATAGACCTTTTCAATCACCGTTTCGGGGCGCAGGT
This sequence comes from Betaproteobacteria bacterium HGW-Betaproteobacteria-18, assembly GCA_002842265.1. GTDB lineage: Bacteria > Pseudomonadota > Gammaproteobacteria > Burkholderiales > Burkholderiaceae_C > Rhodoferax. Next base: position 11,895 of record PHCO01000012.1, on the reverse strand, counting down.
TGCCCTCGTCAAAAATACGCCAGAGGTATTCGCCAATCACGCCCAGCATCAGGATGATCAGGCCCAGCAGGAAAGTGATCAGGGTGACCAGGGTCGGAAAACCCGCTACCGGATTGCCATCGATCAGGGCATAAATAATGATGTGCATGCCATAGAGAAAGCTCAGCAAAGATACCGTCAAGCCGATGACCGAAATGGTGCGGATGGGCGTGACGGAAAAACCGAGCATGACATCGAGAAACGCCTTGATTTTTTTGGCAAATGTCCATCTGGACTTGCCGTGGATGCGGGGCTGCCGGTGGTAGGGAATCACGTCCGGCTGGTAACCCAGCCAGTAGGCCAACAGCGCCGGGTAGGAATTTTTGGCGCTGTTGAGCATGGGGGGCAACATGTCCTTGTCCATCAGGCACAAATCAAAGCCACCCTCCGGATAATCTTTCATGACCATCAGCCGCAACAGCTTGTAATAGATTTTGGAGGAAAGTTTTGACATGAAGGGGTCGTCGCGCGACACCCGCTCGAAAATCACGAACTTGGCGCCCGACAACCAGCGTTTGACCGCTTCGAGCAACAAGCCGGGCGGATCCTGCAAGTCTGCCGCCAGGTCTGCAAAGCAATCACCGGTGACAAAGCGCAGCCCGGTTTTGAGGCAATGCTCCGCGCCGAAATTGCGCGTCAGCTTGATCACCTTGGTGGCTGGCCGGCGCGCTTTGAAGGCCAACAGCGTGGCCAGGGATTCGTCTTTGGAGCCGTCATCGACAAAGATCAACTCAAGAGCGACAGCGAGCAGGTCGAGCTGCGCTTCGAGCTTGACAAGTTCATCAAACAGGGCTGGCAGGCTGCCGGCGTTGAAGTAAACCGGCACCACGACCGAGAGTGTTTTAGGATGCATTGCCAAACCTGATTTCATAGAACTCATGGGCGACCCCGCCGCCGCCAAAGCCGGATTTAAAACGGTACAAGCCATCGTTGAGCACCCTGCCGTCTTCCTCATTGCTGATGCCAAAGTCAAAGTAGCGAGCCCCTGCCAGTTGCGCCTCTGTGATGGCGGCATCGAAGACCGCGTCCAGCGCAGAGACTTCATAGGCGCTTTCGCTGGCGCCGACATATTGCAGGTGCCATGCGGACGGGCCATTGAACAGGATGATACCGGCCTCAACGCGACCCGCCATTAGCGCGCAACGAATGAAAATTTGTCCTGGAAATCTGCCCATGAGTAGCACAAGTTCCGGCAAGGAGTGTACCGGTCTGGCGTTGTGTTTACGGGCCAGGTTGTGCGTGATGACTGCCCACAAGTCATCAAGCAAGCCGGGGTCGCTCGACATAGTCACCAGTTTTTGCGTTTTTTTGAGCTCGCGCTGGCGTCGGCCACTCATTGGTGGTCGATGAATGAGATCAAGGGCGCAGGAAAGGTCGCACCGGACGCGTTGTGCGCCGAGGCGAAACAGCGCATACAAATCATCCTGCGCCGGTTTGCGGGTGAAAATGTGTGGCACGGCCTTGTACAGCAGCCGCTGGTAGCCCAGGTTTTGGTAGTGATCAGACAAAGCGGCCAATGCCTCCAGCATGCGCGCCCCATTCAGCCAGCCCTGGTGCACCACGCCGCCAAAGGTGCTGCCGGGGTGGCTGACCACCAGACCTGGGTCGGCAGGCGATTGCGCCGCCGGGAATACCCCTCTGACCTTGCCCGCATCAACCATCAGCACCGATGCATCCTTGAACCTGTCACCGTGATAACTCAGGAACCGGCATGTGTGCAAAAAGGTGCCATTGACCGCCTCTGCGCAGCATTGCTCCCAGGCCATTTCATGGGCTTGCGAGTAGGGAACGATCTGTAAGCTCACGCGGTTCACTTCGGCTCGCACCGCCAGGCGGCCCGGCGCGCCTCGATATAGATCTCACTGGCCAGATCCGGGCGCTCTTGTCCCAAGGCATAGAGCCCATCGAGCACATCGTCGCCAAGTTGTGCTGCCACCAAGGCCATCTGGGCATGCGTGAAGGGTTTGACGAAATAGCCGCCTTCTGCCACCGGCTGCAAGCCAGCCGCCTCAAGTTCGGCGCGAATGCTTTGGCGATCGTAAACGCGGTGTTGTAGAAGATGATGATTGCGCTCGCTCAAGGCCTTGACGTCGCCGATCAAACCCATCGACCTGGCCAGCAGGCGGTGAAATGAGGTGGCATTAGGCACATTGACGTGCAACACGCTGCGCTCGTCCATCAGGCTTTTGGCGGCCTCGATCAATTTATCGGGGTGAGCAACTTCATGCAACACGCTGGAGATGATGATGAGCTCGGGCGGCGCGCGCAGATGGTCTTTGATTTGCAAGGTGACGTCTTCAAAAAAACCCTGGATGGCCACCAGATTGGGCAGGCCACTGCTTTCGGCCACTTGATGGAATTCATGCCCGGGCTCGACAACGATCCAGCGATCAACGGGCCCCGCCGCCTGCGCGTAGTGCTGGTACAGCAGTTCAGCGCCGCAACCCACTTCAACCACCGTCTTGGGGCGGATGGTGGCAAGCCGTTCCATGACCAGTTTGCGGCGGTATTTCACCATCGCCGCTTCAAAACCATACTGGCTGAAATAGTTTTCCTGGTACTGATGGATGCGGTTTTCTTTGTTCATATTGCCTGGTCTGCGCATGGGACGGCACCCTGAAGATTCATTGCACACGCTGGCTGTAGTTGAGCTGCCCGAAACGGCGGCGTGCCTGTTGGGCTTGCGCCACGTCGCCCAGCGCTTCATAAGCCAGCGCACGCGCCAGCCAGGGCTGCGGGTGATCGGGGTAGTCGTCGATGATCCATTGTGCCTCGACCAGCATGTGGCGCCAGATGTCGCGCTTGTCGATCGTGCTGGCCGGGGCCAAGTCGCTGCGCACAAAGAGCAGGCCGGCATCTTCAACGCTGACCAGTTGCCAGTGGTCATCTTTGGCAAGGGGCAGCATCAGGTCGATCAGGCGGCCTGAGTAGGACATCAGGGTGGGTGCAAAGATGGCGTCGATGCGGTAGCTGGCAAGGGCATTTTGCCAACCGGGTTCGGCCTGGAAAATACGGTCGTGCAGGTCGGCGGCACGGTTCATGGCGGTGTCGTGGCTGTCAGCAAAAACGCTGGCCTCGCGTCCAAGCGCCCAGGCGAGGTAGCCGCCGTAGTCGATAAAGTTGAACACCCGCGCGCGTGGCACATGGCTGCGCAAATAGCTGGCCGCCTGCTCAGGAAAGACCTGCGGCACCGGGCCACTGCCCCAGTCACCGCGCCAGAGCGGGAACGCCATGAGAAACGCCAGCGGGATGGCGGTGGCGGCGCGTGCCAGCCAGGCGGGCAGATCTTTGGGCCATACGCGCAATGCCAGGCGCACCAGGGGAATCACGAGCATCAGTGCGAACAGGCCAATATTGCGCGCATAAAGAAACGTCAGGCCGCCGAACAACGCCAGCAGCAGGCCGGCTGCGATCCGGTGCCGGGGGGCAAATAACACCGCCGGTAGGGCCAGTGCCACCAGCACGATAAAGGTGTTGCGAAAAGCGGTGGCCATGACCGGCTGGTACTCGGTCACGGCATACAACAGATCGGGATTGTTCAGGTCGGCCAAATGGCTACTCACTGGCAACGTCACCTGGCTCCAGCCATAGGGGTTCAGGCAGGCCAACAACAGCGCGGCGGCAGCGGTTGCTGCCAAAGCGACGGCTGCGTTTAAGCGGCTCAGCCCGGGCGGCGGTGCGCGCAAGGCCTCGATGCCATAGGCGCCAATCAGCGGCACCAGCATCAGGCTGGTGGGGTGCGCCTGGCTCAGCACGAGGGCGCTCAGCGGAATGGGGATGAGCTGGCGCCATTGTCCGGATGCCATGAAGCGCTCCAGCGCCCAGAAGGTGATGCCCAGCGCCAGAAACAAAACCATCTCGGCGCGGTATTCGGTGCGCACCCTGAAGGCCCAGGCAACGATGGCAAGCGCCAGCAGCGCAGCCGGGTGCAACCATGACCTGCGGCCAAGCGCCGCCGAATAGGCAAAAAGAAGCGCGCCAGTGGCCAGTGCCGCATTGAGCAGGGCCATGCCGGGATAGCCGGCTGTGGCATAGGCCAGGTACTGGATGAGGCCAAAGCCCCATTCAATGTAGTTGGTGGGGTCCCCCTGCAGCGGCAGCAGGTAGAACATGGTTTTTGGCAGACCGCCGGTGTGCACCATCTCGCGCCCGACCACCATATGGAACCAGAGGTCGTAGTCGTGGATTTGCCGGTAAAAAAAGAACAGCAGGAAGGCGCACAACACTGCCGCCTGGACTAAGCGCGCGGCAGACCCCTCCTGTCGCCCACCGTTGTCGGCGTTCATACCGCAAGCCCTGGTGCAGGCTTTATCTGCAAGCGCCCCGGAGGGTGCGAATTCTGGTTAAAACCTGGCATTGATTCAATACGCATGAACAAGTTGATTTTGTGGTGTTACCGCTACAAGTCGCAAGATCGTAACCGAAAAGATCTGCTGCAAATGGTCTGAAAAGCAAACTTCTCACGGCAGCAACTTTGGCCTGGCGTTGCTCGACAGGCGTATCATCCCCGCATTGACAGACTAGTCAGACTGATTGGAATCCCCATGAAATTTACCTCGCGCCTGCTGTGTGGCGTGGCCCTGTTGACCACCTTGATGTCGGCGGTACTGGCTGAAGAAGCCAAGGTGGTCAGCGCCACCAACACCCTGAGTTACACCTTTATCGAGATCGACCGCGATGGCAAGCCCCTGTGGCTGGCCTCGGACGTGGTCGAACTCAAGCCCGGCGACCGTATCAGTTTCGATGAGGGCTTTGTGATGATGAACTTTCGCAGCAATGACCTGGAGCGCACCTTTCCCAACATGACGTTTGTAGAGAAGGTCAAGGTGATTCCCGAAAAATGAGGTGATGCCATGAAAAAGCTGCTGGTCTTGTGTTTGGCCGTGTTACTGGCGGTGGGCATGGCCCTGGCGCAGGGTGGCGTCAAAAAGAAGCGGCCGCCGCCGCAGGATTACGGCAAGGTGGTCATCAACAACCATTCGGCCGGCATCAACCTGGCGCCGGTCACCTTCAATCACTGGCTGCACCGCGCCAAGTACACCTGCAGGCTGTGCCATGTGGACATTGGCTTTGCCATGAAAGCCAACGACACCGGCATCACGGCGGCTGACAATGCCGGCGGCAACTACTGCGGCACCTGCCACAACGGCAAGATGACGTTTGCCGGTGAGCGCATTTTTGCCGCCTGCCCGGCCCAGGCCGCGCCCGCGGCGGCAAAAGACCCGGCCGAGGCGCAACGCTGCAGCCGCTGCCATGCCGCAGGCCAGGAGGCCAGGCTGAAAAACGACTTTGCCGAGTTCACCGGCAAGTTTCCCAAGCAGCGCTTTGGCAACGGCATCGACTGGATCGCCACCGAGGCGGCGGGCCAGGTCAAGCTGATTGACCGGCTCGACGGCGTGTCGAGCAAAACCAAGCCGTTCGTCAGCCCGGCCGATGCCACCATTTCGCCGCACGCCTACGGCATGCCCGACATCATTTTTTCGCACGACAAGCACGGCGTGTGGAACGGCTGCGAACTGTGCCACCCCGACCTGTTTCCGTCAGTCAAAAAAGAGGCCAAGCAGGCCTATTCGATGAACGAGAATTTTGACGGCAAATACTGCGGCGCCTGTCACGGCAAGGTGGCTTTCCCGATGATCGACTGCGAGCTCTGCCATTCGAAGCCGGTGATGTAGGGGCAGCCTTGTCTTGGACACGTTGCCAGACTTTAGCCATGGCTTCGTCGTGTGGTGTCAGCTTTTGCAAACCGCTTTGAAACGATGCCAAGGAACGATATTCTGCTCAAGCAGGTGCTTGCTGTTAATGGCAGTTGAGTGGGGCTAGCGCACGTTGGGTGCAGTTTGCTTTGATATTTGTAGCTGGTTGCGCTTGTATGGGAATGGCTAGGTGGTCAGGTGGCGTGCAACTCTTCACGGATGACTTCGCGCAGGGCTTCTTTCACGGCATCAGCAGCCAGGCCACGGCGTAGCGTTTCGTTGATCAAGGACTGGTATCCCCGCCCCCCGGCGCGCGCCTTATAGGCTTGCAACACCGCGTCATCCAGGTTGATGGTGATGCGTGTCTTGCCAGTAGAAAAAGCAGGCAGCACCTCAGCCAGCGGACGCAACTGTCCAGCCTGGGCGACTGTTAATTCGGGGCTGTCTTCGTCAGGTATGCCCGACATTGGCGAAGCGTTGACCGCCGCCCAGTCAATCGCAGGGGCAGTCTCAGAGGCTTTGAGTTTCAAATTTTTGTTGTTCACGGTCGTTGGCCTTTCTGAAAGAGATGATATGGGTTCGCAAGAGCGTGGGGCAGCAAAACACCACCACCATCAAACGCCCGTCAATGGTGTTGTAGCCAATGAAGCGACGTTCGGGGTAGGCCTTGCGGGTGTCTTCGCGCACCAGTAAGTTGGCATTGAACATGACCCGCGCCGCCAGCAAGGGTAATCCCCGCTCACGCACATTGGTGTCGTTTTTGCTCGAGTTACAGGTAAATTCCATGACCGCAATTGTATGCATAAAAATATGCACCAGAGCAAAAGGAGATGCTTCCCTTTTAAACCCGCGACGAGGTGCGCCCAAGCGTAATGTTCGATTTCGATATCGACGGCTGGGTTTTGGGCATTGAGATGTTGGGTGTCTTTGAAGTCAGGCGCTGAACTCGGTGGCTGGCAGTTAAGCTGGGGCAGGGTCCACGGATGGCTGGTCCGGGCCCGCAATGACAGATAGCATTGCGAGAAATAGGGAGGCATTGAGAGTATTCGCCATTTGCAAATGGCGAATGCCGAAGTTAACTACGCTCATGTACCGTTCAAAATCCAACAGCTACGCTGCGCCGCCCATGCTGGCGCTGATCGTGCAGCCCAAAGAAGCGCCGCCGGTCTGGCCAAAGCCACTCCTGCGGGGGTGAAAGACCCAGCCGATGCGCAACGCTGCGGCCGCTGCCATGCCGCAGGCCAGGAGGTCAAGCTGAAAAATGACTTTGCCGAATTCACCGGCAAGTTCGCCAAACAACGCTTTTGCAATGGCATCGACTGGATCGCCACCGAGGCGGCGGGCCAGGTGAAGCTGATCGACCGGCTGGACGGGATTTCGAGCAAAAGCAAGCCTTTTGTGAGCCCGGTGGATTCAACCATCGCCCCCCACGCCTACGGCATGCCCGACATCATCTTTTCGCACGACAAGCATGGCGTGTGGAACGGCTGCGAGCTGTGCCACCCCGAGGTGTTTCCGTCGGTCAAGAAAGAAGCCAAGCAGGCCTATTCGATGAACGAGAATTTTGACGGCAAGTATTGCGGCGCCTGTCACGGCAAGGTGGCGTTCCCGATGATTGACTGCGAGCACTGCCATTCGAAGCCGGTGATGTAGCGGGATTTTTAGAAAATCTATTGGCTTCGCGCAAATTGCATCAGGCGTTGATAGTCTCGTGCGTCCGCAGCCTTGAGTGCCGCCAGATAAGCAGCCCTTTTTTCGCTGGCACCCACCAACGATTGACCACCCCAGCTCAAAGGCGATACGCCCAGACGCGCAATCAACAGGTCAGCCATCAACCGGGCATGCCGTCCATTGTCGTTGGCAAAGGGGTGGATCCAGACCAGCCGGTGGTGAAATCGCAGTGCCAGTTCATCCGGCGGGTAGGCTTTGAATTCGATCTGCGCCTTGACATCATCGAATAAATTGCGCAGTTGTACCGGAATCTGCTGCCAGTCCACGCCAATGTTTTTGTCGGTCAGGCGAAAACTGCCTGACCATTTCCAGGTCTTGCTGAACATGCGCCGATGGAGCTCGCGCACAAAATACTCGTCAAGCAGGTCACTGTTTTTTTGCTTGAAAGCCCACTGGGCACCTTCAAGAATATTGGTTTGCTCCCACTCGTTGAGTTCGGCTTGGGTGGTAATGTGGCGCGGGATCAAACCGGCTGCTTCATCGGGGTCCAGCGGCGTAGCGCCGGTAGCGTATTGAAGTTCCATCACCACAACCCCCGGCTACTTTTGGCCAGCAGGGTCTGGGCAATTTCCTGCGCTTGGGCTTCAGTCAGGGCCGGGTCTACGGCCTGATCTTCCAGGCGCATGGTGTGGGCTACTGCGGCCACGCGTGCTTGTGCCACCAGCATGGCACGGGTGTACCGCGTGGCTTCCAGCTTTTGTTTGGGCACTAGCGCGTATTGCAGCTCGCAGTCAAGCGCAGTCGCAGCACGGCGCAAACTGCCCAGGGTGATGGCATCGCTTGACTCTGCTTGTTCGAGTTTGCGCACCGCTGAGTCGCTGACTTGAAGCCGCCGCGCCAACGCTGCTGAGCTCATGCCAAGCGCATCACGGATCGCGCGAACCCAGCCTGTCGGTGGCTTGGGTGGCAACGCCGCCTCGCGCCAACGCGTGAGTGAGGCATCAAGTTGACGCAGACGGAGTTGTTGAAAATTGGTAGCCATTGGGAGTTATTGCTATCTGTTAGAGCAATAAATTGTGACTTATGAATCTCAATAAGTCAATTAAATTGGGAGTTAACCGATGCGCATCAGTTTGTCCAACTCAGGCTATGCCCAGCGTTTTTCTGGGCAAGGCTACCATTTGAAGCCGGTGATGTAGAGGGGACTTTAGCGGGGACTTTACCAGTGATCGGCCTAAAAAATGGGCATAATGTGTATTTGCCACATACATATGGAGTTTTTTATGCCACAGCTTCACTGCTATGTTCCTGATGCCGTCGCAGAGCAACTGCAACGGCACGCAGCCCAGTTGGGTCAAAGCATGTCGGGCTATTTGGCTGAACTGGTCAAGCGGGATGTCAATGCGGGTTGGCCAGAGGGTTTTGAAGCGGCTTTGTTTGGACCGCAGGTCGACCGTTCGCCCTTGTCCGTTGAGTCGGCTGGACTGGCGCAAGAGCGGATCGCTTTGCAATGAAGTACCTGCTTGACAGCAACACTTGCATTCAGTTTCTCAATGACAGTCATGCCGGTGTTCGGCGGCAATTCTTCAAGCATCTTCCGTCTGATTTGGCCCTATGCAGCGTTGTCAAGGCAGAGTTGATTTATGGTGCTTACCGTAGCGCACGTGTTGCGGCTAACCTGCAACGGCTGGAGATTTTTTTTGCGCCTTTGCGCAGCTTGCCGTTTGACGATGTCTGCATGCACGCCTATGGACAGTTGCGGGCGGTGCTTGCCGCGAAGGGGGCTGCTATTGGCGCCAACGATATGTTGATCGCAGCCATTGGGCTTACCCATCGGCTGACGGTCGTGACGCACAACACGCGTGAATTCAGTCGCATTGATGGATTGAAGTTGGAGGATTGGGAAACAGCATGAAGGGGACGCTTCCATTTTTCAAGTGGCGGGGTCGCACGCAAACTCTTCACGCGCACGGGCAACGCGCCGCTCTGCAGTGGCCACGGGGCCTTTCGCCCGACACCGTTAAGCGCGCTTCTGATCGGGCGGATACTTGCGTGCCGTGTGAATCACACTCAACACCGATACCGTGTTTTCACCAATTTGCACCACCGCAATATACGGTAACCGGTGCAAGACATATTCCTTGGTGTCTGGCACTCTGCCTGGGCGGCAGCGCTGCGGAAACATTTTCAAAGACCCAACTTGCGCCTTGATTCGTTCATAAATTGCATTCGCCACGCGCAGGCCAGCTTCTTCAACGTAATAGGTCAATATGGCTTCAATATCTTGCTCTGCCTCTGGTGTCCACGCAACTTTGAACATGGTCACTGCCAAAATCAGGTGGATGCTGCGGCAGCCTTGTCCTGAACGCGTTGCCAGACTTTAGCCATGGCTTCGTCGTGTGGTGTCAGTTTTTGCAAATCGCTCTGAAACGATGCCAGCGATTGAGTCACTTTGGCTTGAAACCACTCGTCATACCCGGCTTCTTTTTGCATGAACATTTCAGGGATCAAGGTATCAGCCGCATCCTCTATCGACAACATGATGCCCACCGGTCGGTTGTTTTTGGTCACCACGACTGGCTCACGCTGCATGGCATCAAGAAATTCCCCAAAATGGGTTTTGGCGTCACGAGCCGTCATGGTTTTCACAGTCACACTCCAATTTGGATAGAAGTGATCATTCTAGCCAAAGTGATGCTTTTGGTTAATTTACTGCCGAGGCGGTCCTCACGCTGGCCAATCAGTCGAGCAAGGCCATGGCCGACCAGTTCACATTCGTGGCCAAGCAGCGCCTTGCCAGCCAGCTCGGCACCTTGACGCGAGCTGGTCTCAAAGCAGTGGAACATGCCGTCAAAATTCAACTGGGCCTGCCGCTGTAGGATATAGAGGGTACTACCCTTGAATGGAGTTTGTGATGTTCAGGCAATTGGTTTTGCAGCACGGCAAGAGACTGTTGCTGTGTGCGTTTTTATTTCTATCGATGCCCGTCATGGTGGCGGCTCAGTTTTGGGATCTGCCGCCAGCGCCACCGCCGGACGAGTTCGGCAACCTGCTGATCAACCGCACCTCCAGCAAAAACGCCGTGAAGCCGGTGGTTTTTTCGCACTGGCTGCACCGGCGCAAGTTCTCCTGCCGCATTTGCCACTCCGAGATGGAGTTCGGCATGAAGGTCAACACCACCGAAATCACCGAAGCGGCCAACAAGAGTGGCCAGTTCTGCGGCTCCAGCGGTTGCCACGACGGCAAGGCCGCCTTTGGCCACGAGATCAGCACCTGTGAAAAATGCCATAACGGCAATCTGTCGGCTGGCAAGGAACGTTTTGCCGAACTGGCCAAACTGCCCACTGCGGGGTTTGGCAACAAGATCGACTGGAGCAAGGCCCTGAGCAAGGGCCTGTCGGTGCCGGCCCGGCATCTGACCATCAAGCCCGTGAACGAGATGGCTTTTAAAGACATTCTGGTGCTGGAGTCTGAATGGCTAGGCACGCCGCCGGCGATTTTTCCGCACCGGCCGCACACCTGGCTGCTCGACTGCAGCAATTGCCACCCGGACATTTTTCACATCAAGAAAAAGACCACCCAGCACTTTTCCATGACGGCCAACTTGCAGGGCGAGTATTGCGGCGTGTGCCACACCAATGTGGCCTTTCCGATGGCCGACTGCAAAAGGTGCCATCCGGCAATGACGAATTCACCAGGTTGAAGAAATAATTGAGAAATAATTGGGGTCAGATTCCAATTAATTTCCTGGTGAACGGCCGACTCACCGCCAGACTCAGGTCGCAGCAAAGCGCCCGTTGAGGTAGCTGATGATGGCGCCAGATTCAAACAGCCACTGGCTTTGACCGTTGGCGTCGGTGATCTTGAGGCAGGGCACCTTGACCGTGCCAGCGCCTTGGAGCAGGTCGTCCCGGTTTTGCTGGTGGTGTTGCGCGTCACGGCGCTCGATGGGCAGCGACAAGCGCCGCATTTCCTGGCGCACCTTGATGCAAAACGGGCAGGTGGTGAACTGGTACAGCACCAGGCTCTGGCACTGCTGGTTGACGGCCTGCTGCAACGCGGGTGGGCGCACCACGCCCTTGGGTCGGCTCACAAACTCCCACACCTGCATGAAGGGGCCGAGCACGATGCGCAGGGTTCTGAAGAAGGCTCGGATGATGGTTTTCATGCGTTGATGATAATCGCCCGGAAGTCGTTCACATTGGTCAGCGTGGGGCCGGTGACCACCGAGTCGCCCAACTTTTGAAAGAAGCTGTGGGCATCGTTGTGGTCCAGATACGTGCGCGGGTTCATGCCTTTGGCCCAGGCCCGCGCCAGGGTGTCCGGGGTAAGGATGGCGCCGGCAATTTCCTCGATGCCATCGACGCCATCGGTATCAGCCGCCAGCGCGTGAACGCCATCCAGGTCGCCCAGCGCCACAGCCAGCGCCAGCAAAAACTCCACATTGCGGCAACCCCGGCCCGTGCCTTGAGGCTCGCGCAGCGTGACC
>PHCO01000237.1 GCA_002842265.1 Betaproteobacteria bacterium HGW-Betaproteobacteria-18 | reverse complement strand
GCACCTGGGCCTGGCCAAAGACCAGTACAAAGTCAGTTTTCAGTCACGCCTGGGTCGCGCCAAATGGCTGGAGCCCTACACCGAACCCACCCTGATCGCGATGGGCCAGGCCGGCGTCAAACGCGTCGACGTGATCTGCCCGGCCTTCACCAGCGACTGCCTGGAAACGCTCGAAGAAATCAACATGGAAGGGCGCGAGGCGTTCCTGCATGCCGGTGGCCAGGAGTTTCATTACATCCCCTGCCTCAACGACGACCCGGCCTGGATCACTGCGTTGAGCGAGATCACCCAGCAGCACCTGCAGGGTTGGCCGACCCAGACCCCACCCGATGGCGCCGCCCTGGCCGCCTCCAGGGCGGCGGCGCTGGCGCTGGGCGCCAAACAATAGAAGGGCAAATTTCTAACCATCATGGCACAGTCACTGCGAGCAAAGCGTGGCAGTCCATGCATTCAGAAGTCATGGATCACTGCGCAATGACGCTGTTATTTCACGTTAAATCAAGCCCGACTTGAGCAGGGTGGCGCGCAGCGCGGCCAGGTCATCCACCACGAATTTCTCAAACGCGGCACCGCTGAGCAGGGCCGGTGTCCAGCGATTCTTGCGCAGCGCCTGCGCCCAGGCTTCGGACTGGGTGGCCTTGACCACCTTGTCGGTCAGGGCCGCACGCTGCGCCCCGGTGATGCCGGACGCGCCATACACCCCGCGCCAGTTGTCAATTTCAACCGGAATGCCCAGTTCTTTGAGGGTTGGCACCGACGACAGGCCAGGCAGACGTTGGTCCGAGGTCACCCCCACGGCCCGCATCTTGCCGGCCTCGATGTAGGGCGCAAATTCGCTGTAGCCGCTGCCGCCCAGCGTGACGTAACCGCCCAGAACGGCGGCAGCAGCCTCACCGCCACCACGAAACGCCACATAGTTGATGCGCGATGGGTCCACGCCCACGGCACGCGCCATCATGGCGGCGGCAATGTGTTCGGTGGCACCGCGCGAGCCACCGCCCCACTTGATGCTGGCCGGGTTTTTCTTGAGCTGGGCCACCACATCCGCCAGGGTTCGATAAGGCGAGTTGGTGGGCAACACAAACACGTTGTACTCGCTGGTCAGCCGGGCAATGGGCGTGGCTGCGGTGATGGACACCGGCGGCTTGCCGGTGATGATGCCGCCCAGCATGACCGCGCCCATCACCATCAAGGCGTTTGGATCACCCCGGCTGGCATTGACAAACTGCGCCAGCCCCAGGGTGCCCGCAGCGCCGCCCTTGTTCTCGAACGTCACTTTTTCAAAGGCACCGGCCTGTAGCAGCGCACTGCCCAAGGCACGCCCGGTCGAGTCCCAGCCACCGCCAGGATTGGCAGGAATCATGATCCTGAGACTGTCACCCGCCCAGGCCCATCCAGGCACACCACTGCCCGCAGACAACGCCACCAAGGCTTTCAGAAAAGCAATTCGGCGCATTCAAGACTCCTGACTGGTTAACAAGGCTCATATCATGCCTGATCAGACCGTCAAACGGCTGGCCGCCGACATCTGCGAAAGCATCCAGCCCGAATGGGTGGCGTCAATCTGTTACAACCACGGCTGACCAACTTGTGTATGCCCCATGCCTCCAACTTCAACAACCACCCTGCCAAATTCACCACCCAGCCAAATTCACTGGCTTGAGAATGATGCCGCCTGCACAGCGCGCTGGCGCTCCGAACGCGGCGCAGCGCCACCCAAGCGCGTGCTGCTGGCCGATGACACCCTGACCGCCGACAGCGCCTACCGCCTGGCCTGCGCGGGCACTGGCATGTTGTGGCGCGGTGATTTCCAGAACGCCCGCCAATTGCTGCAAGCCATGGCGCGGCGCATTGACCAGGTACCCAAGCGCAAGCGCACCAAAGCCGCCCAACCGGTTCCGATTTCCGAGGCCTTCAACCTGCACCGCCAGGCGCAGGCGCAGCGCGCACGCACGCTTGGCATGTTGCTGATCGAGCTTGATGCCAGCTACCACATTGCCCTGCGCCGTGCGCCTGATGTGAGCACCGCGTGCGCTGAGGCCTGGCAAAGCGGGGATGCCAGCCTGGGTGCCAGCTCAGAAGTTGATTCAGGCACCGATCAAGGTACATCCGTAGTGTCCCTGCGTGAACTGCTGGGTGTCACCAGTGCCCATGAATGGCGGCGGGTGGGGGTAGAAATTGCCGCTCTCGGCGACGCCCCTGGCAACCGCATCCACCCACATTACGGCGTGTTTTCACCGGTACGCGGTGAATACATAGGCCTGGTGGCCAGCGCTCACCTGCCCAAACCACCCAAAGGGCAAACCCAGATCTCCGCGTTTGACATTGGCACCGGTACCGGTGTACTGGCCGCAGTGCTGGTGCACCGGGGCGTGGGCCACGTGGTGGCGACCGAATTTGAGCCCCGCGCGCTCCTCTGCGCACAGGACAACGTGGCGCGCCTGGGGCTGCAGAGCCAGATCAGCGTGCTGCAGGCTGATTTGTTTCCGCCAGGTTTGGCATCCCTGATCGTCTGCAACCCGCCCTGGCTGCCGGCACGACCCAGCTCGCCGCTGGAGCGCGCCGTGTACGACGAAGGTGGCCGCATGCTCAAAGGCTTTTTGACCGGGTTGGCTGCGCACCTGGCGCCCGGCGGCGAAGGCTGGCTGATTTTGTCGAACCTGGCCGAGCTGCTGGGCATGCGCACACGCGACGATTTGCTGGCCAGCTTTGCGCAACATGGCCTGCGCGTGGTCAGCCGCATTGATGCCAAACCGTTGCATCCCAAGGCCAGCGACGTCACCGATGCATTGCACCAGGCACGCGCCAAAGAGGTCACCTCACTGTGGCGGCTGACAGCACAAAAATCCGATGCGCTTGCAGGTAAAGCCCATGAAGCTGCTGCTGATTGAGGACGACACCGCCCTGCACACCACACTGAGCCGGTCCCTCACCCGGCTCGGCTGGCAAATAGACGTCTGTGTCGATGGCCGCGCCGCGTTACCGCGCTGGCGCGCGCTCAAACCCGATGTGGTGATGCTCGACCTCACCCTGCCCGGGCGCGACGGCCTGCAGATTCTGGCGCAGGCGCGCGACGAGGGGCTGACCACCCCGGTGTTGATCCTGACCGCGCGCGGCATGGTGGGTGACCGGGTGCAGGGGCTCAACGCCGGTGCTGACGACTATTTATCCAAGCCCTTTGACCTCGACGAGCTCGAAGCCCGCCTGCGCGCCCTGTACCGCCGTCATTCAGAAAATTATGCCGATGCAGCCTCTCACCCCGAAGTAAAAAGCGGCTTCAGTTACGACAAGGAGAGCGGCGCCATCTACCACGGCGGGCAAGTGCTGGCACTACCGCCACGCGAGTTGGCACTGCTGCAGGCACTGTTGGCGCGCCCCGGTCAGGCGGTGGCCAAAGAGCGCTTGTTCGAGCTGGTATTTCCGGGCCAGGCCGAGGTGCAGTTTGAAGCCATTGAAGTGGTGGCTTACCGCTTGCGCAAAAAGCTGCACGGCACCGGCGCCGTGTTGACCACCCTGCGCGGTCTGGGTTATTTGCTGAAACTGCCCGCATGAGCACCGCGCCAGGTCACGCCTCGCGACGGCTGTCCTTGCGCAGCTACCTGATGCTGGGCATCTTGCTGCCGGTGGCGCTGTTCATTGTGGTGGACACGGTGGTTTTGTACCGACAGGCGCTGACAGCCGTCAACACCGCCTATGACCGCACCCTGCTGGCGTCGGCGAAGGTGATTGGTGAACACATCACCGCCATGGGCGAGGCCGACACCGCCCAGCTGGGTGCCTCGGTACCCTATGCAGCGCTGGAGGTGTTCGAGGCCGACAACCGCAGCCGCATGATTTACCGCATCTCCAACACCAGCGGCGTCCTGATTGACGGTTTTGCAGATTTGCCTGCCTGGCACGGGCAGCTGCCCTCTCAAGGGCCGTATGCCGCGCTGGTGGACTTTTATAACGACAGCTACCGCGGTGATGCGGTGCGGGTGGCCGTGTTGCTGCAACCCATTGCCATGCAGCAAGCCCGTGCCATGGCCGTGGTGCAGGTGGCCGAAACCCTGGAGCTGCGGCACACCCTGGCGCGCCAGATTCTGCTGGACACGCTGTGGCGTCAACTGGCGTTGGTCAGCGTGATCGCTCTGGTGGTG
>PHCO01000236.1 GCA_002842265.1 Betaproteobacteria bacterium HGW-Betaproteobacteria-18 | reverse complement strand
GTTCAGTCATTTACAAATCCTTGCGTTGGCTCACTCTCGTGGCGGCTTGTACGGCACTGTCGAGCCAGGCTGATGAATTCTCCGACACCAGTCAATTGGTGCGCGCCAATAAATTTGCCGAAGCCCTGGTCAAGGTGGACAGCTACCTGGCCAACAAACCGGCCGACCCTCAAATGCGTTTTCTCAAAGGTGTGATCCAGCGCAATCTTGGCAAACAGACCGAGGCCATTGCCACCTTCACCAGCCTCACCCAGGACTACCCCGAATTGGCCGAGCCTTACAACAACCTGGCCGTGCTTCATGCGGCCCAGGGCCAGTATGACAAAGCGCGCGCGGCGCTCGAAATGGCGATCCGCACCAATCCCGGTTACGCCACTGCCTACGAAAACCTGGGCGATGTCTATGCCCGTCTGGCCGGTCAGGCCTACAACAAAGCCTTGCAACTTGACAGCGGCAACACCTTCGTGCCCCCCAAGCTGGCCTTGATCCGCGAAGTCTTCAAACCCAACCCCGCCAACCCACACCAGTCAGCAGGCACACCGGCACTCAAGCCTTAGGTGCCCGAAGTCACAGGGGCTGCCCACACATCAGACCAGCCCTGACCCATTTTCATGAAGGAGTAAGCGGATGAATTTCAAGACATTCGGCATGCTGGCCCGCGCAACGATAGCGGCCACAGCACTATTGACTGTTGCCAATATGGCCACGGCGCAAGCCGCACCACAGGTCAAGTTTGCCACCTCGGCCGGTGATTTTGTGGTGGAGCTGTACCCCGACAAGGCCCCAAAAACGGTCGAGAATTTTCTGCAGTACGTCAAGGACAAGCACTATGACGGCACTATTTTTCACCGCGTGATCGGCAACTTCATGATCCAGGGCGGCGGCTTCGATGCCAGCTACCAGCAAAAGCCCACCCGTGCGCCGGTGGAGCACGAAGGCCGTCTGGCTCTGGAAAAAGGCCAGCGCAACACAGTCGGTACCCTGGCCATGGCGCGCACCTCTGACCCGCAATCGGCCACCGCCCAGTTTTTCATCAATGTGGCCGACAACCGCCGCCTCGACCCCGTCGCCATTCCCCCCGGCGACCCGGTGCCGCGCTTTGAATTCCAGGGTGAGGTTTATACCAATACGCCCCGCGCTGACCTGTTGAATTCCAGCCGCCTGTTCGGTTACACGGTTTTTGGTAAAGTCGTTTCAGGCATGGACGTGGTCAACACCATCAAGGCCACACCCACCGGCCCCGCTGGCCCGTTTGGCTCCGATGTCCCCAAAACTCCCATTCTTATCAACTCTGCAACCCTGGTGAAATAAATCATGAGCAAACCCCAAGTCGAACTCCACGTCAAAAACTACGGCACCATCACGCTTGAACTCGACGCCGACAAAGCGCCAAAATGCGCCGCCAACTTCCTCAGCTACGTCAACAAGGGCCATTACAACAACACCGTTTTTCACCGCGTGATTCCCGGCTTCATGGTGCAAGGCGGCGGCATGGAGCCCGGCATGGCACAAAAGCCGTGCGACGCACCGATTGAAAACGAGGCCAACAACGGCCTGAAAAACCTGAACTACACCGTGGCCATGGCCCGCACCAGCGACCCGCACTCGGCCACCGCCCAGTTCTTCATCAACGTGGCCGACAACAGCTTCCTGAACCACACTGCGCCCAGCGCCCAGGGCTGGGGCTACGCCGTGTTTGGCAAGGTGGTGGGCGGCACCGATGTGGTTGACAAGATCAAGGCCGTCAAAACCGGCCGCAAGGGCTACCATGACGACGTGCCGCTGGAAGACGTGGTGATCGAGAAAGCCGTCGCGCTGTAAACAGCCGGGGATTCAGATGCCCCCTGACGCGCCAGCAGCCAGCACCGTAGGCCCATTGAGCAGGGCAACGATTTCGGCTCAACCCTGGCGCACGGTTGACTTCATCTCTGACCTGCACCTGCAAGCCAGCCAGAGCAGCACTTTTGCCGCCTGGCAGCACTTCATGGCGCACAGCCCGGCAGACGCGCTGTTCATCCTGGGCGATTTGTTTGAGGTGTGGGTCGGCGACGACATCACCGGCACTCCCGGCGACTCTGACAGTGCGTTTGCGCTGCAATGCCAACAGGTCATCAAAGCAACGTCAGCGCGCCTGCCGGTGTATTTCATGCACGGCAACCGCGACTTTTTACTGGGTGAAGACTTTGCCAAGGCGTGCGGCATGACGCTGCTGGCTGACCCGACGGTGCTGGACTTTGATGGCCGGCGCTGCTTGCTGTCCCATGGCGACGCACTGTGCCTGGGCGATGTCGATTACCAGCAGTTTCGCCTGCAGGTGCGCAGCCCGGCGTGGCAGAAGAAATTTCTGGCACAACCCTTGGCAGAACGTCAGTTGATTGCGCGCGGGCTTCGTGTGCAAAGCGAATCCCGCAAAGCCAGTGGCGCCAGTTATGCCGATGTGGACACAGAGGCAGCCAAGGCCTGGTTACAAGCCAATGCAGCCAGCACCCTGATCCACGGCCACACCCACCAGCCCAAAGACCACGTTCTGGATGCCACTTCGCAGCCAGCAAGGCGCCGGCTGGTCCTGAGCGATTGGGATGCTGCGGCCCAGCCGCCCCGGCTCGAGGTGCTTCGGCTGCAAGCAGGGCACGCACCACGGCGCGTGGCTCTGGCACCCTGCGCTTGAGGTGTTAGGGCTTTAACAAGACCTTCAGCACGTTTTGCAGACGGCGCACTTGTGCTGCATCAAAAGCGCAGGCCAACACGGTGGCGGCGTCTTGGGTCCAGGTTTGCGCCGGAACCGGATCATTGCGCTTGGTCAGCAACTGCAACTGGTACATGCGCCGCGCGCTCATCTGCTCGGCCGGCGTGGGCAATTCGGCCGCCATTTCAAGCCGCAACAGTGCCGTGGCGGCATCCCCCGAGGCAGGCTGAGACAGCGCCTTGACCCAGGCACCGCGCACCGCCGGGCTGACCCGGCTGCCCAATTCCTGCACTGTGGGCACCTGAGCCGCATCACGCGTCTCCCAGGCCGCCAGCAAATGCGTCAAGGCCTCGCCATGCGCCTGGGCTGCCAGCTTGCGCAAGGCAAACTGGGCCTGTTCCAGCGCGTCACGCTGGGCCCTGAACGCAGCGTCACCCAAACGTGGCGCGTCAGAGCGCTCGCCATAAGCGGGACGGTCTGAGCGGCCGCCACGCGGCCCACCACGCTCGTCCATACGGCCAGGACCGCGTGCATCACGCCCGCCATCGCGGCCACCGGGTCGGCCGGCATCCTTGCGGTCACCAAACTTGCCGCCACGGCCCATCGGGGCGGGTTCTTCTTTTTTCATGCCGGGGCGGTCGTCACCGCGCATGGCAATGACGCGTTTGGGGACCACTACGGGTTTGACCGGTTCGACTGCCGGGGCAGCCTCTGCAGCCTCACCAGGAACACTTTCCGCCACGACAACTTCAGGCGCATCTGTCGTCTCTGAAGCCGCTGGCGCTTCTGGCGCATTTTCTGGCTGGGCAGCCGGTGTGATTTCCTCGGCAGGCCCGGCAGCGGCCACAGCCGCTTGCGCCAGTGCCTGTCCGCTGAGTGCTGCTTCGAGCGCGCTCATGGCGCTGCGAATGGCCTGCGCATCGCCCGAGGCATTGGCGGCTTGCAAGGCCCTGGAAGCGTCCAGCACGGTGCGGTCGCGCTCGCTCAAGGCACTTTGGGCTTTTTCGCGCTCGGCCGTTTTGCGGTTGAAGGCCTCGTCAATCGGTTTGCGGAACGCGTCCCACAGCTTTTGCTCATGACGCCGGTCCATCGGCACGCGATGCGCCTCTGCCTGCCAGCGTTGTTGCAGCGCTTTGACGGCATCGATGCGCAACATGGCCTCGGCACCCAGGGCCTTGGCCTCGTCGATCATGGCGTGACGCGCTTCCAGACTGAGCTTTTGCAAGGCTTCCAGCGGCTCGGCAGCGTGGTCGATGGCAGCTTTCCAGAGCGGCTGCAGCTCAGCAAACATTTTTTCGCCGATATGGCCGGATTCGCGCCAACGGTCACCAAACTGGTGCAGCACGCGGCTAAAGCCTTTCCAGTCGTCGTCCAGCGCCACCCGATTGGCCTCGGCCCAGGCCTTGACCTCTTCGATCAGCGCCAGCCGCTGCGCGCGGTGCTCGGCCGACTCGGCCTTCATTTTTTC
>PHCO01000235.1 GCA_002842265.1 Betaproteobacteria bacterium HGW-Betaproteobacteria-18 | reverse complement strand
CAGGTTTTGCCGTATTTTGGCGACCGTGCGGTCTGAGATGTCGAGCGCAGCGGCCACCAAGCTCAGGTCACCACGCATCAGGGTAATGCCGGCAGCGTGCATGGCCACATCGGTACCGCCCCCCACATTGGCCATGGCCATGCCCACATCGGCCGCAGCCAGGGCTGGCGCATCGTTGACCCCGTCACCGACCATCACCACGGTGTGGCCTTGTTGCCTGAGGCCAGTGATGTGCGAAGCCTTGTCGCCGGGAAGCACATTGCTGATCACTTCATCGGGCTGCAAACCGACGCGTTGGGCCATGGCCAGCGCTGCGGCGGTGTTGTCGCCTGACAGCATCATGACCCGAATGCCGCGTGCCCGCAAAGTGGCAATGGCGGCGCTGGCTCCTGCCTTGGGTTCATCGCCAAAAGCCAGCAGGGCCAGGGCTTGCAAGCCCGTGGGCGTCTGCTGCGCCATCACCGCCAGCGTGGCACCCTGGGCCGCCAATGACTGCAAACGGTCATCCAGGGTGTTGAGTTGCACACCCAACTCTTCCATCCAGCGCACACTGCCAATCAAATACGCTTCACCGTTGACCTGACCGCGCAAACCCTTGCCAGGCGTGCTTTGCAATTGCGTCACGGCTGGCAAGGCCAATTGCCTGTCTTGCGCGGCCATCACCACGGCGCGCGCCAGCGGGTGGCCACTGCCGCTCTGCAAAGCGCCGGCAATGGCCAGCAGGGCGTTTTGATCAACCTCTGCTGGCACGGCAAAGTCAGTCAAACGCGCCTGACCCAGCGTGAGCGTGCCGGTCTTGTCAAACACCACCACCTTGGCCTTGTGGGCCAGTTCCAGTGCCTGCGCATCCTTGATCAAAATACCGAACCGGGCCGCGACACCGGTACCGGCCATGATGGCGGCAGGTGTGGCCAGCCCCAAAGCGCACGGGCAGGCAATGACCAGCACCGTGACCGCATTGATCACCGCCACCTCAAACGGCCGGCCGCTGAGCCACCAACCCAGCAGGGTGATCAGTGCCAGCACCAGCACCACCGGCACAAACACGGCGCTGACCTTGTCCACCAGGCGTTGGATCGGGGCTTTGGCCGCCTGCGCGTCTTCCACCAGGCGGATGATGCCAGCGAGCACGGTATCGACGCCAGTGGCTTGCACCTTGACGATGACCCGGCCATCGCCGTTGAGTGTGCCACCTGTCACTTTGTCTTTGAGCGCTTTCGATACCGGCAACGGCTCACCGGTGAGCATCGATTCATCCACCTGGGTCTGGCCTTCGAGCACCATGCCATCCACGGCAAAACGTTCGCCGGGGCGCACCACCAGTTCGTCACCCACCAGCACCTCGTCAATTGGCACATCGACTTCGCCGTCCAGCCCCAGCAAATGCGCCGTCTCGGGCCGCAGGGCGTGCAGGGCGCGAATGGCCGACGTGGTCTGGCGCTTGGCCCGCGCTTCGAGCCATTTGCCCAGCAGCACCAGCGTGATGACCACGGCCGAGGCTTCAAAATACAGGTGCGGCATGGCGCCAGATGCTGCGCTGAGCCACAACCACACTGACAGCGCCCAGCCAGCGCTGGTGCCCATGGCCACCAGCAGGTCCATGTTGCCGCTGAGCGACTTGAGCGAATGCCATCCCGCCTTGTAAAAGCGCGCCCCCAAAATGAACTGAACGGGCGTGGCCAGGGCAAACTGAATCCAGGCGGGCAGCATCCAGTGCTGGCCAAAAAGATCACCCAGCATGGGCAGCATCAGGGGCAAGGACAGCGCCAGGCCCAGCGCAACGGGTGCAAAGCCGGCCCAATTTGATTCGGTGGGTGCATCAATGGCGGCATTGGCCGCCACCGGCTCATACCCGGCATCGCGCACCGCACGCCTGAGCCGCGCCTCGATCTGGTCAGAAGGCACAACCATCACGCGCGCCGATTCAGTGGCCAGGTTTACGTTCACCTCTTGCACGCCGGGCACTTTTTTGAGTGCCCGTTCAGCGCGGCCCACGCACGATGCGCAAGTCATGCCATGAATACCGATGTCCACACGCAGGGTGTCAGGGAGAAGTTGAGCTGTTGTCATGAAAAATGGAGCCTGAAATAATTGGCAAGGTTCACAATACGCGCTTTTGTAGAAGTTGTATTTTCCAAGGAATTGAAATGAAGCAGATTTTTACCGTCACCGGCATGACCTGTGAGCATTGCGAAAAAGCCGTGGTGCGGGCGGTGCGCCAGCTTGACCGCACGGCGGAGGTGCAGGCTGACCGTACCCAAAACCGTGTCGAAGTGGACTCTGAGCAGGCGCGAGAAGCCCTGGCCCAAGCCATTAGCGATGAAGGTTACACCGTCACGGCTTAAAGTCTATCAGGCATGACTGATGAATTGAGTATGATGCGCCTGGTGATGATCCGGCGGCGATGACGATTGGCATGTCAAGCGCGGCTTGGGCAGTCATAAGGTTTTTTTATCGTGACCTCAAGGAGACTCCATGAAATCAAACGTTGGCGGCATTGACCGCATTTTGCGCATTGTCCTCGGCCTGGTTCTGATCGGCCTGACGCTCACGGGCACCATTGGCGTGTGGGGCTGGCTGGGCATTGTGCCGCTGGCCACAGGTGCCATTGGCTGGTGCCCACCCTATGCCATTTTTGGCTGGAACACCTGCTCGATGAAGAAGTAGCTCAGGCCAGCGGCATCTCGCCGCCCAGCGCTTCCAGCAGTGCTGGCAGCGCTTTTTGCAGCTCGCCGGTGGCAATCGTCACATCGGCATCAAAGCCGTCGTCTTTGCCAGCGCTGGCACCTTCCATCACCACTTCCAGAAACGCCAGTTTTTTCAATTGCAGCCCTTCGGTGAGCACAAATGAGACCCGGTCGTTCCAGGTCAGGGCCAGCCGGGTGGGCATTTTGCCGCCCTCAATGTGTTGTTTGACCTCGTCGGTGTCCAGGCGATGGCGGGCGTAGCGCACCACCGCCTTGGATTCGTCAGCGGCCTTGAGCTCGCATTCGCGGTCCACGCTGAAGCCTTGCGGTGCTTCCTGGCTCACCAGCCAGTCGGCCATGGCCGCACTCGGTGACAACTGGGTGTTGACCAAACTTAACGCCAGGCCGGGCAGGCCTTGCACCAGCAGGGTGACCAGATCGTCCGCGCGGGACTGGCTGCCGGCATCCATCACCAGCAAATTCGCCTCGCGGTCAATCCACACCAGGGTGCTGGACTGCTTGGTAAAGGCCATTGGCAACAGCTCCAGCCGAATGTTGTCTTTGAGGTCACGGGTTTCTTTTTTGCCGGGCTTGCGCCCGGTGCTGGCCTCAATCTGGGCCACGCGCTCCTGGGCCTTGCGGTTGACCACCGAGGCGGGCAGGGCGCGGGACTCAAGCATCAGCTTCAAAATCCATTGGCCAGCCATCACCTCCAGCAGCGGCCCGTGGGCTTCGCCTCGCGGCTCGACCCAGCCCATGGATTTTTCCTGGGATGCACCACACTCCACAAAATGGTTGTCTTGCAAACGGGCTTCTATTTCCTGGGCGGTGGCGCTCCAACCCGGAGCGATGCGGTACATGATGACGTTCTTGAACACAGCTAACCTTTTCAAATGACAGACAAGTGAGAAACCGCCAATCATCCCATCAATTCAGCGCCATGCCCGGGCCAATCCTGGCCAAACTTTACAAAGCTTTCACGCAGCCTCATGGTCGCGTTACATGGCCGGCGCACACTTCTCTTCACGCCGATGCCACTGTCTGGTCATTGGTTTTAACTTGAAGGACATGATGATGAAAACCAAGCTCAAAATTTCTCTGGTCGCTGGTTTGGTGCTGGCGGCTGGTTTTGCCTACTCGCAATCACCCATGGCTGGCGGTCAATGCGACATGATGGCTGGCATGCAAGGCCAGGGCATGAGCCACCGCGGCATGGGCAAGATGGATCCGGCCAAAATGCAGGCCAGGATGGAACAGCGTCAGGCGGCTCTCAAGGCCCAGCTCAAGCTCACCCCAGCCCAGGAACCTGCCTGGACCGCTTTTGCTGCTTCTCACAAACCGCCAGCCGGCATGCTGGGCAAGCAAGCTGCCATGCCCGACCTGGCCAAGCTCACCACGCCTGAGCGCATTGACAAGATGAAAGAGCTGCGCGCCCAGCGCATGGGCGAGATGACCGCAACCATGGACCAGCGCGCTGAGGCCACCAAGGCGTTTTATGCGGTCTTGACCCCCGAACAGCAAAAGGTGTTTGATGCCCAGAGCATGCA
>PHCO01000234.1 GCA_002842265.1 Betaproteobacteria bacterium HGW-Betaproteobacteria-18 | reverse complement strand
CGCCGGGCCGAATTCCAGATTGGCGATCAGTTCGGATCGCTCGATGCTGCGCACCACGATGCCCAGCACCAGTGGTGCAAACAGCGTCGAGAGCTTGAGCGTCAGCGCCGCGCCCAGTGTGAACGCCACCGCGCCCACCACCAGCGCCAGGTGATACTGGTGCGCCTCTTTGGTCTTGCGCGCCGCCATATGCAAGGCCAAGCCCATGCCACCGCCGAGCAAGGTTGAGCCCAATAACTGGTAAGTTGGTCCGCCAAGGATGGTGATCCAAGGCGCTTCGGCGTGGCTATATAGCAGTGGCAGCAGGGCGCTGAAAATCAGAAAGGCCAGCACGTTGTTGAGCGCCACCAGGCTCTTGGCGCGCTCGGTCACCGGGCCGCTGGCGCCGAGTTCGTTGGCCACGTGGATCAGCACGGCGGGCGATGACGACACCGCAATGGCCGCAATCACTGCCGCCGCCAGTCCGTGCACGCCCATCATGTCCATGCCAAAAAACACCACGCCGAAGGTCAGCGTGCTTTCCACCAGCGAGATGATGATCAGGCTGCGGTCATGCAGCAATTGTTTGATGTCAAGCGACAGGCCCAGGCGGTACAGAATCAGGCCCAATGCCACGTCAACGATGATGCGCGAGTTGGCCAGGGCTGCGTAGTCCACCAACCCCAGCACATTGGGCCCGGCAATCAGGCCCACCAGCATGAACCCGGTGATGCTGGGCAGCCACGGCCAGCGGTGCGTCACGTAGCCTCCCAAGGCCCCGCAAAACAGCAAAAAGCCGAAGTAAAACAGGGTGTTCGATGCCAGGGGCCAGTCGGGGAGGAAAATCATCGGTAGTTCAAAAGAGAGGGGCCGGGAAGAGCATGGCCACCGTGTGGCTGCTGTCGTGTTGGATGGGCCAGGACCATTGGGCCCCTTGCGTCAGCTATTGGTTGGCCACGCCCAGTGCCTTGATGATGCCGCCAAACAGCACGTTATCGGCCTGAATGCGGTTGGCCAGACCTGCGGGCGACGAGCCAACCACCTGCCAGCCTTGGGCAAACAGTTTTTGCCGAACCTCTGGCGAGCGGGCAATGTCGCTTACCAACCCGGCCAGTTTGGCAACCATGGCGGGGGGCATGGACTTGGGCGCGGCCACCGCGTTCCATATCTCAAGGTTGAAGTTGGGCACGCCCACTTCTGCCATGCTGGGCAGTTCAGGCACCAGCGTGCTGCGGCCGCTGGAAGTTACGCCAATGGCGCGTAATTTGTCGCCTTTGACCTGGGCCATGGCCAGTGCGGGTGGCAACATTGACAACTGCAACTGCCCGCCGATCATGGCGGTGGCGACCTGTGCGTAGCCGGGGTAAGGCACGTGAACGGCCTGGGTACCGGTTTTGCTTTTGAACAGCTCCATGCCAATATGGCCCACGGTGCCGATGCCGGGTGAGCCATAGCTCCAGGTGTCGCCTGCTTGCTTTGCCGCCGTCAAAAAGGCCAGCGCGCTGACACCGGGTGCAGATTTAGGGGCCATCAGCACCAGCGGCGAGACACCCACCAGGCTGACGGGCTGCAAATCTTTCAGCGGGTCATAGGGTAACTTGGGGTTGAGCAGTTTGGCGGTGGTCAGGTTGCCGTTGATCATCAGGCCAAGGGTGTGGTTGTCAGTGGCCTTGGCCACGTAGTCGGCAGCGATGTTGCCACCGGCACCCACCTTGTTTTCGACAATCACCGGCTGGCCCAGCGCTTGGGACAGGGGTTCTGCCAATGTGCGCGCCGTCAGGTCGGGGGATGAGCCGCCGGGAAAACCAACGATGATGCGCACAGTCTTGTTCGGCCAGCCCGGTGTTTTTGAGGTATTTTGCGCTGTCGCCAATAGGGGCATGGCGCTGGCAGCGATTGAAATGACGGTAAATTTGATCCATTGACGGCGCATGGTGTCTCCTGTAAAAAAATACCCCTGAAGCCGGGGCTGTCAGGGGTATTGTGGCGCAGTTGCCAAAGGTCTTCAGAACTTGCCAGCGGTTTATGCAAATTCAACCAGCGCCTTCTTCATTTTTTTCATGGCAGCCACTTCAATCTGGCGAATGCGCTCGGCGCTGACACCATAAACCGCAGCCAGATCATGCAGTGTCATGCCGCCCGAGTTGTCATCATTCACCTTGAGCCAGCGTTCTTCCACGATGTGGCGACTGCGCTCATCCAGCGTATCCAGCGCCAGGGCAATGCCGTCACTGGCCAGCATGTCGCGGTGCTGGGCCTCCAGCATGGCGGTCGGTTCGTGCGCCGCATCGGTCAGGTAGGCAATGGGCCCAAAAGCGTCTTCGCCATCGTCAGAGGGGCTGGGGTCAAGGAGGATGTCACCACCGGCCAGGCGCGCTTCCATTTCGATCACTTCTTCGCGCTTGACGTGCAACTCAGCCGCCATGGCATCGATCTGGCTCTGGTTGAGCGTATTGCGGTGCGTGTCCAGATCGACGGCGGCATCATCACCCTGATAACGCTGCTTCATGGAGCGCAGGTTAAAAAAGAGCTTGCGCTGTGCTTTGGTGGTGGCGACCTTGACCATGCGCCAGTTTTTCAGGATGTATTCGTGAATTTCTGCCTTGATCCAGTGCATTGCGTAGCTCACCAGACGCACGCCCTGGTCCGGATCAAAACGCTTGACAGCTTTCATCAGGCCCACATTGCCCTCCTGGATCAGGTCGCCGTGCGGCAGGCCATAGCCCAAATATTGGCGCGCAATGGACACCACCAGGCGCAGGTGCGACAACACCAGCCTCCCTGCCGCTTCCAGATCGTTGTCCTGGCGCAGTTTGCGTGCGTAAGATTGTTCTTCTTCCAGGGTCAGCATGGGCATGCGGTTGACCGCCGAAATGTAGGCATCCAAATGGCCCAGTGCAGGCACCACCGACCAGGGGTTAACCAGGGTCAGGGGGTTGCCAGTAATGCCAGTATTGACAGACATGCCAGAACTCCTTGTTGCTTGAGGTTGTAATATTAGCACTCTCTTGGAGAGAGTGCCAGTTCAAAAGTTCAATGCACAAGGTCTGATGCGCAGCCTGTCAGCTGGCGCGCACGAATTGGCGTCAGTGATTTAGCGAGGTGTGGGCTTGACGTCCAGGTCTGTGCTGGCCACTTCTTCAGGGGTGTCTTGGGGCAAGGTGAAGTCCAGATCCAGCGGTATTGACGGGAAAGGCACCCTTTTTGGCGAGTTGCCTGGAGTCTGCAACTCTTCAGCAATGGCATGCAGGGTCAGCAGCTCACGGAAAGCAGCCAGATCAAAGGCGGCTTGGAATTTTGGCTTGGCATGGAGAAAGATGCAGGTGTCCATGAAAGCCTGGACGTGTTCTCCAGGCCACAGGCGGGTCAGGGTTACCAGGATGTCTGGACAGGACGTAAGGTCTTGTCCCTCTTGTTGAAAGGTGGCCAAGTCAGGAAGTTGGACGTTGAAGTGTTGGTGGCAGGTATCACGCAACTGGTCGAATTCGGTTGTCAGAGCAGCGCTTCGATAGAGCCCCAGCAGATCCAGACAAAGCAAGGGGTTAGGGAGGTCGGTGGTGGCGATCTGTTGAGCCAGGAGTTGAATGGCACGTTGGGGTTGACCAAGGGACACAAAAAAATCGGCTTGCTGGCGGATGTCCTGAATCGATTCCGGGTTTAATTTGTAAGGTCTGATGCGCTCTGCAGGGTTGGCCTGGGTGGGTATGGGCCACTTCGCCGTCTGGGTTTCTGGATGGCTGTTGGCGAAGGGTGGAGGTGACCCATAGCCTGACGGTGGCGATGCTTCTTCAGGGTGTAAAGCGGCCGCCAATTCGTCGTCCGCAGGATTCTGCCACCAGCCGTGTGCCGATGTATTTAATTTTTTCTGACCTTGCCAGAGCCACGCCAAACCTGTCAGACAAAGCACCACCAGAGCGATCAAGCCATAAACCAGCGTCATGGGTGTCTGTTGCGCTTGTGCTTGCTGGAGTTGGCTGCGCAGTTCAAGCAAGGTACTGTCATTTTTAACCGCCAGTTCCTGCATTGATTTGATATCTGCTTGTAGCGATGCAATTTGCTTGCTTTGCAGCAGGGCATCTTCGGTGGGCGCAAACAGCATGGGGGCGGCCAGTGTGTCCATCCGGTCAGAGAGGATTTCCAGCGGGTCGAGTTTGAGCATCGACTTGGTCGGTGCTGCGATTACTTTTTTGCGATCGCGCGTGATCTTTGTCTTGGGTGATTTCGGTTTTTGTTTCTTGACGGTTTTTTTGATTTTTC
>PHCO01000233.1 GCA_002842265.1 Betaproteobacteria bacterium HGW-Betaproteobacteria-18 | reverse complement strand
CAGCACCAGCGGCATGACCTCCGGGCTGGCGCTGCGGTGTGGCGAGAGTGGCACCGCAGCCGTCCACACGGCGCCCTGCCAGCTTTGCGTCCATTGGGCCGCCGTTTCGATCACTTCAGGCGTTTCCGGGAAAAAGTCGAGCGTTTTGCCTTGCAGGCTGGCAGGCAAGCCGGGCACGGACACGTTGAGTACATGGTCCTTCACGGTAATACTGCCTGGTTCTGTGAGCACCTGGGGCCGGGCCTTGAAAGCAGCATTGAAGGCAGCGCCGTTGCTGGCGGTGGAGCCCTTGACGGGAAGGCGCAGCACAAACTCGCCGTCCTGCGGCACGCATTCGAGCTTGCACACCAGCCAACCGGCTTGCAGCCTGACTTCGAGTTCGGGATTCAGCCCGGTGGGTTTGAAATCGGGCGTGATGGTCAGCGGCACGGGCAGCAGCACGCTGCCCTCGTAACCGTAGTTGGCCAGGTTGCCAATCGGGATTTTGACGGGCAGCGGCCAGGCAATGTCGCCGGCCAGCACGCCAGGGGGCAGTTTCCAGGTGAGGGTGGTGGCCTGGCCTGAATCACCGGAGTTCTTCCAGTAAGTGTGCCAATCCGGCTTGTGGCGCAGTTGCAGGCCGACCCAAACTGTTTTGCCGGAATCTGCGCCATCGGGCGCGTGGGCCATCAACTCGGCCTGAACCTGCTCGGTGGTGACGGTGTTCTTTATGCTGTCCTGTGCTCTGGCACCTGTCGATAGCGTGCAAAAAGCGATGAAGAACAAAGCGGCGAGAGGCTGCGTCAGGTGTTTCAGGAGGTTCATAGCGTTTTAAGAGGCTGGGCAGGTCAGGAAGTTCCGCAGGCTGATGGTGAACGGCCTCAGTGATCCAAATCGTCAGACGGGAACAGCGACGATTGATCCGTCTGTTTGGTAAATACGGCAGGCAGTTTTGTAGGGGCTTTGATGCGCAGTTGTTTGTTCACATTCATGCGGCCAAATACCACCTCAATGTCGGAGGCCGTTACACCAAAGTGCGGCGCCAGAAAGCGCAGCATGTGGTCAGTGGCGCGACCGGCCACCGGTGCCGCCGTGACGCTGACCTTGAGTTGCTTGCCAAAAGGCTTGCCAATGGCATCCTTGCTGGCGCTGGGTTTGCCCAGAATATTGACCACCAGCACATCGCCATCCCAGGCAAAGAAGGAGTCACCAGTGAGGTTGCGGGCACGTTTTGGAGGCATGGGTTAATCATAGCGACCTCTACAATCCATTTCTTTTGAACTGACGCATCATGTCCAATATTCCTGCCTGCCCCCAATGCACTCTTGAAAACACCTACCCGGACGGCGTCAACTATGTGTGCCCGGATTGCGGTTTTGAGTGGCTCCAGGCAGCTGTCTCTGATGCCGGAGAGGACGCCAGTGGCCCGGTCAAGGATGTCAACGGCAACCCGCTGGCCGACGGTGACACCGTGATTCTGATCAAGGAACTGAAGGTCAAGGGCTCGTCCATCGTATTGAAAAAAGGAACCAAAATCAAAGGCATCCGCTTGCCTGAAGGCGCGGGTGACCACGAGGTCGATTGCAAAACCGACCAGGGCGCGTTCATGCTCAAGGCCGAGTTCATGAAAAAGGCCTGAGTTTCAAAGCTCCGGCGCATTGCTGATCAATCTGTACCACAGGAACCCACGCCATGGCCACAATTTCACGCTTTTGGGCTGACTGGACGACTGCCGACTTTGAGCGGCTGCGCACCAGCGCTTCTGCCGCGCGCACCATCGCGGTATTGCCGGTGGCCGCGACCGAACAGCATGGCCCGCACCTGCCGCTGAGTGTCGATACGGTGCTGGTCAATGGCATCGTGGCTGCGGCGCTGCCGCACTTGCCTCTTGAGTTGCCCGCGTTATTTTTGTCGACCCAGGCGGTTGGTTTGAGCCCGGAGCACGCGCGCTTTGCCGGCACGCTCACCCTGAAAAACGAAACCATTTTGCGGCTCTGGACCGACATTGCCGAGTCGGTGGCGGCCGCCGGTGTTACCAAGCTGGTGCTGTTCAACAGCCACGGCGGCAACGTCAGTGTGATGGACCTGGTGGCGCGTGACCTGCGTGCCCGTCTGAACATGCTGGTTTATAGCGTGAGCTGGTTCAATTTGCCGCTGACGGATGGGCAGGGCAACGATGTCAACGCCTTGTTCAGTGCCGATGAACACCGCTTTGGCATCCATGCCGGGGACATTGAGACCTCGATGATGCTGGCGCTTGACCCCGCGCACGTTGACATGCGTCAGGCACAGAACTTTGCCTCTTCGGCTCAGGCGCGTTCAAAGCAATTTGACATTCTTGGCAACGGCAAAAGCGCCAAGCTGGGCTGGCAAGCGCAAGACTACAACCCTGCTGGTGCGGTGGGTCATGCCGCCAATGCCACGGCAGAAAAAGGTCATGCCATGGTCAGCGCGGCTGGCCGTGCGCTGGCCAGGCTGCTGATGGAAATAGACCAATTGCCTGCCGACACTTTATTGCCACGCCCCGCACCGGGATGATGGTCAACTACGACCTGTTTGCCCTGGGGGCTGCCGCCTGCTGGGCGCTCGGCAGCGTGATGTCGGTCACGCCGTCGCGCCATTTGGGCGCTTTTGCTTTTACCCGTTGGCGCATGGCCATGGTGGCTCTGATGTTGTGGACTGTGGTGGCCGTGCAGGGCACTTGGCACAGCTTTGACGCCCATGCCTGGGGCATCATGGCGGTCAGTGGTTTGGTCGGCATTTTTATTGGCGATACCGCGCTGTTTTCGGCCATCAACCGGCTCGGGCCACGCCGCGCTGGTGTGTTGTTTGCCAGCCACGCCGCCTTCAGTGCAGGGCTTGGCTTTGCGCTATTGGATGAGCGCATGAGTTTGCAGGCCTTGCTGGGCGGGGTTCTGACCCTGGTGGGCGTGATGCTGGCCATTTTGCTGGGCCGTCACAAAAACGAAACCCATGCCTGGGAGACTGACCATGGGCATGTCGGCCTGGGTGTGGCACTGGCCCTGCTGGCCGCCCTGTGCCAGGCGGTCGGTTCATTGATTGCCAAGCCGGTGATGGCGCAGCATGTCGATCCGATCATGGCCTCGGCGGTACGGGTCAGCGTGGCCACCGCGGCGCATGGTGTGTTGCTGCTGGCTGGTTTTCAGGCGGCACGCGCCAGCCAGGCGCCCACGCTGCGGGTGTTGGCGCAAACCGGGCTCAATGGCTTCATTGCCATGGGCGTTGGCATGACGCTGGTGCTGCTGGCGCTGGAAAGAGGCGATGTCGGCATGGTCGCCATCCTGTCGTCGGTGTCGCCTATTTTGGTATTGCCGTTGTTGTGGTTACAGCTCAAACGCGCACCCGCGTCAGGTGCCTGGACAGGGGCTGTGCTGACGGTGATGGGGACGGCACTGATTTTGTGGCGCTGAGGCCAGCGCCATGGCTTCCCGTAAGGGAGATTGTTTTGCCTGGAAACTTTTTCTGGATTGATCCGGTTAGAGGCGAATCCCTAAATTTTTTGCTGCACCGCAACAAAAAAGGCTTGCCAAGCTGCGGGTAATCCCTATAATTCAACCCATGCTGCACTGCAACATAAACCGCTCACCCGGACGTTACAACGCAATTAACCCAATCCAAAGGAACTCACCATGTTTATCACTGCTGACCAAATCACCGCCTCCAACAAAGCCAACTTTGATGCCACCAAGGCGCTCGCCACCAAATCCTATGCTGGCTTTGAGAAGCTGGTTGAACTCAACCTGGCCGCTGCCAAGGCTTTGATGACTGAGTCTTTCAGCCACATCCAATCTGTGCTGGCCGCCAAAGACCTGCAACAAGCCGTTGCTCTGCAAACTGGCCTGGTTGCTCCCTTGGCTGAAAAGTCGGTGGCTTACAGCCGTCACGTGTATGGCATCGCCGTGGAAACTGGCGCTGAATACACCAAAGCCGTTGAAGGCAAGGCCGCTGAAACGCAAAAAGCGTTCAACCAAGTGGTTGAAAACGTTGCCAAGAACGCACCGGCCGGTACCGAGTCGGCAGTGGCTGTGTTCAAGAGCGCTTTGGCATCCAGCCAAAACGCCATTGAATCGGCTCAAAGCTCGGCCAAGCAAGCCTTGTCCATGGCTGAAAGCAACCTGGCTGTCGTGACCGAACAAGCCCTGAATGCTGCTGCTACGGTTGCCAAGAAGGCTTAATGACACTGCTGCCTCATGGCAGTCAAAGGCCACCTTCGGGTGGCTTTTTTTTGGTCAATGGATGTGAAACTGACCCTTATCTAAGCGTGGCTCACCCAC
>PHCO01000232.1 GCA_002842265.1 Betaproteobacteria bacterium HGW-Betaproteobacteria-18 | reverse complement strand
AACAAGCTGAATCCGGGGGGTTGCTCGAAGGGTGTGAATTTTGCCCAGCGAGGTTGGAAGCTTCGTTGGACAGCTGGCTGACGGCCGGGGAGTACCGCGGTCGCGAGAACTCGCCGTTGACTGAGATCGCTCGGATCATTTCGCGCACCGTTGCGGAGTCCGGATCAGCTCCTGAAGAGTGCCTGCAGACGCGATTGGGGTTGCTGATTCCTGTGATCGCTTCGGTTCATATCTGGCGTGCGGTGCACTCTGCACCGGGTGATGTTCAGGCGCAGGTTGGCTGGTGTCTTCCTGGCAACGAGCCTGCAGGCCCATCTGAGAGCTTTCCTTCCGATGCCTGACCTTTGAGCTGGTATCTACTTTATGCAAAGTCCTTACGAAATCAGCCGATCAGAGCAGATCGTCGATGTGCGGCCATGGGCCACGCGCTTCGCGGAAATGTTGGTCGATCCGATCAATCTGGCCATGGCCTGCGGGGCCATGATCATGCTCACCGTGCTCATGCCGGTGCTCATGTTTGTGACCCTGCCCCTTGTGGTGGTCATGCTGGTGGCGTCATCCACTGTGGGCGCCTTGCTGCCGCTTCGGTACCCACCAGGGACAAAGACACCCGAGGGCAAGCCTGGCGACGGGATC
This sequence comes from Betaproteobacteria bacterium HGW-Betaproteobacteria-18, assembly GCA_002842265.1. Taxonomy (GTDB): domain Bacteria; phylum Pseudomonadota; class Gammaproteobacteria; order Burkholderiales; family Burkholderiaceae_C; genus Rhodoferax. The sequence goes on along the minus strand of PHCO01000232.1, from coordinate 3,644 downwards.
CTCTACTACGGGAACATGGACTTCGAAAAGGAGCGGTCGAACCGACTCCCGCTGGAGAACCCTGCCGATCGGTTCAAGGAGGTCTGGGGGTCTGATGATGATGCCCGCAAGCACGCACTCGTGCTGGGCTCCACCGGGTCGGGCAAAAGTGAGTTGCTCAAGGGAATCTTCTTCAACGCCTTGTGCTGGGGTTCGGGGTTCTTTGTTGCGGATGGCAAGGCGGACAACAAGCTGCCGTTGGACAACCTCAACATGGCGCGGTTCTTCGGGCGGGAGGACGATGTGCTGGCCCTGAATTTCCTGCTTGCCGGCAAGACGCCGATCCAGGTCGCACGATCGCGCCGGCGGCGCACCAACGGGACGAACCCCTTTTCCACGGCTGACGAAGACACCATCATTCAGATGGGCGCCAACCTGCTGCCCAAGGTGGATGGCGATGCCAAGAACTGGCAGGAAAAGGCGTTGAACTGCTGGCGCGGTCTTGTGCCAGCGTTGTGCTGGTTGCGAGACAACGAGGGTATGGCGATCTCCGTCAAGACCTTTGTGGACTATCTGGCTCTCAACAAGCTCGAAGAGCTGTATGCCAAGGGCTACAAGCTCTCGCTGCAAAACAACGGTGTCTGGCCCACTGGATTTGAGGGACTGAAGGCCTACCTGGAGGTTGGACTCCCGGGCTTTAAGTTTGAGCGTTGCCTGAAGAAGCATGGGTTGATGCCCAAGCAGCAGGCACCGGGTGGCAAGCCCGATGCCGTTGATCAGGATGCGACGACGTACGACCAGCATGGATACCGCGCGACGCAGCTCAACCCGGCGTTGAACTTGCTGGACAAGACCTACGGCCACATCTTCATGCCCAAGTACAGCGAGATCGACATGGTCGACGTCACGCTGAACAACCGAATCCTTGTGATGCTGATCCCGAGTCTGGAAAAGTCGGCTCAGGAGGCGGAGTCCCTGGGCAAGCTGAACGTCGCCGTGCTGCGGGTGATGATGGGCAAGAACCTGGGCGCGGAGATCGAGGGCACGCGGCGGCAGATTCTTGAGTCCAAAGCCACGGAAGCTCGATATCCATACATCGTCGCGCTGGATGAACTCGGCTACTACTTCGCAGACGGCATCGCCGTGATGTTTGCGCAAGCCCGCTCGCTGGGATTTTCGATGATCGCAGCTGCGCAGGACATCGAGAAGCTCACTGAGGGCGCCAGGGCGGCAGAGGCGGGAGCCATGCTGGCCAACCAGGTCACCAAGATCTTCATGCGCATCGACGATGCCAACAAGACCAACGAGATGATCCAGAAGTATCTCGACAAGGTGACGGTGGCCCTTCGAAGGAGCTACGAGCACCAGGACGGATTTGGCTTCAAAAAACTGCTTGAGGTGAACATCGAAGAGATCCCGATCGCCACCCTGAAGAACTTGCAGAGCCTGAAGGCTGGCCGCGCCATCATCAACTCGATGGGCCGCACCTTCAAGATGAAGAGCTTCTATGTGGGTGGGTTCCTTGAAAAATACCAGCTGCAGGACTTCCACATCAATCGGTTCCTGCAAGTCCGTGGTTTGACGCAGGCCGAGGTCGATCAATTCTCCACGCCGGTGGATGCGCTCAACGACCCTTACGTCAAGGGGCAGAAGCTCAAGGACAGCCTGACTGGCCACACGCCGCCACAAGACCTGCGCGCGCACGCTGAGACGCAGCCCTATGCACAGGCGCATGACCGGGCACTGGAGATGGTCAATGCCGTGGCCGCCGCGCTCAAGCGCTCACCGCCAGGAACCAGTGGTGCCAGGCGGGCAATCATCATGTACGAGGCTGCCCGTGAGTTCCTTGGGCACGGAGTGTCTCAGGGTCCTCAGGGCCGCTCCAGCGGTGCACAGGCCTTGGCGGATCGCGGGTCCAAGCAGAACCACATGGCGATCGCTGCTCCTGAAGAGGGGGTTACGCCAGAAGCTGCCTTGAGGGCTTCTGCTGAATTCACCAAGCTCTCCGTTCCAGGGGGTGATCAGATTGAGGATGGGTCAGGCTCAGGAGAGGGGCTGGCCAGTCCTTCGGCAGTCGATGATGATCCGTTTTCTTTCCTGAATGAGGATCGACCCCTGGTGCGCAAGCCTGCTGTGGACGTGATCCGGCCTGCTGGCGGCGCCCCAGCGTCCTCGCTGGCGCACCCGGCTCTTGCGCATGCGCACCTGGTGGAGGTGGACTCTGGTGGTGAGGTGGTGCTGCCTGCTGAAGATGAGATTGGTGCCGGGTTGCCGGCCTTTCTCGTTGGGGCCGTGGAATCCATGCTCGAAGACGCCCAGGACCTGGCCTTTGATGTTCACCCCGAAAAGCCGGCCGAGAAGCCAGCTGCAGCCGCGACCGATCCTGGCGCTCAGTGGATCGGACAGGCGCTGTCCAGCGCAGCGACCGCGTTGAATGCAAAAGGGGAAACCCTGGTTGGGCTGACGGACCGCGCCAAGGAGAGCTTTCATCGACTGGAGTCGACGCTAGGGAACGCGAGCCCGGATGCAGCCACGGCAGCCATCGAGCAGATTGTTTCCCAACAGACCACGCCATCACCGATGGACCCGACCGCGGCTGGTGCCGATTTTTCGGACCTGGACATGTTGCTCAATGATTTTGATTCGTCGTCATCTTGATGCCTGCCTTTCTGGCCTTAAATTCCGTAAAAAAGCTTAGAATTAAAACCTAAATTCTGGGGGTGCCGATATGTCAATGGGTCGAATCAATTCCAGTGCGTCAGCACGTGCGCGTCAGTCGATGGGGCGCTCTGCTTCCCAGGCTATCCGATCGCTGAAGAAGACGTCTGACGAGGTGGTGTCCGGCGGGCTCCTGGCGAATGCTCAGGGGGCCGCGAGCGATGTTCTTGCCGCCGTCTGGAACATGATCATGAACATTCTTCGGGCCATCGCGCGACTTTTTGGGCGCAATTTTGAGCCTCCCATGGCCGGTCATCGGACCGATCTGAGTGGGGATGAGGCTGCCGACAGCGTGGCTGTGGCCAACGCAGTCGAGCGATCAAGCGAGCAGGCTTTGGACCTGATTTCGGACGCGGTTGCCGAGGCAACGCCGGAGGGGGACGCCTTCCTGGCTGCCTTGCAGTACGCCGGCGTCGATGATCTCAACAAAGCCCTTCTCAGCGCGGCGCGTTCTCCCAATGAGTTGATCAAATTTTCCGACCCTGTGCAGGTCATGGAATCGATTCTGAAATCAGCGAGTTCGGCCCTCTCGTCGATCAATGCGTCGATCGATCAGTACAGGGTTGATCGGTCCAGTCTCGGCGAGCAGGTGAAGATAGAAATGGGGACTCCAAACTTGTTTCTTGATGACGCCGTATCCATCCTGCGCAAAGCAGATCGAAGCGGCCTGTCGGTGGCGGCTGAGAAACTTTTGGAAATTGACGATTCCATGAAGAAAGCTCTGTCCCATCGTGAGACAATCCGGGGCACGATGAGCGTGATGTTGGCCTCCGCGGAAAAGCAAGGAATTGAAATCGAAGCGAGTGATGCCTCGATCAAGGCGTGCCTCGGGACAGGTTGGCGCGCAGATGTCGATCAGTTCCTCAAAGCGCTCGATGCCGATGCGACCCATCCTCCGGAGCAGGTGCGCGATGGGGAGGATAGCCCCTCATCGGAGTCTGACGACG
>PHCO01000231.1 GCA_002842265.1 Betaproteobacteria bacterium HGW-Betaproteobacteria-18 | reverse complement strand
ACAAACTCGCTTGCGCGCATCCCTGCGCGTCCACGATGACGCTGAAACACCGTCCACGATCAGTTTGAAACAGGCGTCCACGATCGCTGAAATACGCACAATTGGCTCCCCGAAGCGGTAACACGGGGACTATAAACCTAGAAACCGCAGTTACCCGAGCTAAAAACCGCGCAAACCCAGCACTGGCGGGGTTTTGCGGGTATTTGAGATACTCACCCAATGGGTGAACTAATCAAGTGCGTAAAAACGACCATCGCGCAGGCCAGTGAAGAATTTGTAACGGTGCAAACCATGGGCGGGCGCATGCACGTTCGCTGGGATCATGGGGCGCAGGCCACACCTCACGGTCAAATCGACTACTTTGCCGAATTTCTGGCCACCGCAGGCATCTTTGACAACTGGGTCAAAACCTGCCCACTGCACTACACCAGCCCCAACGCTTCGCGAGTACGCGATGTGCTGGGCACCCTGATGCTGGGCGTCCTGTCTGGCTCCAAACGCTACGCGCACCTGGCGGGCATCCGAGGCGACCAAGTTGCGGCACACGCACTGGGCCTGAGCAAAATCGTCAGCGAAGACAGTGTTCGTCGTGCCCTGAGCGCGATGGACCTGCAAGCCGCCCAGTCATGGATGCAGCAAGCGCTCAATGACAGCGTGATCGAAGCCCTGGATCGAAACTGGATATTGGACCTGGACACCACCATCAAGTCCTTGTACGGACATCAAGAGGGTGCCCAAATTGGCTACAACCCACACAAGCCAGGGCGACCCAGCCACGCCCTGCACACCTACTGGGTAGGCAATCTGCGCTTGGTGCTGGACATGCAGCTACGCAGCGGCAAAGAACACAGCTCTGGCCAAGAGCCACGATGTATTTGAGTTCAGTTAGTGTCATGTCAGCATTTTTTATTCGACGCTTCAGAAAACCGCATCAAGGCACCTGCATCCATAGTTGGGCGTTGGGTATCGGCGGCTTCATTGCCGTATGCCGCGCATGGCGGGCTGGCGATCATGACCTATTGCCCCTGACCCACTGGACGGTGGAGGTAGACCCGCTCGCTATCTGACGCACGCGCGCAGATGGTGTCGCCCAACTGGCTTCATCCGATACCTCAGGTGCCCTGCAGCGCTGACGACAGCCGGCGCGCTGCGCGCTGCCAAGCTTTTTCGTGGAAGAAGAAGACAAAGGCCTGCACGGTGGGCTCCAGCAGGCTCAGCGTCATCGACGTGAGCAGGTCGCCGGTCACCGCATAGGCCACCATCGCCGCGACCGTCACGTGGGCCACGTAATAGGTGCCGGTTTTCATGATCGTGGGCAGGTTTGCCCGGACATATCTGGCCATGGTGTGTTTCCTCCTGACAGCCAAGTTTCATCGTTACCGTCCGGCTCAGGCCGGTACGCCTGTCCACCACGCGGTGAAGTCATAAAGCACGACGCCCAACCCCAGAATCCAGAATCCAGATTCCGAGGCCGAGGCTACGTGCACGAAATAGCGTCTGCATGTTTCTTCCTTGCTTGATTCAGCCTGCGCAGGCGGCCGGATGACCGCCTGCGCGCTCCTTACACTTACAAACCGAGCGCCTTGCGCACGCCCGCGCCGTAGGCCGGATCAGCCTTGGTGCAGTTGGCGATGTGGCGTTCCTTGATTTCTCGCGGCTGCGCGGTATAGGATCTTTAAGACCTATCCTCTGAGATCACGCAAGGTCGAAGCGATCAAGGTTCATCACCTTGTTCCAGGCCGCCACAAAGTCACGCACGAACGCCTGCTGCGAGTCGCTGCACGCATAGACTTCCGCAAGCGCCCGGAGCTGGGAGTTCGAACCGAAGACGAGATCAACGACGGTACCCGTCCACTTAAGCTCGCCCGTCGCCCGATCGTGGCCTTCCAACACGCCTTCGGATGTGGCGGACTTCTGCCACTTCGTCTTCATGTCGAGCAGATTCACGAAGAAATCATTGGTCAATGTTTCGGACCGCTTGGTGAAGACACCGTGTTTGGACTGGCCGACGTTCGTACTCAGGGCGCGCAGGCCGCCGATCAGAACCGTCATCTCAGGGCCGGTCAGCGTCATCAACTGCGCTTTGTCCACCAGCAGCTCAGCCACCGATCCCTCGAGTCCCTTACGGACGTAGTTACGGAACCCGTCTGCGATCGGCTCCAGTGCGGCGAACGAGTCCACATCGGTCTGCTCCTGCGACGCATCCATGCGCCCCGGCGAGAAGGGAACCTTCACGTCTTGGTCGGCCTTCTTCGCAGCTGCCTCGACGGCTGCGCAGCCGCCAAGAACGATTAGGTCAGCAAGCGAAACCTTCTTGCCGCCAGACTGTGCGCTGTTGAAGTCCTTCTGGATCGCTTCCAGCTTCTGCAGGACCTTTGCCAGTTCAGCCGGCTGGTTGACTTCCCAATTCTTCTGTGGCGCCAGGCGAATACGCGCGCCGTTCGCTCCACCGCGCTTGTCGCTACCGCGGAACGTTGCAGCAGACGCCCAGGCCGTGGTGACCAGTTGGGAGATGGACAGGCCAGATGCGAGTATCTTGGCCTTCAGGGCTGCAATGTCCTGCTCGTCGATCAATTTATGATCCACTGCGGGAATGGGGTCCTGCCATATCTGCACTTCCTTCGGCACCAGCGGGCCCAGGTAGCGGGCGACCGGGCCCATGTCACGGTGCGTCAGCTTGAACCACGCCCGGGCGAACGCGTCGGCGAACTGATCTGGATTCTCAAGAAAGCGCCTCGAAATTTTTTCGTAGGCAGGGTCGAACCGCAACGCGAGGTCGGTGGTCAACATGGCCGGCGAGTGACGCTTCGACGGGTCGTGGGCATCCGGCACTGTACCGGCGCCCGCGCCACCCTTCGGCTTCCACTGGTGCGCACCGGCCGGGCTCTTCGTCAGTTCCCATTCGTAGCCAAACAGGTTCCAGAAGAAGTTGTTGCTCCACTTCGTTGGCGAACTGGTCCAGGTGACTTCCAGGCCGCTGGAGATCGTGTCACCCCCTTTGCCGGTGCCAAAGCGGCTTCTCCAGCCAAGGCCTTGCTCCTCGATGCCAGCAGCTTCCGGCTCAGGACCCACCAGTGCCGCATCGCCGGCGCCGTGAGTTTTGCCGAAGGTGTGACCACCAGCGATGAGCGCAACCGTCTCTTCGTCGTTCATCGCCATGCGGGCAAAGGTCTCACGAATGTCTTTGGCTGCGGCAAGCGGATCCGGGTTGCCGTTCGGGCCTTCCGGGTTCACGTAGATCAGACCCATTTGAACCGCGGCTAGAGGATTTTCAAGGTTACGTTCGCCGCTGTAGCGCTCTTCTGCCAGCCACTTGCCCTCAGACCCCCAGTAAATATCTTCTTCCGGTTCCCAGACGTCCTTGCGCCCGCCGGCGAAACCGAAGGTCTTGAATCCCATTGATTCCAGAGCGACATTGCCAGTGAGGATCATCAGGTCGGCCCAGGAGATTTTCCGGCCATACTTCTGCTTGACCGGCCAGATCAAGCGGCGCGCCTTGTCGAGGTTGACGTTGTCCGGCCAGCTGTTGAGGGGCGCAAATCGCTGGGTTCCAGATCCCGCGCCGCCGCGACCGTCGCCGGTGCGGTACGTGCCGGCGCTGTGCCAAGCCATGCGAACGAAAAAAGGGCCGTAGTGGCCGAAGTCCGCCGGCCACCAGTCTTGTGAGTCGGTCATCACCGCCGACAGATCCTTCTTCACGGCATTCAGGTCCAGGCTCTTGAACTCCTCGGCGTAGTTGAACGCATCGTCCATAGGGTCGGACAGTGCGGACTGCTGGTGCAGGATGTTCAGCTTCAGTTGATTGGGCCACCAGTCTGCGTTAGATTGGGCCCCAGCGACTGTGCTTGTGCGGGCGTCGCCCGAGAATGGGCACTTTGGTTCGGTTGACATAGTTTTCTCCTAGGATGGGTTGAACGGATACAGTCAAGGCCAAAGGTTCAGTTAGCCATGGCCAACGCAACCAAGCATTCCAGCCAAGGCAGCGGGAAACAGTTATTGGTTTGCGGGGCAGTGGATTGCATGAGGCGACTCCGTCCTTGAATGTCGTTTTATTTTAGAAATTAACTATTAGAAAAGATATTTGATTTAAAATATCAATCTAATAGCCTGAACCTATCCCGGGACCCATCCGGATACTCGCAAGCCGAGTGGGCGTCTCAGAGTAGTTTCCGGTTCTGCGGAAAGAAGCTTCAGATTGCGCAAAACGAACGGCTGCTTTTCGTTAAATTGATTTACCACTCAGGGCCGTTGAACCTGCCAGTGGCCGTCGAAAGTTGAATGTCGCTTGTCAGTCTGAAACCGTAGTTGGCACCGCTACCCCAATGACCACCCATATCGGATCAGGCAGCGGCGCAAGGCGGGGGGGGGGG
>PHCO01000230.1 GCA_002842265.1 Betaproteobacteria bacterium HGW-Betaproteobacteria-18 | reverse complement strand
GGGCCGGATGGCGGTGCCGGCGTTGCCCATAAACAGATCGGCCTGCGTGTGTTTGGGCTGGCCTCCCAGGCCGTCAATGAGCACAGTGTGACCTGACTGCGTGATGCCGCAACCCAATGCCCGCAGCGCCGCCAGCATGACGCGGGTGTCATCGGAGTCCAGCACCTCGTGGATCGTGGTTCGGCCCCGGCTGAGCGCGGCCAGCAGTAGCACCCGGTTCGAGATGCTTTTGGAGCCTGGCAAGGTGATGGTGCCGCCGGCGGATTGCAGCGGCGACAGATCGATGAAGGCGGTTTTCAGCATGGTCGGTTGTGTTGCTTGAGATGCCATTGGCTGCGCGCCGTGCTGGCTTGCTCGATCAGGGCTTGCAGCGCCGTGCCGTCTCCCTGCGTCATCAATGCTTCAAAAGCCCTTAATTGAGCTTGAAAGTGTTGGCTTTGGACCAACAACTCCTGCCGGTTGGCCAGTAGGATGTCACGCCAGACCTTGGGGTCGCTGGCGGCAATGCGGGTGAAGTCGCGAAATCCGGGGCCGGCCAGTGCCAAGAATTCCTGGCCCTGGCTCTGACCCGTGACAGCGTTCATCATGGCAAATGCCAGCAGATGCGGCAAATGGCTGACCGCAGCAAATGCCGCATCATGGGCCTCTGGCGACATCTGCACCACCCTGGAACCCAGCGCCTGCCAGACACCGATCGCCTGTTTGAGCTGGCTGCTGTGCGTCTGTTCGGCGGGCGTCAGAATCACCTGGCAGCCCTGGTACAGCTTGGCATCGGCGTGTTCCACGCCGGCCATTTCCTTGCCGGCAATCGGGTGAGCCGGCACAAAGGTACCGATGCGCTCGCCCAAGGCACGCTGCGCAGCCGCCAGCACATCGCCTTTGGTAGAGCCCACGTCCATGATCAGCATCTGCGGCGTGACCGCTGGCTGGATCGCATGCAGGGTGGCTTCGGTCGCGGCCACCGGTACCGCCACCAACACGATGTCGGCACCGCTTGCCGCTTCTAACGCCGATGGCACTGCCTCGTCGATCACGCCCAGTTGCCGGGCTTTCTGGCTGGTCGCGGGTGATTGGCTGTAACCCACTACGCGCTTGACCAGTCCGGCGCGCTTAAGCGCGAGCGCAAATGAGCCACCCATCAGGCCGCAGCCAATCAATCCGAGTTGCTCAAACATGCTTAATCAGAGACCGGGTAGGTGCCCAGCACTTTGTAAAAAGCGCACAGGCTGCGCAGTTCTTCCAGCGCGGCCGCCACATGGGGCTGGCTGGGGTGGCCTTGCAGGTCGATGTAAAAATAGTATTCCCACTGGCCCGAGCGCGCCGGTCGCGACTCGAAGCGGGTCATGGAGACGCCGTGTTTTTTGAGCGGCACCAGCAGGTCATGCACCGCGCCCGGACGATTCGTGACCGAGACGATCAGGCTGACACAGTCGTTGCCGGTGGCTTGCGGCGCTGCCAGCGTTTGTGGCAGGCAAATGATGGCAAAGCGGGTGCGGTTGAAGGCATCGTCCTGGATCGCGTAGGACGCGATGTGCAGGCCAAACTCACTGCCGGCGCGTTCGCTGGCGATGGCGGCCCAGGCCGGGTTGGTGGCTGCCAGCCGCGCTCCTTCCGAATTGCTGGCGGCTGCGCGGCGCTCGGCGTTGGGCAGATGGGTTGTGAGCCAGTCCTGGCATTGCGCCAGTGCCTGCGGGTGGGCGTAAACCGCTTCGATGTTGTGCAGCGAAGGCTCCAGGCGCAGTAGGTTGTGGCGCACCAGAAAACTGGTTTCGCCGATGATGTGCAGCGGCGAGTTGAGCAGCAGGTCGAGCGAGCGCGAGATCACGCCTTCCGACGAGTTTTCGATCGGCACCACGCCAAACTCGGCGCTGCCCGCCGCGGTGGCGCGAAACACCTCGTCGATGCTGACGCACAACACGCGGGACATGCTGCCGCCAAAAAACTGGATCGCCGCCTGCTCGCTGAAGGTGCCCGCCGGCCCCAGGTAGGCCACGCGCTGCGGTGCTTCCAGTGCGCGGCAGGCCGACATGATTTCGCGCCAGATCAGACCCAGGCTCTGGTCTTTGAGGGGACCTTTGTTGTGCGACTGCAGGTTGGCAATCACCTGGGTTTCGCGGTCGGGGCGGAACACGGCCGAGCCGTCAATGCGCTTGATTTCTCCCACCTCATGGGCCAGGGTTGCACGCTGGTTCAGCAGGGCCAGCAACTCCAGATCGAGAGCATCAATCTGGTTGCGCAATTCGGGAAGAGTTTTGGCCATGGGCAGGTTAAAGTGGAAAAGGAATTGTCATGGCGAGCCCTTCGACGGGCTCAGGACAGGCTGAAGCGTGGCAATCCATGCCTTCAGCCGCGTTGGGTTTCAAAGTCTTTCATGTAAGCCACCAGCGCCTGCACGCCATCCAAAGGCATGGCGTTGTAAATGCTGGCGCGCATGCCACCCACCGACTTGTGGCCCTTGAGCTGCAACAGACCTCGATCACGGGCGCCGTTCAGGAAGGCATCGTTGAGGCTTTCATCGCGCAGGTAAAACGGCACGTTCATGCGTGAGCGGCAATCCTTGGCCACCCGGTTGACATACAAAAAAGAGCTGTCAATGGCTTCATAAAGCAAGTTGGCCTTGGCGATGTTGCGGGCCTCTACCGCCGCGATGCCGCCCTGTGCCTTGAGCCACTGAAACACCAGTCCAGCGATGTAAATCGAGTAGGTCGGCGGTGTGTTGTACATCGACTCGTTGTCGGCTACGGTTCGGTAGTTAAAGGCACTGGGGCAGATGGGCAAGGCTCGGTCCAGCAGGTCTTCGCGCACCACCACCAGTGTCAGGCCAGCGGGCCCCAGGTTTTTTTGCGCACCACCAAAAGCGACACCCACCCGCGACCAATCCACCGGGCGTGAGGCCACATGGGATGAAAAATCAACCACCAGCGGCGCGTCGCAGCCCAGGGCCTTGAGGTCGGGCAACGAGTGGTATTCGACACCGTTGATGGTCTCGTTGCTGCAGATGTGCACGTAGGCAGGCTTGGCGCTGAGTTGCCAGGTGGCGGGGGCTGCCAGAGCGGTGTGGCCTGAGGCTTTGGTGCTGGCAGCCTCATGTGCGGTGCAGTACCTGGCCGCTTCAACACATGATTTTTGACTCCAGCTGCCAGTGACCACAAAGTCAGCGGTTTCGCCTCGTGACAGGTTCAGCGGCACGATGGCGTTTTCAGCCAGACCACCGCCTTGCATGAACAGCAGTTTGAAATGTGCTGGAACCGCCAGCAGTTCGCGCAAATCGGCCTGGGCCTGCGCGTAAATGGTGCCGAATTCTTTGCCGCGGTGGCTCATTTCCATCACGCCCATGCCACTGCCGTGCCAATCCAGCATCTCGGACGCGGCCTGGCTCAGAACTTCGTCGGGCATGACGGCGGGGCCGGCAGAAAAGTTATACGGTCGCATGGTTCAGGAAAGTTATGAAAAATCGGGCGCTAGCCCTTTTAAATGGTGTCTAAAGAGCTATAAAAATATGGTCATTATTCTGCCGTGCTGGCGGCATCATCCGCATCGGTATCCGTGGCATCTTCAGCTGGCGGAATGGCATCGTTTTCCACAATGCGCTGCAGACCGCTCAATTGGGAGCCATCATCCAGGCCGATCAGGGTCACGCCCTGGGTGGCGCGGCCGAGTTCGCGAATTTCGCTCACCCGGGTGCGCACCAGCACGCCCTTGTCGGTGATCAGCATGATCTCGTCATCGGCGTGTACCAGCGTGGCGGCCACCACTTTGCCGTTGCGCTCGGACTGCTGGATGGCGATCATGCCCTTGGTGCCACGGCCGTGGCGCGTGTATTCGGCGATGCTGGTGCGTTTGCCGTAGCCGTTTTGGGTGGCCGTCAGCACGCTTTGGGACTCATCTTCTGCCACCAGCATGGCGATCACGCTCTGGTTTTCTTCGAGCATCATGCCGCGCACACCGCGTGCCTGGCGGCCCATCGGGCGCACATCGTTCTCGTCGAAACGCACGGCTTTGCCGCCGTCACTGAACAGCATCACGTCGTGTTGGCCGTCAGTCAGTGCCGCACCGATCAAATAGTCGCCTTCGTCAAGATCGACCGCAATGATGCCGGCCTTGCGCGGGTTTGAAAATTCATTGAGTGCGGTCTTTTTGACCGTGCCCATGCTGGTGGACATGAACACATATTGGTCGGCCGGGAAAGTTCGCTTCTCACCGGTGAGCGCGAGCACCACCGTGATTTTTTCACCCTCGGCCAGCGGGAACATGTTGACGATGGGTCTGCCGCGCGAGCCACGCGAACCTTGTGGGACTTCCCACACCTTGAGCCAGTACATGCGGCCCCGGTTGCTGAAGCACAGGATGTAGTCGTGCGTGTTGGCAATGAAGAGTTGGTCAATCCAGTCGTCTTCTTTGGTGGCCGTGGCC
>PHCO01000229.1 GCA_002842265.1 Betaproteobacteria bacterium HGW-Betaproteobacteria-18 | reverse complement strand
GAGTTCTACGATTACGAATCCAAGTACGTTCCCGGCATGAGCCGCCACATCATCCCGGCAAACGTGAGCGTCGAAGCGCGCGCGGAGTGTCAGCGACTGGCGCTTGCGGCGCATCGTGCGCTTGGTTGCAGGGGGCTGTCGCGTGCGGATACGATCGTGACCGCCGACGGCACCGTCTACCTGCTAGAGATCAACACGATCCCGGGGATGACAGCAACGAGTCTCCTGCCGGATTCAGCGCGCGCCGCAGGAATCGAATTTCCCGAGCTGTGCGCGACGCTCGTCTCCTACGCGCTCGGCTCTTCCGAGTCCTGAGGTTCGTTGCTTCCAACGCGCTTCGCCTTGGGGGCCATCGGAATCTCGAGTACGAACTTCGCGCCGCCACCCTCGGCAGATTCGACGCGGACGCCTCCGCCGTGGCTCTCGGCTATCGTACGCACGATGTAGAGACCCAGGCCGAGACCTGCTTGGCCTGACGCCCGGTTCAGCTGCGTGAAGCGCTCGAATATCGCCTCGCGCTGGTCCTCCGGAACGCCGGGTCCATGGTCTTCGACCGTCAGGATTCCATGTGTTTCGGTAGCGTCGATGGTGATGGTGACATCGGTAGTGGCATCGTAGATCTTACCGCTGGCTGCGAGGCCGGAAACCGTGACGGTCTTGGGCGTGATAGTGCCGGCTACCGTCTTGCTCGTAGCGTCCAGTACGTAATCGCTGGCTGCTGAACTGTTTGCGCCGGTGATGGCGGAGATCGACAGGCCGCTGACGGTCACCGTATTGGCGGTGAGCACGTCCTTGCTATTGTAGTTGCGGCCGGTATAGGCCAGGGTTGCTGCCGTATCGCCAGCAACCAGGCCGGAGAAACTCCAGGTCGGGGTCAGCGACGACGCGGTGGAGCCGTCGTACACCTTGGTGACACCGCTGTTGGTCAGGGTAGACGTCAATGTGGCCGCGTTGATCGTGACCGGGGCGTTGGCGGCATTCAGTGTCGGCAACTGATAGTTCGAGGCCAGCCCGCCGTTATTTCCGTTGGTCAAGGTGATGGCACTGACGTACTTGCCGGCTGTGGCGACATGGCTGTTGTTGGCCGTGGCACCAGAATAGTTGAGGGTTTCGCTACCGATAAAGCCGCCCAGGGTAAGGTATCCGGTGAGGCTGGTCGTGCCGTCGTAGGTCTTGGCGGCGGAAAGCGTGACCGTCTTGGGCGTAATGGCTACGCTACTGTCGGTGGCGGTACTGCTGGTCAGGTTGTAGTTTCCGGCTGCGCTACCGGTAAGGCTCATGCCGGTGACGGAGATGCTGTAGGTGCCAACGTCCTTGCCGCTGAAAGAAGCGAGCGTGCCGGTGGTGTTCACATTCGCGCTATCGGCACCAATCACGCCACTGAGCACAGTGCTCTGCACGCTGGTGGCGTTGGTCGTGCCATCGTACACCTTGTCGGCAATGATGATGGACGTGACGGAGACATCCTTCTTGCTGATCGTGACCGGCGCATTGGCTGCATCCAGCGTGGGCAACTGGTAGTTGCTGGCAAGGCCGGTGCCATTGCCCAGCGTCAGGGCAGAAATGTAATTGGTGGTATTGTCAGCCACATTCTTGCTGAATGCGGTTGCACCGCTGTAGGTCAGGCTCTGGCCGCCAATGCCCGTACCAATGGTAACGGTGCCTGCCCCGAGCGTGGTGTCGCCGTCGTAGGTTTTGGCAGCGGACAGGGTGACGGTTTTCCTATCGATCGTCAGCGTGCCATCCACATAGCTGAAGCTGTAGTTGCCCGAAGTATAGCCGCTCGGCCGAATGGTGTAGCTGCCGGCATTTGTGGCCCCGTTGGAAGTACCCGTTGTATAAACAAGCGTGCCGCCCAGTGCAGTGATGTCCTGCCCCAACACAAAGCCGCTATAGCTGACACCATTGCCACCCGAATAAGCGATAGCATCATAGGTCTTGCTGTCGTTGGCAGCGGTGATGGTAAGCGGCGCCTTGTTCACCGTCAGCGTGCCGTCGACATAACTGATGGTGTAGTTGGTGGTGCCAAAGCCGCCGGTGCCGGTGGCAGCACTGGGCGTAATAGTGTAAGTGGTGGCGTTGGCCGTATCCACTGCACCGGCACTGGTCAGCGTCACACCGGTGATGGTATCGCTGTTTTTGAGGGAGCCGGAGGTGATGCTGTAAGCCGTGGTTCCAAGATTCAGCGTCGATCCGTAGGTTTTGCTTTGGGCAGTGGCAGTGAGCGTGATCAGCGCTGGATCAACCGTCAGCACACCGGTGTTATAGGTGATGTTGTAGTTGCTTGCAGTGAAAGTCCCGCCGGTAGCGGCGCTCGGCGTGATGCTATAGCTACCGGCGTTATCAATGGCAGCCGTACCGCCTGATGCGGTGAGCGTCACCCCGCCAATCGTTTCGCTGTTCTGCAATCCGGATGAGGTGAAGGCCGAAGTGCCCAGCGTCAGTGCCGAGCCGTAGGTCTTGCTCTGCGCGCTGGCGGTGACGGTCAGCGGAGCCTGAGTGATCGAGAAATTGGCCGGCACGACCGCAATGGCATAGTTGCTGTTGGCCAGCGTCCCCACGTTGTTGATAGCGTAGGTGCCGACATTTTCACCGGCGACGCGGCCAAGGGCACCTGTGAAGGTGTCGCCATTGACCAGGCCCCTGCTGCTGCCTGCGGCTTCAGCGGTATAGCTGTAGGTCGGGTTGACCGCACCATAGGTCTTGGTCTGGCCACTGTTCACGGTGATGTTGATCGGCCGTGGATTGACCGTGAAACTGGTGCCGCCCCAACTGATGGAATAACTGCTGGCGTTGCCCGAGTTGTAGGTCAGGGAGAGCAGGTTGTTGGTGCTGTAGGCGTAGCTGCCCGCGGCTGTGGAGGTGGTCAGCAAGCTGCCCCAATCAAGCGTAATACAGCCGGTGCAGCCGCTCAGCGAGTATTGACCGGTCAGCGACGGATTTGCGTCACCGTAGGTCTTGGAGAGGGCAGTGACGTTGATGGTAAGCGGGATGACAGGCGGGTTGCTGATCAGATAGGGGAAGCCGCCGTTTGTCCCCGCAGTGGTCGCCCAGGTGTTCGTAAAGTCGAAACGAGCGTTAGCATTCACAAAGACATTCGTGAAGTAATAGGTATTCTGCCCTGTCATACTAGCCAGGGAGACGGGCGCCACATTCCAACTATTCTGGGTGCTGTTGAAAAAATTGCCGGAGTCCATCCTGCTGGATGGCTGGCCAATAGCGCTATTGTAAACAAGGCCCTCAAAGCTCCATCCACCTTGTTCCTTGCCGGCTGTCGCTGAATAGGTGCCGAGGTCGCCAAAGCCGTAATTTGCGGTCGTAGGTGCGTAAACGCTGCTGCTGCCGACATAGGTTTTAACCAGGGTTCCGCCACCTGTGCCAAGTTCGCCAACCAGCCCACCGGCAAACGAGTAGGCATACACATCACCCAGGACGTAGCTGTCTCGAATAGTCAGACTGCTGCTGCCACTTACACCGACTAGACCGCCAGCCTTATAGCCATTGCCCTGCATGGTGCTGACGCGGCCGGTGTTGTAACTTTTATTGATATTAAGAGCCGGGCCGGCGTAACCCACGAGTCCGCCGATACCCCAGTAGCCGTATATGTCGCCTTTGTTATAGCTGTTGTCAATCCAGACGTTTCCGTTCGCAAACCCGACCAGCCCCGCCGCATAATCAGTACCGGAAGTCGCACTCGCATACGCCGTGCTGGCGTCCTTGACGCCGACTTGGCCAAGGTTATAAGTACGTGTGAATGAGCCTCCCGTGTTAGCGTAACCCACCAGACCGCCGAGATAGTCGCCAACCGAGGAGACACTGCCGTTAGCATGCACATCTGTAAAGGCCACATAATTCGCGATCCCGACAATGCCACCTGCACGGCTATCAAAATGGCTGGCAGTGACCACCACATCGGTATAGCTGTTGCTGATGGTCAAGTTCGTTGCAGCGCTGCCGCCAATCAAGCCGCCTACGTATCGGTCTCCAGAAACGCTGCCCGTGGCATAGACGTTGCTGATGATTAGGTTAGTTCCGCCACCAGAGCCGATCAGGGCGCCGGCGTATGTACCATTGCCCGTAAGGCTGGCATTGATTAGTCCGACATTGCGGAAAGTAGCGCCGGCGGTGGATGAGCCAAACAGCCCTCTGTTGCTTCCAGTACCGTCAATGGTTAGTCCGGTGATGCTATGGCCAAGGCCATCAAACTCGCCAGAGAAGTTTTGGACGGGGGTCCATTTGTTGGTCCAGCCGCTTGTTGGCGAGGCATCAATATCGGCTCCGAGCACGTAATTGCTGCTCGTGCTGCCGGCCATGCCCTGCAAGTCAGTGCCCGTGGTACTGCCATCTGCACCTAGACTCGTGATAACGACATAGTTCTTGACAGGGGCGCTGCCATACTTGGTGGCAAAGCTGCCGGTGGA
>PHCO01000228.1 GCA_002842265.1 Betaproteobacteria bacterium HGW-Betaproteobacteria-18 | reverse complement strand
GTCAGCCAATCCACAATCTTGCCCATCATGGCGAACAGCAGTGCCTCGAACGCGCCTATCCCCGCGGTCAGCAGAGTCATCAGCGCCAGATGCACACGCAAGCCCTGAGTACCGGCCCAGACGAAAGCCCAGAAACTGCCGGGTGGCGCTTTCAGCATCGTTTCCGGAAAGGGATAAAGCAGTTTTTCAAACCAGCGGTACATAAAATGGCTTTGTGAGGTTGATGAATAGCCTATTTTCGCTCAAGCGGCGGCTTCCTGCGAATATCACGCAGCTTTATTTGCTGCAGAAGGTTGAGCCCGAGGCCTTAGTTTGGCAACATAGCAGCTTGAAAATATTGTGGGCACATCATGTCTCCGTTGTTACGAACCAGTTCTCTGACTCTTCTTTTAATCGCACTGAGCGCCTGCAGCAGTGTCGACAAATACAATCCATTCAGTGAGGAAAAGGTACCAGAAGCCTACAAACCAGCCAACGCCACGGAATATCTGTGCGAAGGCAACAAGCGTTTCTTCGTCAGGACGCTGGCCAAGGAAGATGCCGTCTGGCTCATCTACCCGGATCGCGAAGTTAGACTGGAAAAAATCGAGGATGGGCGATACAGCAATTCCGTTGCGTTTCTGAAAATCAACGGAAACGAAGCCAGTTTGAAAGAAGGCAGCGCCATTGAATACAACAACTGCAAGGCTATTGATCTCAAAAAATAGCGATCGCGATTGTCAACCTACGTCTAGGCTGTATTTCCAGAATCCGCGCCAACAATCTGTTTGACCTTTTCCGTATCAATGCGGAGGAAGTCGGCAATATCCTTGTAATCATCCGGCAAGGCGGCATCGTCCCAGCCATTGGCAGAATGTCGTGCCAATTTGACGGCCAAGGTGACATTCCGTACCTGTTGTTCGCCCATGGCGTCATCCTGCATCAAACGCGACAGCAATGGCGGTAGCTCGCAATGCTCAATCAAGCGCAACTGCAGATCCATAATCTTGAAACCCAACACCTGCATCTGGACAATATGGCTGCGCAGGCTTTTATCAGCTTGCTGCATTCTGAAAATGGCCATCATTCTATCTGCAGCAAAGCACCACAGCAGCATTTCAGCAAGATCATGCAGTAATGCGGCTGTACGCGTCTCGATGACGTGAAAATCCTTCTGCATCACGCCCCATTCGTAAGAATAATGCGCTGCACGATGCGCACGCCGGATAAGTTTCAAAAGATGAGTCAACGCAACCATATCGTTACGCATCACATCATCGACGGTAGGATCGGGTGGCAAATCTCTGAAGAAATGACTCATACCCATCATCATGATGGCTTGTTCCACCAGTATCAGATCTTGCAGCTGGTTTTCACGTTTATGCTGCTGCATGTAACGTAATATCCGAAATACCATCATTGGGTCTTGAGACACTACTTGGGTGATCCCACGCAGGCTGAGCTTTTCTTCATCTGCCTGTAATCGGCGAAGTTCACGCGCAGTATTGCGCAACACAGGGATTTCCGCCTTTCCGAGAAATGCCACCCATTCATCTATATCATTCGATATCGTGTTCATTCTTGGTCCAAGCCACTGACATTGAAGGGATACTTAGCAATACGGCAAATTTTCGCCAATCTTCAGTCTGGCTTTGTCATTCATTTGCTACAGATTTCTCACTATATTTCATCTGATCATACTCGCTGAATTTATATCCAATTGTTTTAACAAGGACTTTTATATTGGCCTGTTTGTTGCATTGGGAGTCTCGTTGTTTAATTTATTGGAGATCCATATGCTGTCCTTTAAAAAATTGACTGCATTCGCATTACTCGTAGTTTTTCTCAGCGGGTGCTCTAGCATGAGCACCCGCCAAAAGAATGCTGCTACCGGTGCCGCTATTGGCGGCGTGGCCGGTGCGGTACTGACCGGCGGCAGTTCACTGGGCACGGTCGGGGGTGCCGCTATCGGGGGCGTCATCGGCCACGGAGTGGACGGCCTCAGCAAATAAACCGTCGCTTTTTGGCGACGTTGCAAATACTTGAAAGAAAAAGGGAAGCCGGTAAACGGCTTCCCTTTTGTATCTTATCAACGACACATCAGTAAACAAGGCTGATACATCGGTACCTCATCAACGCTCCACACGCTCAATACCCAACAGCTTGAGAATGTATTTTTCATAGATCGGTTCGGAATTACCGTGCTTCATCTTGTAGATGAAGTATTTCTCGAAGGCGATTTTGGCCCAGTGTACCCACTTGCCTTTGCTGTACCAGTTCAGGTTGCGCGGCGGGATTTGCGGCAGTGCGACGAACACCGCACCGGTGTTGCCCATGTCGGCAAGGCAGATGGCATTCCAGGTTGCCTTGCTCTCAGCCGGTTTGCCCGCCAGTTCGGCGATGATGTTATCGACGATGGCCGTCACCATGGTCTCGATCATGTAACCGGTCTTCGGCGCACCGGTCGGTACCGGCGTCACTTCCACCGGCGGAATGGCGACGCAGACACCGGCCGAATAAATGTTGGGATATTTCATGCTGCGCTGGCGCTCGTCGATCAGCACGAAACCGCGCGGATTGCACAGGCCCTCGACCGCCGCCACCGCATCCACTCCCTTGAATGAGGGCAGCATCATGCTGTACTTGAACGGCAGTTCATGTTCCTTTTTCGGCTGGCCCTCATCATCCATTTCAGTCACATACATTTTGCCGGCTTCGACTTTGGTAACCTTGGCATTGGTGATCCATTTGATGTCGTTGTTGCGGAAATCGCTCTCCAGCATGGATTTGGAATCGCCGACACCACCCAGCCCCATGTGGCCGATATAAGGTTCGCTGGTGACGAAAGTCATCGGCACCCGTTTGCGCAATTTGCGTTTGCGCAAATCACGGTTGACGATAAAGGCGAACTCGTAAGCCGGACCGAAACAGGAAGCGCCAGCCATGGCGCCGATGATGACCGGTCCCGGGTCCTGTAACAAATCCTGATAATGGCTCCATGCCTGCTCGGCATGATCGACGTTGCAGATCGAGCGGGTATGCAATTCCGGCCCGGCACCCGGCACTTCATCAAAAGCCAGCTTGGGGCCTGTGGTGATGACCAGATAATCGTATTGCAGGCTGCTTTCATCAGCCAGATGCAGGATGTTATTGTCCGCATCGATGCGTTGTACACGTTGCGCGATGAAATTGATGCCCTTCCGCTCGAGATATGGCTTGATCTGGAACGTGATGTCCTTACGTTTGCGCCAGCCTACTGCCAGCCAGGGGTTGGAGGGAACAAACTGGAAATAATCGACCGCATTCACCACGGTGACCTCATGCGATGCGTCCAGCTTTGCCCTTAATTCGTAGGCGGCCGGCATGCCGCCAGTCCCTGCTCCCATGATGACGATTTGAGCCATTTCGTTTCCTTTCCTCCAAGCGCCTGCCGGCTAGTTTCCTGCCAGCATATCGCGGTTAAAAACAGTCAACACACTCTCGTCCAGTTTTCCGGCCAAAGCAGCCAACCGGATCTGGTTCAATACCTGATTCACTTTCGCTTGCGTCAACGCCAGTTCGGCACTGGCGACATCATTCTCGGCGTTGATCACATCCAGCGTGGTGCGGTCGCCGACCTGATGACCCAGCGTCGTCGCATCCAGCCGCAAACGGCTCGCCTCCAGCGCTTGCGTCAGCGCCTGTACGCGGCCGCTGCCAGCCTTCAGGTTGAGCCAGGTAGCACGTATCGACTGTGCGACCTGTTGCCTTGCCAGTGCCATTTCGGCATCGGCCTTGTCCGCCAGCCGCAAGGCTTCCTCCTCACGGGCGCTGCGATAACCGCCGGTAAACAGCGGCACCGACACCTGCACGCCGACCATGCCGCTGGTCTGCGCATTGCTGGCCGAACCGAAATCACCGCTACCGCTGATGTAATCGCGGCCGGCCTGCGCTATTGCATCCAGTTTCACCGAGGATTCCAGCGTGAACTTGCGGGCTTCCTGCCGTGCCAGATCACCGGCGATGGCTTTCATGCGGATATCGAAATTGCCGCTTTCCGCTTCGCTGATCCACTGCTCCAGCGGGGTTTGCATCAATTCTTCGCTGACCCGTTGCGGCAACAGGGCAAACAGTTGTTCAGGGGAAAGCCCGGTGGTGTCGGCCAGAATGTTTTTCCTGGTTTCGACTTCCATCTCCGCGTACAGCACCTGGGCCTGCACCGAGGCCAACCGCGCCTCGGATTCATGGGTATCGGTGATCGGTGTCGCGCCCAGCTGGAAGCGGTCGCGCATCTCGGTCGCCAGCCGTTCGACCGCCTGCTTCTGCTGTTGCAGGACGCGCAGGGATTCCTGCGCCACGGCCAGATCGAAATAGCGCTCGGCCACACTCTGCATCAACGATTGTCTGGCCGCGTTCCATTCAAGGTCGGACTGGTCGGCCGACATCAGCAACTGCTGCTGTTCGGCGC
>PHCO01000227.1 GCA_002842265.1 Betaproteobacteria bacterium HGW-Betaproteobacteria-18 | reverse complement strand
GATGCGCCACACGCCCCGCCAATGATTCCGCAACGCCCGGGCTGGACTGGCTATTGGCCGAGCCGGTCAACAGAAAGCGCCCGGGTGCCGGGTGCTCGTCCACTTCTTTTTTGATGGCTTGCAGCAAGGTGGGCGCGCGCTGAATTTCATCGATCACCATCAGGTTGGCGCCATGCATCACAAAACCATGCGGGTCGGCCCGGGCCGCAGCCAGCAGCGCCACGTCATCCAGGGTGCGGTAAATCACGCTGGGGGACACCGCGATCGATTTGGCCAGCGTCGTCTTGCCACACTGGCGCGCCCCGGTCAGCAACACCACCCGGCGCGATTTCAAAGCGTCCAGAACACCCGCGGTCTTCCAACGGTCAATGGGTTGATGTGCATCAAGCTTTACCTTCTTGACTCACTGCGCCTTGAAGCCGCTTTCACTGATGATGCGCGCCCAGGTTTTGGCATAGGCCTGCTCGCGGCTGGCCAGTTGCGCTGAAGTCATGTAACCCACCGTCAAGCCCATGGTCGTCAGGCGCTCGCGCACTTCGGGCAAGGCAATCACTTTGGCCACCGCGCTGCCGAGCTTGTCGATGGTGGCCTGCGGCGTGCCTTTGGGCGCAAAAATGCCGTAATACGGCAGGTCTTCAAAGCCTGCCAGGCCCAGTTCGGCAAAGGTGGGCACGTCAGGCAGAGTGGCCTGGCGCGCGCTGCCCAGCACCGCGACCATGCGAATCTTGCCGGCTTTCTGGTTCTCGATAAAGTCCGGCACCGAACCGATGCCGGCGTGGATCTGGTTGCCCAGCATGTCGGCCATCATGGGCGCGCTGCCGCGGTACGGTGCGGCCTGCAGATCGAGCCGGTATTTCTGGCCGATCACCTTGACCAGAAACTCGGGCACCGAGGCCGGCGCCGGCACACCCACGGTGTCTTGGCCCGAACCCTGCTTTTGCACCCAGGCCACGTACTCGGCCATGCTTTTGGCGGGGGTGCCGCCAGAGACGGCCAGGCCGTTGGCAAAGGTGGCAAAACCGGCCACCGGCACGAAGTCTTTGGCCGCGTCATAGCCCGGGTTTTTCACCACCAGCGGCAGGATGGTGATGGTGTGGTCGTGCGACAAAAACAGCGTGTTGCCGTCCGCTGGAGCGGCCTTGAGCGCCTGCGCCGCAATCTGGCCACCGGCTCCGGCCTTGTTTTCGACCAGCACCGGCGCGCCCAACTGGTCCTTGAGCTTGTCAGCCAGGATGCGGGCAATGGCATCGGTACCGCCACCGGGCGGAAAACCCACCATCAGCTTGATCGGGCCGCTCTGCGCCTGCGCCAGCCCTGCAGCCAGCAGTGCACTCACGGCCAGGGTTTTGAACAGGCCACGCAGCCCTTGACGCATCTGAAACTGAAGCATTTGCAACTCCTGAAATTAAATTAGAAAGTACCCGGATAAGCGCCCCCATCCGCCAGCACATTTTGCCCGGTCATGTAGCCGGCCTGCTGACTGCACAAGAACGCGCAGATGGCGCCAAATTCATCGGGTGAACCAAAACGCCTGGCCGGAATGGTGTTGCGCCGTGCGGCAGCCACCACATCGATCGGCTGCGCCGTTTTGGCGGCGGCACCCTGAAATATGGACTGCAGGCGCTCGGTGTCAAAGGCACCGGGCAACAGGTTGTTGATCGTCACCCCCTTGGCGGCCAAACCACTGCGCGCCAAACCAGCCACAAAACCCGTCAGTCCACTGCGCGCGCCATTGGACAGGCCCAGCACGTCAATCGGCGCCTTGACCGCGCCGGAGGTGATGTTGACAATGCGCCCGAACCCGCGCGCGGCCATGCCATCGACCGTGGCCTTGATCAGCGCAATGGGTGTGAGCATGTTGGCATCTAGCGCGCGAATCCAGTCGTCGCGCTCAAAGCTTCGGAAGTCGCCAGTGGGCGGCCCGCCGGCGTTGGTCACCAAAATGTCGAACTCGGCGCGCTGCGCCAGCACCGCCGCGCGGCCTGCCTCTGTGGTGATGTCGGCTGCGACCCATTGCACCGTGGCCCCGGTCTTGCCGGCATCCAGCGCCATCAACTGCGCCGCGGCGGCCTGCAGGGCTTCGGCCCCGCGCGCCACCATCAGCACGTTCACACCCTCCTGCACCAGCGCTTTGGCGCAGCCCAGGCCGAGCCCCTTGCTGGCCCCGCACACCAAAGCCCATTTACCGGTAATTCCCAAATCCATCAAAGTCTCCTCGTAAAAATAACAGCCATTACGCCAGTTGCCGGGGGCGACTGGTGAATACAAAAATACCGGCCACCACCAGCGCCGTGCCCGCTGCCACCCAGGCGGTGAAAGGTTCGCCCAGCAGCAGCACGCCCATCAAAATGGTGGACATGGGTCCGACCATGCCGGTCTGCGCGGCCAGCCCGGCACCAATGCGCTCGATGGCCATCATCACCATCAGCACCGGCGCGGCCGTGCACAGTGTCGCGTTCAACATCGACAGCCAGATCACCTCAGGGGCCACCAGCGCCGCGCTCATGGGCCGCAACACCACAAACTGGCCGATGCACAGCACACAGGCGACCGTGGTAGCCAGGCCGACCAGCCGCAGCGAGCCCAGCCGCTGCACCAGTTCGCCACTGAAACTGAGGTAAATGGCGTAGCTGATCGCGCTTGCAAACACCAGCACCGCACCCAACGCGGCATCTGCGCCTTCGAGCTTGATTTCATGGCCAAACACCAGAATCACACCGGCGTAGCTGATGGCCATGCCCAGCGCCTGGCGGCGGCTGATGTGGCGCTTGTAAAGCACCAGTCCCAGCAGCAGCACCAGCGTCGGATTGAGGTACAAAATGAGCCGCTCCAGCGAGGCGCTGATGTAGGCTAGTCCGGCAAAGTCCAGAAAACTGGCCAGGTAGTAGCCGGTAAAACCCAGCCCCAGAACACCCCACCCGTCGTGCCGGGTGAGCGCAGGCTTGCCGCGGCTGGCCCACCAGGCCATGAGCGCAAAAATGGGCAGCGCAAACAGCATGCGGTACATGATGAGCGTGACCGCATCGACGCCATAGCGGTAGGCCAGCTTGACAATGATGGCCTTGCCGCTGAAGGCAACAGCGCCCAGCGTGGCCAGGATCAAGCCGGTGGCCAGTTCCTTGGGCGGCAAGTGAACATGGTTCATCAGGGCTGGTCTTCGACAAACGCCACTTCGCGGGTGCGCTTGAAGGCGGGCACCAGCACCAGAGCCAGCAGCGCCAGCGCCGCCAGCAGCAAGCCCGCTGACAGTGGCCGGGTCACAAACACGCTCCAGTCGCCGCGTGACAGCAGCAGCGCACGGCGCAGGTTTTCTTCCATCATCGGGCCCAGAATAAAGCCCAGCAACAGCGGCGCTGGCTCCATGCCGAGCTTGATGAACCCGTAGCCAATCACGCCAAACAGGCCCACCATCCAGATGTCCCAGACATTGTTGTTGGTGCTATAGACGCCAATGGCGCAAAACAGCACGATGGCCGGGTACAGCCAGCGGTAGGGCACGCTGAGCAGCTTGATCCAGATGCCAATCAGCGGCAGGTTCAGCACGATCAGCATGGCGTTACCAATCCACATCGAGGCAATCAGGCCCCAGAACAATTCCGGGTTGCTGGTCATCACCTGCGGGCCGGGCTGGATATTGTGGATGGTCATGGCGCCCACCATCAGCGCCATCACCGCGTTGGGCGGAATGCCCAGCGTCAGCAGTGGAATGAACGAGGTTTGCGAGGCTGCGTTGTTGGCCGCCTCGGGTGCCGCCACACCGCGGATGTTGCCCTCCCCAAACGGCACTTCACCGGGTTGAAGCTGGGTCTTTTTCTCGACCGTGTAGGCGGCAAAGGCGCCCATCACCGCGCCGCCTCCGGGCAAAATGCCCAAAACAGCGCCCAAACCCGTGCCACGCACAATGGCAGGCCACATGCGCTTGAAGTCCTGGCGGCTGGGCATCAGGCCATGCACATTGGCGGTGAAGACCTCACGCGCGCTCTCCGGGCGGCTCAGGTTGCTGATGATTTCGCCATAGCCAAAAATGCCCATGGCGATCACGATGAAGCCAATGCCGTCGGTCAGCTCCGGGATGTCAAAGCTGTAGCGCGCCACGCCCGAATTCACATCCGTGCCCACCAGCCCCAACAGCAAGCCCAGCAAAATCATGCCAAAGGCCTTGAGCAGATCGCCGGAGGCCAGCACCACGGCACCGATCAGCCCCAACACCATCAGCGCGCAGTATTCGGCCGGGCCAAACATGAACGCCACTTCGGTCAGTGGCACGGCAAAGGCGGCCAGCACCAGCGTGCCAACGCAGCCGGCAAAGAATGAGCCAATACCCGCCGCCGCCAAAGCCGGCCCGGCACGACCCTTGCGCGCCATCTGGTAACCGTCAATCACCGTGACAACTGAAGATGCCTCACCCGGCAGGTTCACCAGAATGGCGG
>PHCO01000226.1 GCA_002842265.1 Betaproteobacteria bacterium HGW-Betaproteobacteria-18 | reverse complement strand
TTCGCGATTGCAATCTGGGATCGCCGCGATCACAGCCTGTTGCTGGCGCGAGATCGCTTCGGTGAAAAACCGCTGTATTACGCCCATAACGCGCAGCGCTTGCTGTTCGGGTCGGAACTGAAGTCTCTGCTGAAGGCACCTGACTGCCCGCGCGAGATCGATTCCGAAGCATTGCGCGCCTACTTCACCTATGGCTACGTTCCCTGCCCGTTGAGTATCTTCAGTGGTATCCGAAAGTTGCCGCCGGCACACTTTCTGCGCTATCGCGAGGGCAAAATCAGCTTGCAGCGTTACTGGCAGGCGTCACTTGCAGCGAAAGTGACACTCAGCGAGGCCGCAGCCGAAGATGCGCTGGCCGAACATCTGCAACACGCAGTATCGAGCCGTCTGATTGCCGACGTGCCGTTCGGGGCGTTTCTCAGTGGCGGCTTGGATTCAAGTGTCGTGGTGGCGTTGATGGCGGAAACGCTGTCGCAGCCGGTTAAAACTTTCACCATTGGTTTCAGGGAAGCGGCCTACAGCGAGCTTGATGATGCCCGTCGAGTGGCCACTCATCTGGGCACTGAACATCACGAGTTGGTGGTTGCACCCGATGCGGTGGCACTGCTGCAGCAACTGGTCTGGCATTTCGATGAGCCGTTCGCCGATTCCTCGGCAGTACCCACGTTTCTGGTTTCGCAACTCGCGCAACAACACGTCAAGATGGTTCTTACCGGCGATGGCGGTGACGAATTGTTCGGCGGTTATGATCGATACCTGCGCCTGCTGGCTTTGGAACGCCTCGGTCCGTTGCAGCCGCTCGCCGGAATGGCATTGCGAATTGCCGGCACGCTGCTGCCCAATCCGCGTGGTGGTCGCTTGCAACGCGTTGGCGAACGCCTGGGCCTGCCGTTTGCCGAGCGTTACCTCAGCGGCGTAGCCCTCACCCGCCCGGATCAAGCACATGCCCTGTGTGCGCAGGCAGGTGGAAAATCTCACTACCATCTGCCACTACTCGATCAGGTTGATAGCGACCTGGGCGCCGGCAACTCGGCTCTTGACCGTGCTGTTGCCATTGATCTGCAAAGTTACCTGCCCGACGATATTCTGGTGAAACTCGACCGTATGGCGATGGCCACGTCCCTGGAAGGTCGCGCGCCATTTCTTGAACCTGGCCTTGCGCAGTTTGCCTTGCAGTTGCCGGAATCATTGCGGGTGCGTGATGGGCGCGGCAAGTATCTGCTACGCAAGGTCGCGGCGCGCTGGTTACCGGCCGATGTGCTGAGCAAGCCAAAACAGGGGTTTGCGATTCCGATCGCCGAGTGGTTCCGCGGCCCATTGCGCGCCCTGGCGCAGGATACGTTTGCCAGCAAGACATTCCGCGAGCGCGGACTGGTTGATCCCGCCGCCGCCGACGCGCTGCTGCGCGAGCATCTTGACGGTGCGGCAGATCGCAGCGAAGCGTTATGGCAGGTGTTGTGCCTTGAACTTTGGGCGCAGCGGTTTGTTGACGCGACAAACGTGGCAGCCTAGTCATGTTCCGTCGCGGCCTGTTGGCCCTGTTGATTGTCTACCTTCCCAACGCATTGCATTTTCCTCTGGAAACCGGCATTCCAGGGCTAAACCCGTCAAACGTTCTGTTCCTGATCGCGGTGCTGGTGATAACCCTCGCCGGAAGGGACCATGCATATCCCAAGTCCTCACAGGCTGTACTTGCCTCGGCATTCGTCGGTTGGTTCTTTGCCCTGAGTATCGGCTTTGCGATAGCGCTGTTGATGATGCCAATGGACTTCATGGCCGATTTTACCTACTGGAAAAACGCACTGTTTTACCCGTTTTTTTATTTCGTGTTTCGCAATTGCCGTGAAGATATCAAAGGCACCAGACAGCTCATTATTCTTGTTCTGGTGGTGGCGGTGATTGCGGGTCTGGAGGCGGTGCGCGAAGGGCTCGACTACGGAATCACGAGCTATGCCGAGACGCGTCGTGCCTCGGGGCCGTTCGGTGTCGACTATCGCAACGCAAACCGGGCGGGCGTTTTCTACGCGATGTTTCTGCCGATGTTCGTAGCACTCGCCTTGTTCCTGAAAAAGCAACGTCTTTGGCGCATCGCTGCAATCATTTCATGCGGGATTCTGGCGATGGCGATCATGGTGACGTTTTCGCGGCAGTCATATCTGATCGGCATTCTGGGGCTGTGCGTGCTGCTGCTCCGGCGCAACATCCTCACCGCGCTGTTGACGTCGGCTGTAATGTTTTCGTCGTTGTCGTTATTGCCGGATAGTGTTACCCAGCGTGTCGAGGAGACTGAACAAAGCACCGCTGCCGGCGACGAAGAGCTCGACGCCAGCACTGCGAGTCGATTCGAAATCTGGGGCGGCGCAGCGCAAATGTGGGTGGAGCATCCTTTGGGTGTCGGCATCAACCGATTCAAGCAACACATCGGCGACTACTCGAATTACGCTGGCTACGATGCACACAACTTCTACGTGCTCACCGTAGCAGAGCTTGGGCCATTGGGCCTGTTCGCGTTGCTATGGGTGTTCTGGGGCCTTTGGCGCCTGGCCGCGAAATTTCGCCATCAGGCAGCAATCTCGCGTAGCCCAGAGGCTATTGCCCTATCTCTGGGTTTCAGCGTCACCGTGATCGCCATGGCATTGAGCAACGTTTACGGCAGTCCATTTCTGGAGGGTGCGGTAATGGGCAACATCTGGATTCTTTGCGGCTTGCTCGAGCGTTATTCCGCGTTGACCGCAACAAATAGCGGCATGCATTTTCCCGGAAAGAGCAACTTGGCCGGCCGTGTTGGAAAGCGCTTTCCACTGTCCGCTCAAGCATTGCCTGGTCGTTATCGCCGTGATGAAACCGAGCGTAGCCATACCAACTCGTGACGCAAGGCCAAGCCTGTTGATGCAACGCATGCGCACAGGGAATTTCATACTTCATTAACGCGCAAGCAGGTGTGATGGACATCACGCATTGACACCTTGCCGAGCATGGTGTATGAGTTGCGCGTCACATTTTATTAATGGCGTGTGGATACAATCCGCGCATGGCTCAGGGGGGCCGCTCGCCCAACTTCGGAGTCTCGTCTGTGGTCAATCCCCGGATCTGTGGTTTATTCGCACTGTTTTTCTTGATCGCCGGTTGCATCTCGACCGAAGCGCTTGCTGTCAACCTCAATACCGATTGTGCTGCTTTGTACGGAAGCAGCTTCACCGCCGTTGAGGGCATGGTTGCGGCACCCTCGCCAATCTCATCGCGCCCTGCCAAGGGTGTTCCATTCAAGGACCCCGCCTTCGGCACTTGCGTGGTGCGGGCCACCGACCACGCAACCGAGGCGCCGTCGGGTTTCGCGCGCAACGACTACTCGCGCCGCCAGGCGTTCAACGTCGATAACACCCGCGTACTGGTCTATGCCCTGAATGGCGCGTGGCATCTGTACGACGCCAACACGCTGGTGCCGCTCAAGGTGCTCAATGGCCCGGCCGGTGATGCCGAGCCGCAGTGGCATCCAACCGATCCCAATTCGCTGTACTGGATTCCGAACCTTGGCGGCATGGTGCTCAACAAGCTCAATGTCGAAACCAATACCAGCACAATTGCAGCCAACTTCACCGGCAAGTTGCCATGGGCGGACGTCGCCCGCATCTGGACCAAATCCGAAGGCAGCGCCTCGGCCGATGGTCGTTATTGGTGCTTCATGGCCGAAACCAGCAGCTTCGGTATCCGCGGCGTGTTCACCTACGACTTGCAGACCCAGACCGTACTTGGCACCCGTTCGCTCAGTTCGCGACCGGATCACGTCAGCATGTCGCCGTCGGGCCGCTGGTGTACCATCTCGGGCGGCGATACCAGTGGTGCCACGATGGCTTGGGATCGCACGTTCACCCAGTCGGTGCAGTTGCATCAGGGTGGCGAGCATTCTGACCTGGCATTGGGTGCCGACGGCCACGACTATTATGTCGCGATCAACTACCAAAGTAATGCGGGCGACATGTACATGCTCGACATTGACACAGGCGTCAAGACGGCATGGTTTCGCACCTACATTGGAGGAACTACAACCGCTTATCACGTCTCGGGAAAGAACTTCTCTCGCCCAGGCTGGGTGCTGTTGTCTACTTACGCGATGTCGGACCGTGATGGTATCGGCGAACAATGGTTGCATGAGCGCGTGATGGCGGTCGAGCTCAAAGCCGATCCAAAGATCATCAACATTGCCCATCACCACAGCAAGTACAACGGCTACTGGACCGAGCCGCATGCCTCGGTCAGCCGTGACTTCTCGCGTGTGTTCTTTACCTCCAACTGGGAAAATGGCTCCGATACCGATGTCAATGCGTACATGGTGAAGCTGCCGACCACGTTCTTCGGTACTGGTAGCGTAACGGCGGACACCACTGCGCCTTCGGTAACTGCAGCAGCAGCTGGTAGCAGCGGCACGATCAAC
>PHCO01000225.1 GCA_002842265.1 Betaproteobacteria bacterium HGW-Betaproteobacteria-18 | reverse complement strand
GTCGATCACGGTCAAGCTGATTGCCCCGATCGCCATGGAAGAAGGCCTGCGTTTCGCCATCCGTGAAGGTGGCCGTACCGTCGGCGCGGGTGTGGTGGCTAAGGTGATTGCGTAAGGAACTACTATGGCAACCAAACAAAAAATCCGCATTCGCCTGAAGGCGTTTGACTACAAGTTGATCGACCAATCTGCAGCGGAAATCGTCGATACCGCCAAGCGTACCGGTGCGATTGTCAAGGGCCCCGTGCCTTTGCCGACCCGCATGAAGCGTTTTGACATTCTGCGTTCGCCGCACGTCAACAAGACCAGCCGTGACCAGTTTGAAATCCGCACGCACCAGCGTCTGATGGACATCGTCGATCCGACTGACAAAACGGTGGATGCCTTGATGAAACTCGATTTGCCCGCAGGTGTCGATGTGGAGATCAAGCTCCAGTAAAAAATGCAGCGGTTATCACCATGATTTGGTGCTGACTGCTTCTTTGGGTGAAGTTGTTTCTTGCCAGGCTGGCAAGTTGCGCTATACTCGCAGGCTCTGTTGTTATGCCAGCCATGGCGGCAGAGTTTTATTAACAGTCTTTCACACAAAAACGTGTGCAGCCAATTGAAGTTGCACCGGTGAAAGTTACGGAGAAAACAATGAGTCTTAGCAATCACTTAGGGTTGCTGGGGCGCAAAGTTGGCATGATGCGTTTGTTTACGGACGATGGGACTTCAATTCCCGTGACCGTGGTCGACGTTTCAAACAACCGCGTGACCCAGGTCAAAACCCAGGAGAATGACGGCTATGTCGCTTTGCAAGTGACATTTGGTGCGCGTAAAGCTTCGCGTGTCAACAAGCCGGCCGCTGGCCACCTCGCCAAGGCGGGGGTTGAAGCTGGTGAAATTATTCGTGAGTTCCGCGTCCCCGCGGACATGGCTTCCCAATACCAGACGGGCGCTACGGTGCCTGTGACGGCTGTCTTTGCGGCCGGTCAAAAAGTGGACGTGCAAGGCACGACCATCGGTAAGGGCTTTGCTGGCACCATCAAGCGTCACCACATGAAGTCTCAGCGCGCGTCGCACGGTAACAGCCGTTCGCACAATGTGCCTGGCTCCATTGGTATGGCGCAAGATCCGGGTCGCGTGTTTCCTGGCAAGCGCATGACCGGTCACCTCGGTGATGACCTGGTTACCACGCAAAACCTTGATGTGATTCGCATCGACGAAGCGCGTCAGCTTTTGATGATCAAGGGTGCGATCCCTGGTTCGGCTGGTGGTTTTGTCACAGTGCGTCCCGCCGTCAAATCCCAACCCGCCCCAGCGAAAGGAGCGAACTGATGCAGCTCGAACTCCTCAATGATCAAGGGCAAGTGGCATCCAAGATGGATGTGCCCGAAACCGTTTTTGGCCGAGCCTACAACGAAGACCTGGTTCACCAGGTGGTTGTTGCCTTTCAGGCCAATGCCCGTCAAGGCACGCGCGCTCAAAAAGACCGTGAACAAGTCCGTCACTCGACCAAGAAGCCTTTCAAACAAAAGGGCACCGGTCGTGCACGAGCAGGTATGACGTCTTCGCCTTTGTGGCGTGGCGGTGGTCGGATTTTCCCGAACATGCCTGACGAAAATTTCGCACAAAAAATCAACAAGAAGATGTACCGCGCTGGTATGGCTTCGATTTTCTCTCAGCTGGCTCGCGAAGGCCGTCTCGCTGTGGTGGATTCACTCACGGTGGACTCTCCCAAGACCAAGGCATTGGCGTCCAAGTTCAAGGCCATGAATCTCGATTCAGTGCTGGTGATTGCGGACGAGGTTGATGAAAACCTTTACCTCGCTTCACGCAACCTGGTGAATATTTTGGTGGTTGAGCCTCGCTATGCTGATCCCGTGTCATTGGTTCACTACCGCAAGGTGTTGGTCACCAAAGCTGCCATGGGCAAACTCCAGGAGATGTTCGCATGAGCCACGGTTCCAATAATCTCAAATTCGACGAAGGTCGTCTGATGCAGGTGCTCGTCGCTCCCATCGTGTCTGAAAAGGCAACAATGGCAGCCGAGAAAAGCAATGCTGTGACCTTCAAGGTGCTGCAGGACGCAACCAAGCCGGAAATCAAGGCTGCGGTTGAATTGATGTTCAAAGTTGAAGTCAAGGCCGTCGCTGTTGTCAATACCAAAGGCAAGACCAAGCGTTTTGGCAAGTCGGTCGGGCGTCGTGACAACGTGCGCAAGGCTTACGTCATGCTCAAACCGGGTCAAGAGTTGAACCTTGGTGGGGAGGCTGCTTAATCATGGCTGTTATCAAAATGAAACCAACTTCTCCAGGCCGTCGTGGCGTGGTGAAGATTTCTCGTGATCACCTGCATAAGGGTGAGCCTTATGCGCCTCTGTTGGAGCCTCAGTTTCAACATGCTGGCCGCAATAACAACGGTCATATCACGACCCGTCATAAAGGTGGTGGCCACAAGCACCACTACCGTGTTGTCGATTTTCTTCGCAACAAAGATGGTATTCCGGCAAAAGTCGAGCGTATTGAATACGATCCCAACCGTTCTGCGCACATCGCTTTGGTGTGTTATGCGGACGGCGAGCGTCGCTACATCATCGCACCGCGTGGTCTTGAGGTCGGCAGCACCATCATGAGTGGGGCAGAGGCTCCCATCCGTGTTGGTAACACCTTGCCGATTCGCAACATTCCGGTGGGCTCGATTGTTCACTGCATTGAATTGCAGATTGGCAGGGGCGCTCAGGTGGTTCGCTCGGCGGGTGCATCTGCAACCTTGCTGGCTCGCGAAGGTACTTATGCCCAAGTGCGCATGCGCTCGGGTGAAGTACGCAAAATTCACATTGAATGCCGCGCCACTTTGGGCCAGGTTGCCAATGAAGAACACAGTCTGCGCCGTTTGGGCAAGGCCGGTGCGACGCGTTGGTTGGGTATTCGCCCCACCGTTCGCGGTGTGGTGATGAACCCTGTGGATCACCCACATGGTGGTGGTGAGGGTAAGACTGGCGAGGGCCGTCATCCTGTCGATCCTTGGGGTAATCTGACCAAGGGTTACCGTACCCGTAACAACAAGCGCACGCAGGTCATGATCGTGTCGCGTCGCAAGAAGTAAGGGGAAGGTAAATGACTCGTTCTCTCAAAAAAGGTCCATTTGTTGACCATCACCTTGTCGCCAAGACTGAAAAGGCTGTGGCTACCAAGGACAAGAAGCCGATCAAAACCTGGTCGCGTCGCTCAATGGTGTTGCCTGATTTCATCGGCTTGACCATTGCTGTGCACAATGGCAAGCAGCATGTGCCCGTTTACATCACTGACCAAATGGTTGGCCACAAGTTGGGTGAGTTCGCTCTGACCCGTACTTTCAAGGGTCACCCTGCGGACAAAAAAGTACAAAAGAAATAAGGAGTTGACCATGGAAACACGTGCAACCCTTCGGGGCGTTCGTCTCTCGGTCGACAAGGGCCGTCTGGTCGCGGACTTGATCCGCGGCAAAAAAGTGGATCAGGCTCTGAACATCTTGCAGTTCACGCAGAAAAAAGCTGCTGTGATCATCAAGAAGGTTCTGGAGTCAGCCATTGCCAATGCTGAACACAACGATGGTGCCGATATCGACGAACTGAAGGTGAAAACCATCTACGTCGAGCAAGGTACCTCGCTCAGGCGCTTCACGGCCCGCGCAAAAGGTCGTGGCAACCAGATCAGAAAACCCACGTGCCATGTGTACGTGACGGTTGGTAACTGAAAGAGGCCAGCAAGATATGGGACAAAAAATCCATCCAACCGGCTTTCGCTTGTCGATCAGCCGCAACTGGGCATCTCGTTGGTATGCCAATGACCGAGATTTCGCTGGCATGCTGGCGGAAGACATCAAGGTGCGTGAGTACCTGAAAGCCAAACTCAAGAACGCATCCGTTTCACGCGTACTGATTGAGCGGCCAGCCAAAAATGCGCGCATCACTATTTACTCGTCTCGTCCGGGCGTAGTGATCGGCAAAAAAGGCGAGGACATCGAGAACCTGAAACGTGAACTGGGTCGCCAATTGGGCGTGCCGGTGGCCGTCAACATTGAAGAAGTGCGCAAGCCCGAAATCGATGCCAAGTTGATCGCTGACTCGATCACCCAGCAGCTCGAAAAACGCATCATGTTCCGTCGGGCCATGAAGCGCGCCATGCAAAACGCCATGCGTCTGGGTGCCCTGGGCATCAAGATCATGTCGTCGGGTCGTTTGAACGGCATTGAAATCGCCCGTTGCGAATGGTATCGCGAAGGCCGTGTGCCGCTTCACACCCTGCGCGCTGACATCGACTACGGTACTTCAGAAGCCAAAACGACCTACGGCATCATTGGTGTCAAGGTCTGGGTTTACAAAGGTGACACGCTGGGTCGTAATGATCTGCCAGTTGCTGAAGTCCGTACCGAAGATGAGCGTCGTCCACGTGGCCGCGCCGCGATGACCGCGGTGCGCGTCCCGGTTCAGACCGTCCTGCTCCACGAGGCGCACGTCGTCCCATGGGTAGCAACGCTGCACCT
>PHCO01000224.1 GCA_002842265.1 Betaproteobacteria bacterium HGW-Betaproteobacteria-18 | reverse complement strand
CTCCCCGCAGTATGGCGAGCTGATCATCAAGGCCCTGGACTCCATCGCCAAGCTGGAGCGCACGCGCTTGCAGCTGCGTCTGGGCGAGAAGGAACTCGAGAAGGACGATCCGAACGCCAACACCATCGACGGCATTGAGGTCGTCGAATATGACGACTAGGCGCGTGCTCCGGTTCCGCGCCACGACCCCGCAAGCAGCCTTCGCCAACTCGCCCGCCAAGTTCCCGGCCTTCGTCGGTGGCTTCGGCTCGGGCAAGACGCACTCTGGCGTCATGCGGGCACTGAGGCTCAAGTTCGCATACCCGGTGCAGGACGTGGCCTACTACCTGCCGACCTACGACCTGGTTAGCATGATCGGCTACCCGCGCTTTCAGCTGTCCCTCGACGCCGCGGGCATCAAGTACCGGCTCAACGAGAGCAAGCACATTATCTACATCGCCGGGCGCGGCAAGGTCTTCTTCCGCACCCTCGACAACCCGGACAGGATCGTCGGCTACGAAGTGGCCGACAGCATCGTCGACGAGCTGGACACGCTCAAGACGCCGGACGCTGAGCGCTGCTGGCAACAGATCATCGCACGCAACCGGCAGAAGAAGCCCGACGGCACGCCGAACACCGTCGGCGTGGCCACGACTCCTGAAGGCTTCCGGTTTTGCTACGGCCGCTGGCAGAAAGAGCCAGCGCCGGGCTACGAGCTCATCCGGGCCAGCACGCACAGCAACGCGCGCAACCTGCCTGCGGACTACATCGACGCGCTCATGCGCTCCTATCCGCCGCAGCTGGTGCAGGCGTACCTTGAGGGTTTTTTCGTCAATCTTACCCAGGGCGCGGTCTACCCGGACTTCTCCCGCGAGCTGAACCACACGCCCGAGACCATCATCGAGGGCGAAGAGCTGCACATCGGGCTCGACTTCAACGTGTACAACTGCACGGCCATCGTGGGCGTGATCCGCTTCGGCCGGCCGCTCATCCTGGGCGAGCTGGTCAAGATGCGCGACACCCCGGACGTGTGCGCCACGATCAAAGAGAAGTTCCCCGGCCACAAGGTGCACGTCTATCCGGACGCCTCCGGCCAGAGCAACCGCACGGTCAACGCCACCGAGTCGGACATCACGATCCTGCGCGCCGCGGGCTTCAACGTCCGCGTGCCCAGCAGGAACCCGTTCGTCAAAGAGCGGGTGGCTGAGGTCAACGCCTTGATCTGCAATGGCCTGGGCATGCGCACGCTCATGGTCAACACCAGCGCGTGCCCCACGCTCACCGAGTGCCTGGAGCAGCAGACCTACGACAAGAACAGCGAGCCGGACAAGACCACAGGCAAAGACCATCCACCCGACGCGCTCGGGTACTTCGTGCATTTCAACTGGCCGATTGTGCGGCCCACAGCAACGCAACGCGCCGTGGTGGTGCACATGGGCAGGTAAAGCATGTTCAAGAGCATCGTCTCGAAGATTCAGCGCGACAAGGACTTCCCCCAGCGGCAGTTCGACATCGACGTGCTGACTCGTGTGCGCAAGGGGACGCTCTACGATCACCTGGAGCATGGCTTCCACCAGGAGAAGCGCGACGGCGTCGAGGAGTATATCCCCATCAGGGACCGCAGACCCTGCGTGCGCTATGGCCTGTGCAAGATCGTGGTCAATGACTCCGTGTCGCTGCTGTTCAGCGAGGGCCATTTCCCGGCCGTCGACTGCAAGGACGAGGTGACGCGCGACACTCTGACCGATCTGGTCAAGGAAACGAAGCTCAACCAGGTCATGATCGACGCGGCCACAACCGGCAGCGTAGGTTCGGTGGCCATTATCATGCGCGTCCTGAGCGGGCGCGTGTTTTTCTCTGTCTCGAACACCATGTACCTGGCGCCGACCTGGAAGCAGGACGCGCCCGACACGCTGGCCAAGGTCGCCGAGCAGTACAAGGTGAAGGGCCAGGTACTGGCCGATCAGGGCTACGAGGTCGCGACCGACGACCTGACCGTCGACTTCTGGTTCAGGCGCGAGTGGGACGAGCAGGCAGAGACCTGGTTCATGCCCTGGAAGGTCGGCGAGGCCAACCCGGCCACCGTCGACCCGAAGAAGACCACCCCGCACAAGCTGGGCTTCGTGCCCATCGTGTGGGTGAAGAACCTCCCGGGCGGCGACGAGATCGACGGCGAATGCACGTTCCCCGTGGAGGCCATCGAAACAGGCATCGAGATCGACTACCAGCTCTCGCAGGCTGGCCGCGGCTTGAAGTACAGCAGCGACCCGACCCTGCTCATCAAAGAGCCAGCTGTCGGTGACGACGGCAAGATGGTCAAGGGCGGCGGCAACGCCATCGTGGTCGACAAAGACGGCGATGCCAAGATGCTCGAGATCAACGGGACCGCAGCCGCGGCCGTGATCGAGTACGTGCGCTGCCTGCGCGAACTCGCGCTTGAGACAGCCAACGGCAACAGGGCGAACGCGGACAAGCTGAGCGCCGCGCAGTCCGGGCGGGCCATGGAGCTGATGAACCAAGCGCTGATCTGGCTCTCGGACCGCCTGCGCATCTCCTACGGCGAGGGCGCGCTGCTGCAGCTCCTGCGCATGGTCGTGATGGCTTCGGCAAAGTTCGAGCTGACCATCAACGGGAAGAAGGCCCCGGAGCTGAAGCAAGATGAACCGATCGG
This sequence comes from Betaproteobacteria bacterium HGW-Betaproteobacteria-18, assembly GCA_002842265.1. Lineage (GTDB taxonomy): Bacteria > Pseudomonadota > Gammaproteobacteria > Burkholderiales > Burkholderiaceae_C > Rhodoferax. Next base: position 1,918 of record PHCO01000224.1, on the reverse strand, counting down.
CCTGCGCTGGCCGAATTGGTATGCACCGACCTACGCTGACAAGCAGAGCGAGGCCCTGACCTTGGGCGTGCTGCGCGACAAGGAGCTGATCTCCCAGGAGACGGCAGTCCAGACCATCGCGCCCAGCTATGACATCGCGGACCCGGCCGACGAGATCCGCAAGATCGAGGCCGAGCCGAAGGAAGACGACGAAGGTGCAGGCGCTGGCGGTGATGGACCGAAGCCGAAGCCCCAACCGCTTTCACAATCCGACGACTGAGGTGACGCATGGCGACATATGACCTGAACCAGGTGGCCAACGCCCTGGTGCTCGAAGTCCAGAAAACGCAGATGGCCGCGCGCTGGGAGAAGCATTTCAACCCGCTGGCCCAGGCTGGCCTGGCGGTTGGCGACACGGTCTACTTCGACGTGCTGGTGCCCGAGTGGGTGCGCAGCATCGTCATCTCCAAGCGCACCAACACCGCCAATGCGGACACGCTGATGGCTCAGTGCCAGGACGCGGGACCGCTCATCGCCCCGGTGCTGCCCATCAAGAACGCTGGTGCCGTCCAGACCACTGGCGCGAGCGCGAACAACGCGGCGAGCACCGTGCTGATCCAGTGCGCGCCCATCGGCAAGGTGGTGCGCGTGTCGCTCCTGCTGGCCACTTCCGTCCCCGCTCAGGCGCTCCTTTCGATCGCCATGTACGACGCCTAGAATTTCCGCCGGGGCATGACGCCCAGGTGCAACTTTAGCTGGCCCGCTCGATGCGGGCCTTCCCTTTTTGGAGGGCCTGATGCCTGATCCCACTCCCCCGACTCCTGATCCGACCCCTGCGCCCCCGGCCCCGCCTGCCAAAGGGCAGGAGAGCTTCTCCCGCGAATACGTGGAGGAGCTGCGCCACGAGAATGCCAGCTACCGCACCCGCGCCCAGGAGGCCAAGCGTGCGGCAGAGCAGGCCACGGAGGCCGCTGCCAAGGCCAACACGGAGGCAGAGGCGAAGATCACCGCAGCCCAGCAGGCCGCCAACGAGCGCATCATCCGCGCCGAACTCAAGGCCGCGGCGCTCAAGGCTGGCATGGTCGACCTCGACGGCCTCAAGCTCGCCGACCTCTCCAAGGTCAAGCTGAACCAGGAGACCGGTGACGTCGAAGGCGCGGACGAGCTCATGGCGGCCATGAAGGAGGCCAAGCCCTACCTGTTCGGCTCGACGCAGAACAGCAGCACGCCCGGCACGCCGCCCCCGCCGAAGACTCCCACGGCCAAGAAGGCCCAGGAGATGACGCCGGAAGAGTACAAGGCCGAGCGCGCGAAGTTCAAATAACGACCACACCGAAACGGCGCAGTAGCGCTGACCCATCGGGCCCAGGCGGCCAGGGGGCAAACCACAACCCTGACACCTTGGAGGCCCCATGCCTGTTCAGAACATGCCCACCGCGCTCCAGAACGCCATCCAGACCGGCTTCCTGGAGACCGAGTTCCACAGCGGCCTGACTTCGGCCATCGGCTACCGCGAGATCGCGGACCGCGAGCCGGTGTCGATCAACGTTGGCGAAACCGTGACCAAGACCCGCGCGGGCCTCAAGGCCCCCGTGACCACGCCGCTCACCCCGTCCGGCAACACCAACCTGGACAACGGCATCACCGCGTCCAGCCAGACCATTGAGCAGTACGTGCTGGGCATCGACCAGTACGGCGACTCCATCGACCTGAACGTGGTGACCAGCCAGGTCGGCATCGCCAACCAGTTCCTGCTCAACGCCCGCACCAACGGCGTGCAGGCGCGCCAGTCCCTGGACCGCATTGCCCGCAATGCCCTCTTCGCGGGCTACCTGGGCGGCAACACCCGCGTGCGCACCACCCTGGGCGCTCCGGCTCTGACCATCAACGTCGACGACGTGCGCGGCTTCGAGGGCGCCGGAAAGCTCTCCGGCGGCAT
>PHCO01000223.1 GCA_002842265.1 Betaproteobacteria bacterium HGW-Betaproteobacteria-18 | reverse complement strand
CGTGGGTTGGTCGGGTCTTTGCGCTTGGCGCGTTTGGGTGGTGCTTCGCCCTTGGCCGTGGCTTCGGCCACCGCGCGCTCGTAATCCTCACGGGATTTTGTCTCAGCCTGTTCTTGTTGCTTGAGCAAAGTGTGCAGCACGGGCAACAAAAAGGCGGCGGTTTTGCCACTGCCGGTCTGGCTGGAGACCATCAGGTCAATGAAACGGGCACTGTTGCCATCTTCACTGACGCCTTGCATGGCCAGCGGAATGGTTTTAAGTTGCACCGTGGTGGGCTGGGTAAAGCCCAGGTCTTTCACCGCCTGGATCAGCTCCGGGGCCAGACCCAGTGTGACAAAGCCGTTGGGAATGTCTGCTGCCACCGGGGTTGCAGCCTCAGGTGCGTCGATTGCCTCGTGGGGCAACAGGTTGATGTCATTGGAAGTGTTTGCGGCAGACGAAAATTCGCCCGCCGCTAAAGTAGCGTCAGTCATGAAATATCCTAAAAAACGAAGAGCGCCGCAAGGTGTGCGGCTGCTCCGTTCATGGTTAAAAAACATCAACCATCAAACGGAACCGGCTCTGACTCAGCAAGGTGAGTGCGTCTAGAAGCTGGGGGGTCTTTTTCAGGCAGGTTGAAAACAACCTGGCATGAGACCCAGTGGATGTTGGGAGATGTGCAAAATACGCTGATTTTTCAGCGAAGCCTTGGATTATGCCACAGATTCTGGTTTCTACTGATCGGGCTAGTCAATCGTGATCAGTCGGGTAGTTTTAAAAAATGCGTGCGGTAGTGTTCCAGTTCGTCAATGGACTCATGAACGTCTGCCAGAGCGGTGTGACGTTGCTTCTTTTTAAAACCCTTGTACACAAGGGGAGCCCAGCGCTTGGAGAGCTCTTTGAGCGTGCTCACGTCCAGGTTGCGGTAGTGAAAAAATGCCTCCAGCTTGGGCATGTATTTGGCCAGAAAGCGCCGGTCCTGGCCGATGCTGTTGCCGCACATGGGGGTGCCACTTTTGGGTATGTAATGACTTAGAAATTGAAGCAGCAGTTGTTCGGCTTCTTCCTCTTCCATCGTTGAGGTTTTGACCTTGTCGATCAGACCGCTTTTGCCGTGCGTGCTCTTGTTCCATTTGTCCATGCCGTCGAGCAGCGTGTCGCTTTGGTGGATCACCAAGACCGGGCCTTCGATGCGTTGCGTCAAATGGGCGTCGGTGACGATCACCGCGATTTCGATGATGCGGTCATGTTCCGGGTTCAAACCCGTCATCTCACAGTCCAGCCAGACCAGGTTGTGATCCGATTTGGCCAGCGGAGCGGATTCAGTGGGGGTGTTGGCGTTGTGCATGGCGTGAATTGTCACCGATGCCCTAAACTTCGCGCCCATGACTGACACGCTTTTCTCTGCTTCGCTTTTGCTGACCGCCCTTTTTGCTACCGCGTTGGGCCTGAGTTTGTTGCTCAGGTTCTGGCTCAGTTCGCGCCAGATTCGCCATGTGGCACAGCACCGTGAAGTTGTTCCTGTCGCTTTTGCGCGCACCATTTCATTGGTAGCGCATCAAAAAGCAGCCGATTACACCCTGGCCAAAGCACGTCTGGGGTTGCTGGAAATGGCCTTGGGTGCAGCCGTGTTGCTGGTCTGGACTTTGCTGGGTGGGCTTTCGGTCTTGAATCAGGCCTTGGCGCAAGTCATGGGCTATGGCATTTGGCAGCAATTGGTTTTGCTGGCAACGTTTGTGCTGATCAGCGGCGTGATCGATTTACCTCTTTCGTGGTACCAAACGTTTGTGCTGGAGCAGCGTTTTGGCTTCAACAAAATGACACACAAACTGTGGCTGGCGGACCTGCTCAAGTCCAGCTTGATTGGCGCCTTGATCGGGCTGCCGATTGCCGCCTTGATTCTGTGGATGATGGCTACCACGGGTAGTCTGTGGTGGCTGTGGGCCTGGCTGTTCTGGATGGGTTTTAATTTGTTGCTGTTGGTGATCTACCCGACGCTGATTGCACCGATTTTCAACAAGTTTTCGCCTCTGGAAGATAAAACTTTGCGGGCCCGTGTGACGGCCTTGATGCAGCGCTGCGGTTTTTCTGCCAAAGGCCTGTTTGTCATGGACGGTAGCAAACGCAGCGCCCACGCCAATGCCTATTTCACCGGCTTTGGTGCCGCCAAGCGCGTGGTTTTTTATGACACGCTGCTGTCCAAACTCAGTCCACCGGAGGTGGACGCTGTGCTGGCGCATGAGCTCGGGCATTTCAAACACAAGCACATCATCAAACGCATCGGCTCGATGTTTGCCTTGAGCCTGGCCGGTTTTGGGCTGCTGGGTTATCTGACGCAGCAAACATGGTTTTACACAGGGTTGGGAGTACAGCCTAATTTGACGACGAATAACGATGCGCTGGCCTTGCTGCTGTTCATGCTGGCCATGCCGGTGTTCAGCTTCTTTATTGCGCCCCTCTTCGCCCAGTTGTCTCGCAAGCATGAGTTTGAAGCCGATGCCTACGCTGTAATGCAAACCAGTGCACAGGATTTATCAACAGCGTTGCTCAAGCTTTACGAAGACAATGCTTCCACCCTGACCCCAGACCCACTGTATGTGCGTTTCTATTACTCACACCCTGGTGCGTCGGAGCGACTGGCGCGCATGCAGGGTGTCACCTTGGTGGCGGTTTAATTTTTTGAGTCAAATATGCCACTAGCCCAAAGCAAACGTGCGTTAACGGCGACTGAAGTTGTTACAAGACTGGCCAAGTTGGATGGCTGGCATTTGAGCGGGGATGGCGCGGCGGTGGTCATTGAAAAAACCTTCCGTTTCACCGACTTCGCCCAGACCATGATGTTTGTCAATGCGGTCGCCTGGCTGGCCCAGGTGCAAAACCATCACCCCGAGTTGCTTGTGCAATTCGATCGCTGTGTGGTGCGCTACTGCACGCATGATGTGGTTGGAATCTCGCAGGCCGATTTTGACTGCGCAGGGGCTGTTGATGCCCTGTCTGGCGTAGTACTGCTGCCACCGCATTCATGATTCAACCTCAATGTGAACCCGGCCTGATTGTGGCCAACTATGGGCGCCACTTTTTGGTTGAAAACGCGGCGGGTGAACGTCTGATTTGCCATTCACGTGGCAAAAAAAGCCAGGGTGTGGTGGGCGACAGGGTGCTGTGGCTGGCATCGCAAGATGAGGGCACGATTGAAAAAATTGAGACACGGCGCAACCTGTTTTACCGCCAGGACGACGTGCGCACCAAGCTATTTGCCGCCAATCTGGATCAGGTGCTGATCCTGATTGCCGCCGAGCCCGAATTTTCAAGCAGCCAACTGTCTCGCGCCCTGATTGCCGCCGAGGAGCAGCACATCACACCGATCATTGCGCTCAATAAAAGTGACCTCGCCGAACCCTTTGCCCGCGCCTGGAATTGGCTGGCACCTTACCGGCACATGGGTTACGACGTGCTGGCGCTGTCGCTCAAGGACGAAGCCGCAAGTCGTGCTGCCATGAGCCAGCGCCTGGCCGACAAAACCACGCTGGTGCTGGGTCCGTCAGGGGCAGGGAAAAGCACGCTGATCAACTGCCTGATTCCAGGTGCACTGGTGCAAACCGGCGTTTTGTCACAAGCCTTGAGCAGCGGCAAGCACACCACCACCAGCACCACCTGGTATTGGGTGGACGCAAATAAAACCACGGCGCTGATCGACTCCCCGGGGTTTCAGGAGTTTGGCCTGAACCACATTGATCCGGCGCAACTGGCGGCCTATATGCCCGACCTCAAACCCCATGTCAAAAACTGCAAGTTTTACAACTGCAGCCACTTGCATGAACCCGGTTGTGGTGTGATTGCAGCGGTGAATTCAGACGATATGCCCGAAAGTATTAGCGTGAATCGCTATCAGATTTACAGCGATTTGTACGCTGAACTGAAACAGATGCGGCGTTATTGAACAGTCGCCTCAAGCTGCGGCGTTGACCAGTTTGGCCAGCGCCGCGACCAGTTGTTCACATTGCGCGGGCGTGCCCACACTGATACGCAAAAATTGGTCAATGCGTGGAAGTTTGAAATGCCGCACCAACACGCCTTGCACTCGCAAGCTGGCGGCCAGGTCAGCGCCATCGTGCGATGGGTGACGCGCAAAGACAAAATTGGTTTGTGACGGCAACACCTCAAAACCGAGGTCTTCCAGCGCCAGCACCAAGCCTTCGCGACTACTCATCACGGCTTGGCGCGTTTGCTCAAAATAGGCTTGGTCTTCAAAAGCGGCCACGCCTCCGGCCAGCGCCAGACGGTCCAAGGGATAGGAGTTGAAGCTGTTTTTGACGCGATTCAGGGCCTCAATCAGGTGCGCCTGGCCACAGGCGTAGCCAATGCGCAAGCCTGCGAGCGAGCGTGACTTGGACAGGGTGTGCACCACCAGCAGGTTGGGGTAGCGGTCGATCAACGCCATGACGCTGTGGCCGCCAAAGTCAACGTAGGCTTCATCAATCAGCACCACCCGTTGCGGGTGCATTTGCAGCAGTGTCTCGATGTCGGCCAGTGGCAGGCCGATGCCCGTGGGCGCATTGGGATTGGCAATCACCACGCCTGCGAAGTCTT
>PHCO01000222.1 GCA_002842265.1 Betaproteobacteria bacterium HGW-Betaproteobacteria-18 | reverse complement strand
CGTAATGACCGGCGAAACCTGGACCGGCAAGCAGGCGGCCAAGATGGGCCTGGTCAACAAGAGCGTGCCGCGCGCCCAGTTGCGCGACGAGGTCAAGGCACTGGCTTCCAAGCTGCTGGAGAAGAACCCGGCCGTGCTGCGCTATGCCAAGCACGGCTTCAAGCGCTGCCGCGAACTGACCTGGGAGCAGAACGAGGATTACCTCTACGCCAAGGTCGACCAGTCGAATGGCCGCGATCCGGAAAAGGGCCGTGCCCAGGGCCTCAAGCAGTTCCTCGACGACAAGACCATCAAGCCGGGTCTGCAAACCTACAAGCGCAACGTGTAAGCGCGAGCAAGGCAAACGGCAAGTCATCCGGGCCGCCCGGCTGACTTGCCAACAAAAAGTTTCAAGGAGAGACCATGTTGCAAAACAAGCTGGAGGGCTACCGCGCCGTCAGCATCGGCAAGAATTCCGTCCAGGTCGATCAGGACGCTCAGGGGATCTGGCGAATGCGGTCGACCGAGAAACTCGGCGACTATCCATGCCGCCTGACCGACCGCCTGGTCGACGGTGCTGTAAAACACCCCGAGCGCACGCTGATTGCCCGGCGAGATGCCCACGGCCAATGGCAACGCATTTGCTACGGCGAAATGCTCCAGCGCGCCCGCGCCATCGGACAGGCCCTGCTCGACAGGGGATTGTCGGCCGAGCGGCCCTTGCTGATTCTTTCCGGCAATGATCTGGAACATCTGCAGATGGCCTTGGCGGCCATGTACGCCGGCATTCCCTACAGCCCGCTATCGCCCTCGTATTCGCTGATGTCCGGAGACTTCGGCAAGCTTGCCCATATCGTCAACCTGACCACGCCCGGCATGGTCTTCGCCTCCCAGGGGCAGTCTTTCGCCCAGGCCATCGCCAAGACCATCCCGTCCGATGTCGAAGTCGTGATTGCCGGAGCCCCCATCGAAGGCCGCGCCACGACCTCCTTGAGCAGTCTGCTGACCACCGAACCGACGACGGTCGGCGAGGCGAACCGCGCACTGACCGGCGATAGCATCGCCAAATTCCTGTTCACCTCGGGTTCGACCAAGCTGCCGAAGGCAGTAACGACGACGTACCGCATGCTGTGCAGCAACCAGCAGATGCTCCTGCAAACCTTCCCCTGTTTCGGGGAAACGCCACCCGTTCTGGTGGACTGGCTACCGTGGAACCACACCTTCGGCGGCAGCCACAATGTCGGCATTGCGCTGTACAACGGCGGCACGCTGTATATCGACGACGGCAAGCCGACCACCCACGGCTTCGCCGAGACGGTGCGCAACCTGCGGGAAATAGCCCCGACCGTTTTTTTTAACGTACCCAAGGGCTGGGAGTTGCTCGCCGACGCGCTGGAAGCCGACCGTGAGCTCGGCAAAACTTTCTTCTCCAAGGTCAATCTGTTCTTTTTTGCCGGCGCCGGTCTGTCGCAGGCCGCCTGGGACAAGCTCGACCGGATCAGCCAGGCATACTGTGGCGAACGCATCCGGGTCATGAGCGGGCTGGGCATGACCGAAACCTCACCGTCGTCGACATTTACCACCGGGCCGCTGATCCAGGCGGGCTATGTCGGCCTGCCGACGCCGGGCTGCGAGATCAAGCTGGTCCCCGTCGATGAAAAACTGGAGGTGCGTTTCCGTGGCCCGCACGTGATGCCCGGCTATTGGCGGGCTCCCGAACAAACCGCCGAGGTCTTCGACGACGAGGGCTACTACTGCACCGGCGACGCGCTGCGCTTTGCCGACCCGGACCATCCTGAAATCGGATTGATGTTCGACGGCCGCATCGCCGAGGATTTCAAACTGAGTTCCGGCACCTTCGTCAGCGTCGGCCCGCTCCGCGCCAAGCTGATCAGCGCCGGCGCCCCCTATGTCATGGACGTCGTGCTGGCCGGGATCAATCGCGACGACATCGGCGCCTTGATCTTCCCCCGTCTCGAACACTGCTGCCGGCTGGCCGGCCTGGCGCCGGATGCGGAGCCGGAGCGGATTCTCGCTCACCCGGCCGTCCGCGACTTCCTGGCCGATCTGTTGCGCAAGGTCAACGTGACGGCCGGCGGCTCGGCCTCACGCATTGCCTGGGCGCATCTACTGATCGATCCGCCGTCGGCCGACCGCCACGAAATCACCGACAAGGGTTCGATCAACCAGCGGGCCGTGCTGCAGCATCGGGCAGACCTTGTCGAGCGCTTGTATGCCGGTCAGGGACCGGAACAGGTTGTCGGCGGGCGTTAGCCGGGATTGCTACGGTCAACCGGGAAAAAGACCCAAAAACCAACACTTTTGTTGCAGTTCTGCCATTCGTACCCGTTCGGATCAGGACGGGTACGAACCTACGGTCGCCGCCATGCCGGAGGCGATGGCTATTTGTGGCAAAAATCACATAAACAATAATTTCTGGACAAATCGTGACCCCATTGCTATTTTATTAATTGCTAATGTTGCTGTCGGCGCCCGCAGTGAGTAAGTCGATGGATAATTAGAACGAATAAAAAGTGGGAGAGAGAAATGCGCAACAACCAACCGGTGACTGCGGTCGAGACGCTGTTGCCCGACAATCTGTTCATTTACTCGACCACCGACCTGAAAGGCGTCATCACCTCGGTCAACGATGCCTTTGTCGAGATCAGCGGCTTTACCCGCGAAGAGCTCGTCGGCAAAGCCCACAACATCGTGCGCCACCCGGATATGCCGCCGGCGGCCTTCGAGGATCTCTGGCGCGATCTGAAAGCCGGCCGGCCGTGGTGCGGGCTGGTCAAGAACCGGCGCAAGGATGGCGGCTACTACTGGGTCGAAGCCAACGCTTCGCCGATTCGCGAAAACGGCACCGTCGTCGGCTACGGCTCCGTCCGCCGCCGGCCATCGCGCGCCGCCGTTGAGGCAGCCGAAGCGGTCTACGCCAAACTCCGCCAGGGCCAAGGCAATCTGACCGTGCGCCACGGCCAGCCCTGGGCCAACGGCTGGTTGTCCGGGGTGTCCCGCTTCGGGCTGATCGCCCGCATCCGGCTCGCCCTCGTCCTCGGCCTGGCCGCAGGCAGCGGCGTGCTCGCCGCGCCCCAACTGGCGATGCCCAAACTGCTTTGGGGCAGCGCCGGCCTGCTGCTGGCCGCCCTCGCCATCCCCCTGCTGATCTGGCTGCCGCGCCTGTTCAAGGATTTGCAAGGCGTTGCCAAGGACGTGAACGGAATGCAAAGCCAGGGAGACTTCTCGGCCCATGTCGTCGTCAAGGGTCAGGGACTGCTCTCCGAGGTCGCCCAGGGCATCAACGCCTTGGCTATCGACGTCGAAACCGTGCTGCATGAAACCCAGACCGGCGCCCGGCGCGTCGCGGATGGTGCCCGCAGCCTGAAGCTGGCCATGCAGCATGTGGGCGAAGCGCAGGCCAGCCTGTGCAGTTCATCGGCAGCCACCGCGGCGACGCTGGAGGAAATTACCGTCGCCATCAACGAAACGGCAATGAACGCCAACGAAGGTGTCGATGCCTCGGCAGAAAATCAGCGCACGTCCGCCGAGGCTGGTCGCGCCGCCGAGGATGCCGTCGCCGAAATCGGCCAGATCGCCGACCGCGTACGTTGCGCCGGCGACGCGGTGGCAACTCTGAGTCAGCGCTCGCAGGAAATCGGCGGCATGGCTGGCGTGATCAAGGACATCGCCGACCAGACCAACCTGCTCGCCCTCAACGCCGCCATCGAGGCGGCGCGGGCCGGCGAGCAGGGCCGTGGCTTTGCCGTGGTCGCCGACGAGGTGCGCAAACTGGCCGAACGCACGGCCAAGGCGACGATGGAAATCGATGCCACCATCCGAGCCATTCAGGACGAGATCGGGGGCGCCGTGAGCACCATGGAGGAGAGTCGCAGCCTGATGGGCGAAGGGGTGGTTCGCGTGCAATCAGTGCGCGATGCGCTATCGCTGATTCAAACCACGTCGCAACGCGCCCTGGAGCGCGCCCAGGCCATCGCCGATGCCTCGACGGAGCAGGGCGTCGCCGCCAACGACATCGCCCGCAACGTCGAACTCATCGCCCAGGCCATCGACACCCAGTCCGGCGACATCGCCGCTATAGAACTGCTGACGGCCGATTTCCAGAAAACATCGGAGACCCTCAGTCGCAAACTGACCCACTTCCGGCTTAACAATTAAGCGTCTGGGCGATCAGTCGCCAGAAATTTCCGGCCCAAAAACAAAAAAGGATCAACGCCGTCAAGCTGTTGATCCTTGATTGAATTCTTTGGTTGCGGGGGCAGGACTTGAACCTGCGACCTTCGGGTTATGAGCCCGACGAGCTGCCAACTGCTCCACCCCGCGTCCGATAATCGTTTTTGCTGCTACACCGCAACTGGCGGTGCAATCTAAACAAAATAAACAAAAAGCCACGATTTGCGTGTTGGCTGAGTGCTTGGAATTTTGGTGGGGCGCGACAGATTCGAACTGTCGACCTACGGATTAAGAGTCCGCTGCTCTACCAACTGAGCTAGCGCCCCACGTTCCCTGTTTTGCTGGTGGGTCGGCCGAGATTCGAACTCGGGACCAACGGATTAAAAGTCCGCTGCTCTACCGACTGAGCTACCGACCCGACCTACCGGGAGCGCG
>PHCO01000221.1 GCA_002842265.1 Betaproteobacteria bacterium HGW-Betaproteobacteria-18 | reverse complement strand
CGGTCACGCCAAAGCGTTCGCGGCCTTCCACCGTGGTGGTGACCATCTCGCCACCCAGCGCGGTGCCAACGACATCAAGCAGGTCGCCCACCGCCAGCCCGTAGCGGGCCAGTTGCTCGCGGTCGGGTTCGATGTTGATGTAAAAACCACCGGTGATGCGTTCGGCAAAGGCGCTGCTGGTGCCGGGCACGGCTTTGACCACGGCCTCGATCTGCTTGGCCAGCTTTTCCATCTCATCGAGGTTATTGCCGAACACCTTGATGCCAATCGGCGTGCGAATACCGGTCGAGAGCATGTCGATGCGCGCCTTGATCGGCATGGTCCAGGAGTTGGCCACGCCGGGGAACTGCAGCGCCTTGTCCATTTCGGCAATCAGTGTGTCGATGGTCAGGCCGGCGCGCCATTCGGACTCTGGCTTGAGGTTGATGACGGTCTCGAACATCTCGGTCGGGGCCGGGTCGGTGGCGGTGTTGGCGCGCCCGGCCTTGCCCCACACGGACGCCACTTCGGGGAAGCTCTTGATGATCTTGTTTTGCGTTTGCAGCAACTCGGCGGCCTTGGTGATCGACATGCCAGGCAGCGAAGCGGGCATGTAGAGCAGCGAACCTTCGTTGAGCGTGGGCATGAACTCGGAGCCCAGCCTGGAAGCCGGGTAGTACGAGACTCCCAGGGCCAGCAGCGCCAGCAAGACCGTCACTTTTTTCCAGCGCATCACGGCCGCGATGATGGGCCGATAGACCCAGATCAGAAAGCGGTTCACCGGGTTCTTCGATTCAGGCATGATCTTGCCGCGGATGAACAGCAGCATCAGCACCGGCACCAGCGTGACCGACAGCAGCGCGGCACCCGCCATCGAAAAGGTCTTGGTGTAGGCCAGTGGTGAAAACAGCCGGCCCTCTTGGCCCTCCAGCGCAAACACGGGCAGGAACGACACGGTGATGATCAGCAGCGAGAAGAACAGCGCCGGGCCCACCTCTTTGCACGCCGCCAGCATGGCTTCAAACCGGTCGTTGGTCGAGTGTTTCTCGGGTAGGCGCTCCAGATGTTTGTGGGCGTTTTCAATCATCACAATCGCCGCGTCGATCATGGCGCCAATGGCAATCGCAATGCCGCCCAGGCTCATCAGATTGGAGCTCATGCCCAGCAATCGCATGGCAATGAAGGCCATCAGGATGCCGACCGGCAACATCAGAATGGCCACCAGCGCACTGCGCACATGCATCAGAAACACCACGCACACCAGCGCCACAATGAGCGACTCTTCGATCAGCGTGCGTTTCAGCGTGTCGATGGCGCGGTTGATGAGCTCCGAGCGGTCATACACCGTTTGCACCGTCACGCCTTCAGGCAGGCCGGGGCCGATTTCTGCGATCTTGGCTTTCAGGTTGGAGATCACTTCCAGCGCGTTTTCGCCATAGCGCGCCATGGCGATGCCGGAGACCACCTCGCCTTCGCCGTTGAGTTCGGTGATGCCCCGGCGTTCATCGGGGGTCAGTTCGACCCGCGCAATGTCACGGATCAGCACCGGCGTGCCTTTGTCGGCCTTGACCACCAGTTTTTCAATATCGCCCTTGTCCCGCAGGTAACCTTTGCCGCGCACCATGTACTCGGTCTCTGCCATCTCCACCGCGCGCCCGCCCACGTCGCGGTTCGAGTCGCGGATCACCTGGGCCACTTTCATCAGCGGGATGTTGTAGGCGCGCAGCTTGACTGGATCGACGGTCACCTGATACGTCTGCACAAAGCCGCCCACCGAGGCCACTTCGGCCACGCCATGGGCCTTGGTCAACTGGTAACGCACATACCAGTCCTGGATGCTGCGCAGCTCGGCCAGGGTTTTGTCCTTGGCCAGCAGCGCGTACTGGTAGACCCAGCCGACACCGGTGGCGTCGGGGCCGATCTGGGGTGAGATGCCCTTGGGCATGCGCCCGGAGGCAAAGTTCAGATACTCCAGCACGCGCGAGCGGGCCCAGTAGATGTCGGTGCCATCCTCAAAAATAATGTAGACGAACGATGCGCCAAAGAATGAAAAGCCGCGCACCACTTTCGATTTGGGTACCGACAACATAGCCGTGGTCAGCGGATAGGTTACCTGGTCTTCCACCACCTGCGGCGCCTGGCCGGGGTATTCGGTATAGACGATGACCTGCACGTCCGACAGGTCGGGCAGCGCGTCGATGGGCGTGCGCAGCACGGCAAAAATGCCGCCCACGACGATGAACAGGGTGGTCAGCAGCACCAGAAAACGGTTGCGGCCTGACCAGTCGATGATGTTGGAAAGCATGGTGTTGGCTTATTCGGTGAAAAACAATGAGCTTTGTGGGGCCGACTTCAGTCGGCCAGGCGGACTGAAGTCCGCCCCACAAAATCGTTAATTCCCAGTTGGTTTGGTACTGGTGATGACCCATTCACCCGGCGCGCGCTCGACAAACTCGAACGCCACCTTGGTACCGGGCTGGAGGTCTTTCAGCAAAGACGCATTGGCGGCCTTGAACTCCATCGTCATCGCCGGCCACTTGAGGCTGGCCACCGGCCCGTGCGCCACGCTGACGGTGCCTGACTTGCTGTCAATTTCTTCAACCGTACCGACCGCCTGATGGCCGGCGCCTTTGTTGACCGCAGCATTCGTAGCCGCCGGCGAACTAGCCTGGGCTTCAGGCGCGCTGGTAAAGCCGCCCAGCGCCGCTTTCAGGTTGCTCTCGGCATCAATCAGGAAGTTGGCGGCCACCACCACGGGTTCGCCGTCATCGACGCCGTCGAGCACCTCCACATAGGTGTCGCTGCGTGCGCCCAGTTTGACTTGGCGCGGTTCAAACCGGCCGGCCGCTTTTTCGATCAGCACAATCTGGCGCGTGCCACTGTCAATGACCGCAGACACAGGCACGGTGACCACCTTGCCTTTGCTTGCCACCGGCAGTTCCACCTGGGCAAACATGCCGGGTTTAAGCAGTCTACCGGGGTTGGCCAGCTCGACGCGCACCGGCACGGTGCGGGTCTCGGCGGTGAGCGTGGGATACACATAAGTGACCCGACCGCTGAAAGTTTTATCCGGGTAGGCGTTGATGCTCACCGTGGCCTTGGTGCCGTTTTTAACCAGCCCGATGTCTTGCTCAAAGACGTCGGCAATGACCCAAACGGCCGATAAATCCGCAATCTGGTACAGCGCCTCACCGGGCATGAAGCGCATGCCTTGCAACGCCTTTTTCTCCATCACGATGCCGCTCACGGGCGAGTGGAAGGTGAGCGTGCGCGTCGTGGCCCCCGACTGTGCCAATGCCTTGATCTGCGCCTCTGAAATATCCCAGTTGCGCAGCCGCTGCAAACTTGCATCGGCGAGTTGTGCCATGCCTGCCTGAGCCTGGCCGCCTGCGTCCTTGAGCGAGCTCACGCCCTGCACGGCAATCGCATATTCGCGCTGGGCCGACACCAGCTCCGGGCTATAGACCTCTAACAGCGGCTGGCCCTTGCCAACGGCCTGGCCGGTGACGTTGACATGCAGGCGCTCGACATAACCTTCGAACTTGGGCGAGATGGCAACCACGCGACGCTCATCGGGTTCGATGCGACCCGAGGCGCGCACGGTTTTGTCGAGGCTGCGCAGTTGTGCGGCTTCCGTGCGAACGCCAAGTTTTTGTACTTTTTCGGTGCTGATCTTCACCTGGTTGGTAGGGGCATCATCATCGGCACCACCGGCATAGACCGCGATGTAGTCCATGCCCATCGGATCCTTCTTGGGGGTGGGTGAGGTGTCTGGCAGGCCCATCGGGTTGCGGTAGTAGAGGAGTTTTTTCTCCTGTTTTCCACCTGTTGACGGGGTGCTGCTGGCACCCGCCACCACTCTATCGGCCTGCGTTGTCACACCACGGGTGCCCAACCAGTAGCCGCCGCCTGCAGCCAGTGCAGCAACAAGGACGCCGATGGCCACGCCAGAACTTTTTTTCACAAATCTTCCCCTAGTAATTTTTCAATTTCAGCCAAGCGCATTTGTCCTTCGAATTGCGCCTTGAGCTGGCTTTGTCTGGCCTGGCGAATCTGCCGCTGGGCATCGAGCAGGGTGGCAAAGTCGAGCTTGCCGTTTTCATAGCTGGCCATTGCGGAACGCAAGGTCAGATTGGCCTGCGGCAAGAGGCTGCCAGACGCAAGCACCTCGGTACGGCGTGCCGCCTCAAGACCAGCCAGGTTCTGCGCCAGCTCTGCCAGCACCTGGTTGGCGGCGGCTTCCTTGCGCGAGCGCGCAGCCGACAGCATCGCCTCCGCCTCACGCTCCATGGCGCGTCGGGACGTTTGCTGCAGTGGGATGTTGACTTCCAGCATCACACTCCATTCGTTGACAGTCGTTTTCGTCTGGGTCGGTGAAATACTGAGCGTGAAATCGGGGTAGCGGTTCTTGATGGTCAGGTCGCGGCTCTTACCGGCCGCCTGGATGCGTGCCTCTTCAACGAACAACTGCGGGTTGCTGGCGCGCACACGCTGGTCCAGTACGCTGCTGTCGAGTTGGGTGGGCGCAGGCAGGGTGCGCAGTGGCTCAGGCAGGGCCAGCGGGGCCAGCGCCGGGCGTGCCAACAGGGCGTTGAGGCGCGCATCAACCTGGCTGCGCTCGCTCTCCAGCATCACCAGGTCAG